>CAYNBI010000085.1:0-17343 GCA_964395315.1 uncultured Chromatiaceae bacterium | reverse complement strand
AAGCCGAAGCCGAAGCCGAAGCCGAAGCCGAAATCAGAGCCCAAACAAACCCACAAACCCAAGCTGGCGGAGAACCGGCCGCAGCCGAGCCGCTCCGACCGCGAATCCAGGCGGGGATCGAGCCGGCCGGCGGCCAGCGGCGGAACCCGGTCCGCTGCCGACACCAAAAGCGCGAAAGCGGCACAGGGTCGGTATCTGGCCGAGCTCCAACGCGCCATCGCCAGGCATCGCCACTATCCCAGGCAGGCCCAGCGGCGCAACCTGGAAGGCGTCGTCACGGTTTCCTTCGTGATTCTGGCGGACGGCCGCATCCGCAACGTTCAGATCGACAAGGGGTCCGGCCACGGGTCGCTGGACCAGGCGGCGATTGAGACCCTCAAGCGCCTCTCCGTCTTCAAGCCCATACCGCAGGAGATCGGAAAGACGCGCTGGCCGCTTCGCGTACCGATTCGATTCGCGCTCAAGTGACCTCGGCCCGGTGGCCAATTTCCGCCGCCAAGGCGTATATTGATCAGTGTCGAATGAAATACTGAACTACGAGGTCCGACGCCATGGGCGCGATCAATCTTGAGCACCTGCATCCCCTGGTTTCCGAGCTGGAGCGGCACCCGATCTACGGGGCCGTGCGCAGTGTCGACGACCTGCGGGTCTTCATGCGGCACCATGTCTTCTCCGTTTGGGATTTCATGTCCCTGGTAAAGTACCTGCAGGCCCATATCGCCCCGACCGGGATCCCCTGGATGCCCATCGGGGATCCCGCCTTGCGCCATTTCATCAATCGCCTGGTCCTCGAAGAGGAGTCCGACACCGCGCCCGGCGAAGGCGGAGAGGTCCTCTATGGCAGCCATTTCGAACACTATTGCCGCGCCATGGACGAGATTGCCGCCGACGGCGACATGCCCCGGCGCTTCCTGTCCCTGGTGCGGGAGCGTGGAATCGACGATGCCCTGTACTCCGACCTCGTGCCTGTGCCTGCCCGTTATTTCTCGGAGACCACGTTTTGTTTCATCCGGGAGGACAAGCCGCACGCGGTCGCCGCGGCGCTCGCACTTGGCCGCGAACGCGTAATCCCGGACATGTTCCGACGCCTGCTGCACGACATGCAGGTCACCGCGGCCCAGGCGCCGGCGTTCCACTACTATCTGACCCGCCATATCGGGCTCGACGAGGACCTCCACGGCCCGATGTCACTGCGGCTTCTGGAGACCCTATGCGGAGACGACCCAGTCAAGATCGAGCAGGCCGAGACCGCGGCCGAAGAGGCCATCTGCGCCCGGATCCGGTTCTGGGACGGGGTGCTCGAAGCCATCGAGGCACAGCGAGTTGACCGACAGCCCGGCTAAGTCACAACCTGACGAGATTCGGTTCGAGGAACCCCGACGGCTCTGGGAGGGCTCCTTCCACGCAGTGCTCTCGACGCACTCGCAAGCCGAACCGGGTTATCCTTTTGGTTCCGTCGTGCCCTACTGCCTCGACGGCGGCGGTCGCCCCACCTTGCTGCTCAGCCACCTGGCTCAGCATTGCCGAAATCTGGACGCCGACCCACGTTGCGCATTCACCGTCTTCGAGCAAACCGAGGGGGATGTCCAACAGAGCGACCGCCTGACTTGTCTTGCGGACTGCTCGAGAATCGCTTCTGAAACGCCCTCCGCAGCACAGCGCTATTTCCGCTATTTCCCGAGAACGCGAGCTTACTTCGAGCAGCTCGGCTTTCGCTTCTACCGCCTGATGCCGCTGCGCTTCCACTACAACGGCGGATTCGCGACCGCCCGCTGGGTGAGCCCAGGGCGTATCCTCCGTGCCTCAACCATTGACCAAAACGCGCAGGCGGCCATTTGCGGCGACATCGAACGAATCCATCAGCTGCTGCTTCGGTCCTGGATACCGTCGCCCGAGGGGGAGGACACGGTGTTCGTCGCCGGTGTCGATCAGCGAGGCATGGATCTGCGTCATGGAGATCGGCTTCGGCGGATATGTTTCCCGCACCCCCTGGACACCGCGGCGCAAATCGCTGAGTACCTGGACAGTCTTTCCTGATCGCCACCCCGACCGCTCATCTCTCAGTCCATTTCCCATGCTATTGGCATGGTAGATTCAGCAGAAACCGGCCGCATCTGGAACATCGGATGATCGATAGATTTTGTAAGCGATTGGGAGCATTAGATGGCAATCAGCGTACCCGTAGATGGGGAAGGTTTTCTGGTCAACCGTGACGACTGGAACGAGCAAATCGCAATCGAGTTGGCCAAGGAGGACGACTTCGAAATCGACGACCAAATCATGACCTACATCCGCGAGGCCAGGGCGATGTACGACAACGACGGCGTCGTACCCCCGATCCGCATCTTCGCGAAAAAGATGAGCGTGTCGACCAAAGACCTGTACGGCGTATTCAAGAAAGGGCCGATGAAGCTCATCTGTAAGTGGGGGGGATTGCCGAAACCGACCGGTTGCGTGTAACACCGGCAGCGAACGGCCGCGAGCTCGTGCGAGGCAGACCTCGGTGCCTAGCGAAGGCGAAAAGTGGCCAGGGAACCATTGACGGACATGTACTCGGTACGTCGGCGGGTGAGAACAGACCGAGTGCTTGCGCCAGGTTCGTCGCGCCTGAAACGGGCCATGAGCCATCGCGCGGGGTGATCCTTGGCCCCCGGCCCGCTGCGGGACAAAGCGCAACTTCGGGGGGTGTACCGCTCAAGCGCACCGTTGAGCCAGCCGTGTCGGCGATCGGCCACCGCGACCGAATGAACCAAAAACGCAGAATGGCCGACCCAAAACCGCCCCGGGCCAAACGGGCTCCCTAGCCGAGCAACGCTTGGAGAACCGCACCCAGTTCGTCGAGTTGCCGTCCGGCCGGCGCATTGCCTACTCCCAGTATGGCGATCCTGAAGGCGTACCCGTTGTCTATTGCCACGGCTTTCTCAGTTCGCGCCGTGAAGCCCGCATCATGCACCCTTTCGCGGTCGCCGAGAACGCGCGCATCATCGCCGCGGATCGCCCGGGCTGCGGGGAATCGGATGCGCAGCCTGACCGCAAAATCGGCGATTGGGCCGATGATGTGGAGCTACTGGCAAACCACCTTGGGCTCGAGCGATTCGCCGTGCTCGGCGTTTCGGGCGGCGCGCCCTTTGCCCTTGCCTGCGCCTGTCGCATACCGGGCCGGATCCTGAGGTGTGCCCTCGTCGGCCCCCTTGGCCCAATCTACCTCGAATCCCTGCTCGACGGGCTGGACTGGCGGACCCGGCTGAATTTCTCCGCCGCACACCGCACTTCGTTGTGGTCGGAGTTTCTGTTCGGACCCCTGACCGCGTGCTTCTGGTCCTTGTACCCACAGACCCTGGACAGCATGAGGATGGCCACCGCGTCCGTTGCTGACTTGCGGGAGCTGGCAAGCCCCGAGATTCGTCGCACGCTCAATCAAGCCGTTCACGACGCGATGCGCGACGGAGCCCGCGGCGCACGTCAGGAGCTCCTGCTTTACACCAGCGACTGGATGCTACCGCTCGACGGGATCGAGCTGGAGACACACCTGTGGCATGGGGAAGACGACGGAACCGTCCCCCCTTCTCACTCCCGCTGGTACGCGGCCAACCTCCCCAACACCCACGCCCACTTTCTCGCGAACGAGGGTCACTTCTCGCTCCCTTTGCGCCACGCGGGCCGCATCCTGCGCTCATTGCTCGCCACCCATCAGCCTGACGGCTGACGCAAGAACCCTTCCGGCGAGCACCCACGGCGCATCGGCCGGGGCTTTACTCCAGCGCATCGTCGCTTCATCGAAGGACGGCCGACTAGCCCTTGAAGGGACCCGTCCACGCCATCCGCTTGCGTCGACTCAGGCGTGCGGTCTCAGTTTAACCCTGTGGCCCCCCATCGACCGGGAACTCCCAGGTAACTGGCCCCGTCTTGATCAGCTGCCGTCCCGGCTCTCCGAGCCGCTTGTCGTATCGGATCATTTGTATCAGGTCAGAGCTGACGTCCGGGTTGGTGGTGAAGTAGGAATGCCCGAAGCGGTCCGTTCGCTCGCCCTTGTAGGAGATCAGATCAACCCGCCCCAGGGTCTCGAAGTAGCGTTGAGCCTTGGGTGAGATGTCCTCCGGGCGCAGCTGACCCACCCGGTTGCGGCTACGGAACAGAATCTTGGAGATCAACAAGGCTCGGTCATCCGGAGACGCGTAAACCGTCAGGCGGCCCTGCAGGACACGCGGCAGACGCCCGCCGGGCCACACGGTGACCAGGTCCGGATCCGACAGAAAGCCAGTGATCGTCTGACCAGCGAGATCCACGTCGATATCGGGAGAGAGGAGCACCAGATTGTCGATCTTGTAGATGTCCAGGGGCTCCTTGCCGGCGGCGACCGCCTCCAGGACCAACTCGCGCACGGCCTTCAGCATCACGACCGTGCCGCGGCTATGGGCGAGGAGCTGAAGCCCTTCCACACCGGGGACCGCGGCCAGCATGCGAATGGTCTTCTTGAGGTGTTCCACCGCATAGTCGGCCGACTCGGTTGTCGTCGTGTAGGAGGTCAGGAAGTTGCCGGTCGACGAGGCAGGCCAGGTGAAGAACGCGCACACCTGCTCGCGGCCCAGGAAATGACAAAGCTCGGCAGCGGTATAGGCCGCGGTGGCGAAGGTCTCGTTGAAGCCGTGGACATATAACATGATTTCCTTCTTGGACGCGGCGGCGAGTCGCCGCGCAACCTCGGCTGAGAGGTCAGCCTTGGCTGCGGCGTGGAACGCTAGCTCCGCGCGATCCCGCTGGATGAACCCGCCTTCGGTACGCGACAGCTGGTATGGCTCCGCGGGAAAGGCGCCCAACTCCCGGGCCAGGCCCAACTCCAAATTGACGGCCCGCGTACGTTCGCGGAGCTGGCTCTGCTCGCGCAAAGCCTCCCAATCGAGCGCCGGCACCATGCGCACCTGGGCGGTGCCGTATACGATCCGCTTAGCCCGCTCCTGACCGTAGGGCAAAGTGCTCTCCGGATCGGTCTCGGGGGCGCGGTCGGTGATGTAGAGCAAATCGACATCCGGACTGGGCCGGGCGTCCCGCGCGGGATCGAAGACCGGTTGCCCGCCCGGTTGCTGATAAAGAGCCGGCGTAGGCATCAGCGGGCGGTCCGTGGTGGCGCAGCCGGCCAGCAACAGGACAGTCGAAACGAGCACGAGGTACTTGGTCATAGGGTGTTCCGTCGAAAGAAACGATGTGAGCGTGTCCCGCCGGGAGAGCTGTTGCTCTCAGTTGGATGAACGAAGCGGCGTAAACCGATCCTTCCCCGTGAATTCGGGAGCGTAACGCAGCAAGGGCACTCCGACCAGAGATGCGGAATCGGCGCGCCCCAAACTCACCTCTCGCTCTCACGGCGATGTCCTCGTTCGAGCTCGACCCCTGCGTCAGGAGCTGCGTCGGCGCATGGTGCCAATCAGCCGATGGACCACGGATTCGACGATCGCGATGCCGACCCGAACCCAAGGGAGAGGGTAGAAAGGGCTCGCTACCTAATCGTCCTCCCGCATCGCAGCTTCTCCCGAAAAAGCCCCGCTGCCGGTAAGCCCTCAGCCGAACTGCGGGTTCCTTTGGCCCAGCATCTCGGGGGTGATCAGCACCACGCCCCCGTGCGTGACATGGAAACGCCGCGCATCGTCCTCCGGGTCCTCGCCGATTACGGCGCCGTCCGGGATGCGACAGCCGATGTCGATGACCGCCTTGCGGATCCGACAATCGCGCCCGACGGTGACGCCCGGAAACACCACGCATTCATCGAGCTGAGATCCTACGTCCACCTTGACGTTGGAGAACAGCAGGGAGCGGCTGAGCCGACCCGAACGCACCAGGCAGCCGCCGGAAACGATGGAGTCGATGACGGTGCCCTGCGGATGGTCCTCTTCCGCCAGGAACTTGGCCGACGGAAGCTGCTGCTGGTAGGTGAGTATGGGCCACTTGTTGTCGTAGAGGTCCAGCTCCGGCTCCGGATCGACCAGCTCCATGTTGGCCGCCCAGTAGGCATCCACGGTACCAACGTCCCGCCAGAAACCCTGCACTGCGGTCTCCGGATCACGGAACGGGTAAGCGTAGACACGACTACGGGCGATGGCGTCCGGAATGATGTTACGGCCGAAGTCTCGTTCCGACTCGGGGTCGCGGGCATCGCGAATCAGCTCGTCGAACAAGAACTGGGTGTTGAGCACGTAGATGCCCATGGAGGCCAAGGCCGTATCCGTGCTTCCGGGCATCGGGATCGGCTGCTCTGGCTTCTCGTCGAAGCGCTCCACCTTACCCTGCTCGTCGACGGCCATCACCCCGAAGCCGCGGGCCTCGTCGAGCGGCACCTCCACGCACCCCACGGTCATGTCCGCGGTCTGCTCGGCGTGGAAGGCCAGCATGGGACCGTAATCCATCTTGTACACGTGATCCCCCGCCAGGATCAGCACCAGTTCCGGCTGGTGCGTGCGGATGATGTCGAGATTCTGGTAAACCGCATCGGCGGTGCCGGCATACCAGTTTCCGGTGGTGCGCTGAGACGCCGGAAGCACCTCCACGAACTCGCCGAGCTCGTTCTGGAACCGTCCCCAGCCCCTGACCAGATGCCGGATGAGAGAGTGGGCCTTGTACTGGGTCAGCACGCCGATGCGCCGGATGCCGGAGTTGACACAGTTCGAGAGAGGGAAATCGATAATGCGGAACTTGCCACCGAAGTGCACGGCGGGCTTCGCCCGCCACTGGGTTAGGTCCTGCAGCCGCGCGCCACGTCCGCCGGCAAGGATCAGGGCAAGTGTGTTGCGCGCGAGGCGGCTGATGTGCAGGGTTTTGGTGTCTATCTCCATCATCACCTCCGGGCCCATGTTTGATTGGTGAGTCTAGGGGGTAGCTCCCCATCCTCCCAGCGCCTTGAGCCGCTCCCGAGCTGCCCTTACGAAGACCAGAAACGAAAAAGGCCTGCGCCTCTCGACGCAAGCCTTTGACTAATTTGGTAGCGGGGGCAGGATTTGAACCTACGACCTTCGGGTTATGAGCCCGACGAGCTGCCTGACTGCTCCACCCCGCATCAGAGCCGCATATAGTACATGGGAAAGCCGAACGCTACAACACCGAATTTTTGAGCCCCTTAACCGAACTCACGCACGCGCCGTCCGGCGGCCTGAGCCGATCAAGCCAGCCGCGACCTCACCCTTGCTGCCGCCGAGCCGGTTGACGATCCGGTCCGCCACGCGAAACGCGTTGGCATAAATGGTCCAGGTGTGGGGGACGCTGCCGCCAGTGGGCATGAAGCTGCCGTCGGTGACGTAGAGGTTCTCGACCTCGTGGGCGCGGCATTCCGGGTCCAGCACGCTGGATTCGGGATCGGTCCCGAAGCGGCAGCCGCCGGCCACGAGGTTCTGCGGCGGCGAGCCGCTGACCCCCCAGGCGACGTTCTCGGCCCCGAGCCGCTCAAGTACCGCCGCGCCCTTGCGCGCCAGGAATCGCGCTACCTCGAGGTCCCGCGGATGGTATC
Source organism: uncultured Chromatiaceae bacterium (assembly GCA_964395315.1). Taxonomy (GTDB): domain Bacteria; phylum Pseudomonadota; class Gammaproteobacteria; order Chromatiales; family Chromatiaceae; genus CAVORB01. The sequence continues at coordinate 9,854 of CAYNBI010000085.1, read as the reverse complement.
CGAGGCGGACCCTGGCAACCGGCATTCCCCACTTGTCGCGCTCCCGCGGGTCCAGGGTGACGAAGCAGTCGTCGACCGGCGTCCAATCGCAAAAGACCTCGAACTTGAGATGCCGTCCTTCGGTGAAGTAGGCCGCGATCCGATCCTTGAGCTGCTTTCCCCAGATCAGCCTGCCCTCCCCGTCCCGCTTCTGGCCGTTGGCGCGCGAGATGGCGTTGGCGTGTCGAAACAGAAACTCGATGGTGCCCCCCTTGCGCGGCGCACCGCTGTCCGGATCGGTGTGGACATACCAGTCCTGCAGGGCGCGGTTGACGAACAGGCCGCGCGCCTTGAGCAGCGCAACCTGTTCAGCGGACAGCCCGGCGTAGGGAATGTGTCCGCGACCCGAGCCACCGGCGGAGAAGATCAGGTTCCTCCCCACCTGCCCTTGGTTGTTGGCGAGCCCGTCGGGGTGCCGAGACCCCGGGGACATCAGCAGCAGGCGGGCTGTCTCGATGGCCTGACAGGCCAAGACATACACCTTGGCGTCCACCCGCCGGCGCTTGTCTGCGCGGTCGATGTACTCCACTGACTCGACCCTGCCGCTGAGGTCGCTCAGCAGCCGGCTCGCCATGCAGCGCGGGCGGATCTCGCAGCGCCCGGTAGCCACCGCCTGATCGAGCAAGGCCGCGCGCGAGCTGCCCTTGGCCCCGGTCGAACAGCCATAGCTGCCGCAGTAGTTGGTGTAGGCGCAAGGGTTTCGCCCCATGGCTGGAAGCGACAGGATGGCCCGCGGCACCGGGATCGGATGGTAGCCTAGCTCCCGGCAGGCGCTGTCGATTCGGCCGGAGATGGGGTGCTCCACCGTCGGCGGATAGGGAAAGTCCGGGCTCGAACGCGGCTCCTGGTGAGGATGCTCCACGACCCGCCCCGAGACCCCGACGCGGCGTTCGACCAGCTCGTACCAGGGCTCCAGGTCGGCGTAGGAAATCGGCCAGTCCGCGAGATTGCCTCCTTCGACCGGGCCGAAACTGGAGAGCAGGCGAAAATCGTCCGGCTTCATGCGGTGAAAGAACCCGCTCATGAAGTTGGTCGCACCGCCCACGCAGTTCCCGTTCCACCAGTCCCAACCGGAATCGAAGGTGGACTCGGACTTCCAGTTTCCGTCGCCGGTCGGCTCCTCGAGCACGTGGCGCTCGTCGAGCAGGTTCGGCGTGTAGGTGCTGCGCCGACAGCAGGCGATCTCGTCCTTGAAGAAATCCGTTTCTTTGAACCAGGGCCCCTTCTCCAGAACGACGACCGAGTAGCCCGCTTCCGCCAACGCCAGGGCAACCGGCCCGCCCCCCGCACCGCTGCCGATCACGCAGACGTCGAAGTCATGGCTCATGTCCGGCCCAGCTTGCCGTAGATCTTGTCAGGGAGCGGACGCGGCTGTCCGGGATCGTGCTCCAGCCATTTCCAGCCGATGCCGCCGGGGTTGCCGCCGTACAAAGGGTCCGCCAGGAGGGCCTCCAAGGTGTAGGTGATCAGGGTCGAGAGCCAACGCTCTCCGGCTCCGCTGGCCGCGATCTGTCGCAGGATATCCTCCCGTTGCGCGGGCTCGACCAGTGCAAAGGGGCGCTCCTCCGCGATCTCGTTCAGCCAGCCGATACCCTTGAGAATGAAGCCCTTTACGTCGGGATCGAACTTGGGGTCCGCGAGCGTCCGGTCGAGGTATGCGACGGCCCTGACGTCACGGGCGCCGGGCGCGTTTGGTTCGGAGGGCAGCAGATGGTCCTGCACACATTCGATCGTCGCCCACTGATCGCTGGTAAAGGTCGCCCCGCCCGGCGCGGGCGCATCCGATGCGCTCCCGCGCGCCAGCGGGATCCCGGCGCTGAGCGCGACCGAGGTGCCCTTCAGGAATTCGCGGCGTTTCATCGCACGTCTGCCGGCGCTTGGCCAGCTACTCGCGGGGGGAGAAGTCCTGCAGGTAAGGGTTGTCCGCGCGCCGCTCGATGCGGATAAAGCCGTGGTTGGCGGCCTTGTGGCAGGCGTTGCAGGCCTCGATCAGCTTGTCGTAGGCGGTGTCGGCCGCCGCCGCGTCGCCGGTTTGCAGGGTCTTCTCGAGATACTCGAAGGTGGGAAGCAGGGTGTCCCGCATCAGCTGTCCGACCGGTATTCCCTTGTACTCCTCGACCTCGGAGACCTGCTCGATGATCTCCTCGACCTCGTGCACGTAGTAGCCCTCGAGCTCCCGGTTCCGGGCCGAGACCGCCAGTCCGAGCTTGTGCGTGAAGTACTGCATCTGGGTCATGTGGAAAACGAAATTGCCGCCCGCCGGCGCTTCCGCATGACCCGAAGGAACGTAAAGGGTCATGGTGACAATCAGGCCGCCAAGGATCGCTTGATATCGCATCGGTCGTTCTCCGCGTGAGTAATTACGGCATCACAATTAATTTAATCAGTGAATTATAGTATCTTTTTCGTGCTTGACATGAAGAAACGACTTCTCACAAGGTCTTGAGATACTCCAGCACCGAGGCCCGCTCCTCCGGGGTGAACTCGTCGCCAAAGGTGTGACCCTGATTGCCATAGCCGGGCAGTGTCGTGTCGTAGATGCGGCTGCGCTCGTCCCAGCTCATGGCGCCGTCCTTGCCGTGCGGGACCGCGACGACCTCCCAGCCCAGGTTGTCCTGGTCGAACCCCGGGCGGTCGGCGGCGTAGCGCCAATGGGCGGGCCGGCTCCCGCTGTCGAGCAATGCCGCCAGGGTCGGCACCGAGCCGTTGTGCAAGTACGGGGCCGTCGCCCAGACGCCGTCCAGAGGCGGCGCGATATAGCCCAGTGCCGGCGCTACGCGCGAACGCTGACCGTAGAAGGAGCGGTTGAACCACTCGATGAAGCGGTCCGCATCACGGTAGGCCGCATCCGCCAGGGATGGATCGGTCTCCACATCCTCCAGCGCAACGACCTTGTTCGGGTAGCGCCCGTCCGTGCCGTAGGTGCCGTGGCAGCGCTTGCAGTTGTGCTCGAACAGATCCCTGCCCCGCTCCGCTCGCGACGCATCGACCGCGAAGGGATATTTCGGGGGCGCGAGCGTCGCCAGGTAAGCACGCACGTCGGTGAACCAGGCATCGATCTCCGCGGCCTCCTCCACGGAGTCGGTGCAGGTGGTGGAGGCCAGCAGCATGAATCCCACGTGATCGCCGCGGCCCTCGGCGTTGTAGAACACGGCGTGCTTCTTGCGCAGGTTCCACCAGGGTGGAACGCTAACGGGCAAGGGCCGTTCCGGCGGCGGCTCCATCAGCGGCTCGTCCGACCAGGCGAGGGTCTCCGGATCCCGGTGGGCCAACAATGCCAGGGTCAGGTTGGAAGCCGGGTTCACCCCGATGGTGTCCGTCAGCATGTACGGCGCGATGGTCGCGACGCGATCCGCCCACTTGCGCCACTCCGCAGCCTCCGCCTCGCCGCGCACATAGGCGCCGGCGGCCTCGACCGAGACCACGGGGTCGTTGGTGAAGTCGAGGAACTCGTTTCCGAGCCCGATGATCAGCTCACCGTTGAACGGGGCGGCGTGACAGCTCAGGCAGTTGGAGGTGACCAGCTCGACGCCGCTCCGAGCGGTAAAGGCGGTGACCGAATAAGGCAGCTCGGCATTGCGTCCGGTGCGGCCGGGCAGCTTCATCTCGGGATCGGGCGCGCCGACACTCGCCCTGTACGCGGAGTAAGGGATGCCGCAGGTCAAGACCGAGCGATTCAGCAGGGCGCTGTAACCAGCCCGCGGGTCCCCAGGTCGCTGGAGCTCGGCGGGGACCTTTCCCGGTTCCGCCCGCGTGATCGCGCCCGCGTCGTCGCGATCGCAACCGGCGAGCAGGAGAAGGCATGCGGCGATGGCCCATGCGGCGTGTGATCGACCAGGCATGTGTCGCATGATGTCGGCTCCCTTCGCGGCGCCTGCCCCGCCTGGATGTGACCGACTCGTGACGCAACGGTTCCCCGTCATCCGCTGGATTCCGGCGCCAAGGCGTAACCGCTCAGCTCCAGCTGGCCACGCCCGGTAACGGGTACGCCGCCGGCCACGCCCTCGACGGAGACCACCCCGCTCCAGGCCCGGAACGCGAAATCGAGCTCTTGGTCGTCAACCAGGGGAACGACCGCGAGCTCCAGCTCCTGGTCGGGAATCAGGATCCGCCAGCGCACCGGGTAGCGCGTGCCGTCCAAAGGACTGCGCCACTCGCCGGTGGGCTCCATCCGAACCTGACGCCGGCCGAAGCGCCTCGCCGAGCCGTCCGCCGCGATCATCACGCAGTTCGGGATCGGCGTGCCCCCTCCCGCCCGCCGGCGCAGGTCCAGACACGACAGGTCGCGACCATCGTTCAGTTGCAGGGTAAGGCGGTTGAACGTCAGCTGGCCGCGCGCGACCGGAATCTCTCCCCACGCCCGATCCAGCCATGCGGCACCGGACACCGAGCGCTTCTCGTCCGCGATCTGGAGCACACCCTGCGCAGCGAGACGCGGCATCAGGTAGGAATGAAAGCCTCCCGGCCCGCTTTGAGCAGGCCCGGGACGCGCCACCTCGCCTTGCAGCAGCGGCGGCTTGATGCCGGTGAGGGAGAGCGCGAGACGAAGGTTACCGGCGCCGGCCTGGAGACGGAAGCCGTCCGTACCCGTCGCCTCCAGCAGCCAATCCTCCAGCCACACCCGGACCGGCTGCTCTTGTGCGCCGGCGAGACCCAGCGCGGCGCGGCTGACGCGCTGCAGCGTCTCGATCGCCCCGTTCGTCTCATCGGTGAGCGCGAAAAGCGCCCCGTAGACCTGGTTGGAGGCCCAGCGAGAGCGCCGTTGCGGCGGTTCGGGTGCCAGCCCGAGGCGGATGAAGGTGAGCTGGAATCCGTAGACGCGAGCACGCTCGTCGCTGAGCGCTCCCGTCAGGTGCCAGGTCTCGGAGCGGAACTCCGGGTGCGCCCCGTGATCGTCCGGGAAGCGGAAATCCCACCGAGATCCCGCACGCGCGAAACCGGGCTCGGCGGCAGCCAGCAGGTCGGCCAGCGACGTGGACAAGTCGTCGCGAGGCCCCTGCGACAGAAAACCGCCCCCGAGAAGTAAGCCGACGGCCAGCGCCGCAACGCCGACTGCGGTCCACGGGACGAGACCTCTCACCCCTGAGACCGAAGTCGAACAGACGTGGGCTGCATCCTCGCTACCGCACCCGTCGCGAACGCTCGTATTCGGCCATCGCCCCTGGCAGCCGGCGTTCGATCGCTTCGATGCGGCGGCTGTCCAGCGGGTGCGTGCTGAGGAACTCCGGCGGCTTGCCGCCGCGCTTGTTGCCGTAGGCCTGGAAGCGTTTCCAAAAAGCCACCGCCTCCCGCGGATCGTAGCCGGCGCGCGCCATGTACAGCAGGCCCAGGTGATCCGCCTCCAGCTCCTGGGTTCGCGAGTATGGAAGCGCAACCCCGATAGCGGTTCCGAGGCCGTACGCCTGCATGGCGAGATCCCGCGTCGCCGAGGCACTGGATCCCATGGCAGCCGACAGCGCCGCTCCCCCGATCTCGATCAACAGGGACTGGGAAACGCGTTCCGCACCGTGACGCGCGGTGGCGTGTGCCACCTCGTGGCCGATCACGGTCGCCAGCCCAGCCTGGTTCTGCGTCACTGGAAGCAGGCCACTGTACACCCCGACCTTGCCCCCCGGGAGCGCAAACGCGTTCGGGTTGTCAGGATCCTCAAACAGCACGAACTCCCAATTCGCGTTCGGCAGCGGCGCTACCGCCGCGATTCTGCGGCCGACCTCGTTCAGTTGCTGGGACGCTGAGCGGTTGCGGGAGACGGGGGTCTTCCGCTTGATCTGCTGAAAGGCCTGCAGCCCCATCTGCGCCTCGTCGGAGGGACTGACCAGCAACAGCTGGGAGCGTCCCGTCTCCGGCGCGGAGGTGCAGGCAAACAGCAGCGCGCTGAGAAGCGCCGCCGCGGCGAGATAGCAAGTCCTGGGTGCGAGCATCTTTCCTACCTCGTGACGATTTTCCGATTGACAGAGGTCAGATTCCGCGGCGGAGGAGGCCCGGAATGTCGGCCCGTTTGCAAAAGCTGCGGTCGGCCCCGTAGTACACTCAAGACAGCGCCATACACGACAGGAGTTCGCCACAGGCCATGCTCAACGTCCGTCTCGACACGCTCTGCTTCATCATCTCCAAGGCCCGCGAGTTCCAGGCCAAGGAGCAAGTGGTCATCCCCGAGACCCCCGACAGCCCGAGCGACGACTGGGCCCTGCAGGTGCTCGCCGACCATGTCGACGACATGAGCCTACAAGAGATCAGGGCTTGTGTGGAAGACCTCGCGCCTGAGCAGCAGGCTGAGCTGATAGCGCTCATGTGGCTCGGGCGCGGCGACTACAGCCTGGAGGAATGGGACACGGCGGTTGCCGACGCCCTGGATCAATACCAGGACCAGCACAACACCGCCGCCTATCTGCTTGCGCACCCCATGGTCAGCGACGATCTGGAAGAAGGCCTGGTCGCCCACGGCTACTCGTGCGAGGACTGACCCCGAGTCATTCCGCGCCGGTCTGACCAGTCATCGCCTGTCTCGGCTCGGCGGAGGCACATCCGTGTGCCGAGGTGGACGCCAGTCACTTGCGACTCGCCCACGTCTGCTCATCCCTCCAGGTGTCCCCGCCGCTTCATGAGGTCGATGATGGTCTGGGTCAGGATCAGCTCCATCGCGTACATCATCTTGCCCCCGGGGATCACCAGGGTGTTGAACCCCGTCAGCATGGCGCCCTCGATCAGCCCCTTGAGATTGATCTTGTACTCCACGCTCGGCTTGGGCGACAGGAAGTGGATCATCACCATGCTCTGGTCGGCGGTGGGGATGTTGGTGACGCAGAAGGGATTGGACGTGTCAGTCAGCGGAATGCGCTGGAAGTTGATGTTGGTCTTCGAGAACTGGGGCAGGATGTAGTGCATGTAATCGTACATGCGCCGGTGAATGGTGTCCTTCACGTCATCCGGCGTGTAGCCGCGCTCGGCGGTGTCGCGGTTGATCTTCTGCACCCATTCGAGGTTGATGGTCGGACAGACGCCGATCAGCAGGTCCACCTCCGTGGACATGTCGATCTCCGGGGTGACGACACCGCCGTGCAGACCCTCGTAGAACAGCAGGTCCGTATCCGGCGGGATCGGCTCCCATTCGGTGAAGGTGCCCGGCGGCGAGCCGTAGAGGACTGCCTCATGCTCGTTGTGGATGTAGTGCCGGATCTCGCCTGTCCCGGTCGCTCCATAGCTTCGGAACAGCTCGAACTGTTTCTCGAACAGGTTTCCTTCCGGTCCGAAATGACTCAGGTTGCGACCCTCCTTCTTGGCCTTGGCAAGCTCCTTCTTCATCTGCTTGCGGTCGAAGCGGTGAAAGCTGTCACCCTCGACGAAAATCGCGCGGGCGCCGACGCGGTTAAAGATGTGCTGAAGGGCGTCCTTCACCGTGCTGGTGCCGGCCCCGGACGAACCGGTCACGGCCACGATTGGGTGCTTTCTTGACATGATGCGGCTCCTCGTCTGGTCTGTTATGTAGCGGGTCGACTCGCCTGGGCAGCACCAGCCCCCGCCGGCCCCGTAGCTCGGGCCGACATCCTGCAACCAGCGGGGGAGAGGGTGATGCTGCGAGGGCGGCGCAAATCCGCCTTGTTACTCTCAGGTGACGAGGCCGGAACCCCCGGCCTTCGCCCCTCAGTGTAAGGAGGTTTTGTTCGCGTCGCCAGACGACGCATCGCGGAACCTGACCTACGCGCCGGGGCCAAACCATGCAGACCCCGGCTGCACCACGTGTTCAACCCATCTCAGAGCCGAGTACGACATGACGAGAAATACCCCTCTACTGAGCATCTTCGCCTTCCTGCTCGCCGCACTGGCACTGACGGCAACGACAAGGTCGCACGCCGCCCTGGCATCTGACCCCGTCGCCAACGCCAAGCGGTCCTGCGCCACCAAGGCGGATTCCGAACGCTGGCAGCGACCCGCGCAGGAAGAGATCAAGCGCCGTCTCGACCCTTTGCAGTACGAGGTGACCCAGGAGGAAGGCACGGAGCCTCCCTACCGCAACGCCTACTGGGACAACAAAGAGGACGGCATCTACGTCGACGTGGTCTCCGGTGAGCCGCTGTTCAGCTCCCGCGAGAAGTACGACTCCGGCACCGGCTGGCCGAGCTTCCATTCGCCGCTGGAGCCCGACCTGATCGTCGAGCACGAGGACCGCAAGCTGTGGATGACCCGCACCGAGGTCCGGTCGCGCTTCGGCGACTCCCACCTCGGCCACGTCTTCGACGACGGCCCGGCGCCCACCGGCCTGCGCTACTGCATCAACTCCGCGGCGCTGCGTTTCATTCCGGTCGCAGACCTCGAGAAGGAGGGTTACGGGGAGTACCTGGCGCTGTTCGGCAAGGGCACCGATGCCAAGGCCGACCGACCGCGCACCGAGCTCGCCACCTTCGGCATGGGCTGCTTCTGGGGCGCGGAGGCGGATTTCTGCGCCATCGAGGGCGTGGTCGGCACCCAGGTCGGCTACGCCGGGGGCAGCACCCCGGACCCCAGCTATCGCAAGGTCTCGAGCGGCGGCACCGGCCACGCCGAGGTGGTGCAGGTGGAGTACGACCCCGCCGTCGTCACTTACGATGAACTGCTGGAGGTGTTCTGGCGGGAGCACGACCCGACGACGCCCAACCGGCAGGGACCGGATGTCGGCAGCCAGTACCGAAGCCTGATCCTGTTCCACGGCCCGGAGCAACGGGCCGCCGCCCGCGAATCACGCGAACGCCACGCGGGAGACTTCCGCAACCCCATCGTCACCGAGATCGTCCCCGCCACGGCCTTCTACCCCGCCGAGGACTACCACCAGCGCTACCTGGAAAAGCGGGGGCGGGTTCGCTGCAACCCTTGAGCAGGAGCGCGGAACTCGGCGTAACGTGCCCAGCCGGAAGCTGATACGGGTGCGATAGCCGCTGCACGACTGCACGGACATGGCGCATCCCGCGCTACGCTTCCGTCCCTGGGACTTGGCCGCGCTTGTCCCAGGGCAGCGGCGCTCGCGGCGAGATTGTGCTAGCCTCGCGACGTTGTCCCGGTCCGACAGCGCGCAGGAATGCCGAACCCCGAACAGATCGCCCGCGAGCGCATCGACGCGCTCCTGACCAGCGCCGGATGGCAGGTCCAGGATGCCGCATCGGCCAACATTGGCGCGGGGCCAGGCGTCGCCGTCCGGGAGTTCCCGCTCCAGGCCGGCCACGGCATCGCCGACTACCTGCTCTACGTGGGTGGAAGAGCCGCGGGCATCGTCGAGGCCAAGAAGTCGGGTCACACCCTGAGTGGCGTGGAGATCCAGTCCGACAAGTACACGGACGGCCTTCCCCCCTCCCTCCCCGCCTGGGCGCGTCCCCTGCCCTTCGCCTACCAGTCCACCGGCGTCGAGACCCGCTTCACTAACAGCCTCGACCCCCAGCCACGCGCCCGGCCGGTCTTCGCCTTCAACCGACCCGAGCATCTCGCCGAGCTGCTCGACATCGCGTGGGGAGACGTGATCGCGCCCCTGGACAAGGTCGCCGAGGCGACTCCGGCCTACACCGGCCGGCCCCGGACCTTCCTCACACGGCTGCAAAACATGCCGATTCTCAAAGAGGAAGGCCTCTGGCCCGCCCAGATCAAGGCCATCGCCAATCTGGAAAAGTCGCTGCGCGAGAATCGCCCCCGCGCCCTGATCCAGATGGCCACCGGCTCGGGTAAGACCTTCACGTCGATTAGCTTCATCTACCGGCTGATCAAATTCGCCGGTGCCCGCCGGGTGCTGTTCCTGGTCGACCGCGGCAACCTGGGCGACCAGACCCTCAAGGAATTCCAGCAGTACGTCTCGC
>CAYNBI010000084.1:0-17655 GCA_964395315.1 uncultured Chromatiaceae bacterium | reverse complement strand
AAAAAAAAACGGCCCTACCCGGACCGTATGAACGCCTTGCGCGTGATGAGCAGCTAGAAGCCGATCATCTCCGCATGCAGCCCCTTGTTGCGAACGGCCTGCAGAAGACTGCTGGGACGAACCTCCGATCCATCGAAATCCACCAGCATGAGATGCCGTGCGCGCTCGTGGACGCACGCGCTGTAGACGCCGTGCTCGCTGCACAGTTCGCGCTCCAGAACGTGTATGCCCTCGTCGTCCAGGGTCTCGTCGATGTGAATCACGATGTCTCCCGTGTGCATGTCGTATCCCTCATTTTGCCTTTGGTGGGCGAGACACGGCGCGGCGCGCCGTATAGGACAAGGTTTAGACCACGCGTCACGACTTAACAAAGTATTTTTGTAAGATACTCGGCAAAGGGACGGGCTACCGAGGGTGGCTTTCGCTTGGTCAGGAGCAGGACGGAACGAGACAGCCTGCAGAGTCGCCAACGGAGTGGTTTCTCGGCGCGAACCCTTGCGTGTGTGCGAGCGCAGATGGCGCCTTGACGCCGGCAAAGGCGTCGTCGACGTTGCCGGGGCACGGGGACTTCGGAATTTACATAGATTACGTTAAATTAACATCTTAAAATATTGTTTTACCGATAGTATGCGTTGGTTTTCCGTGCTCAGCATGTCCCAGACGGGCGCCAAACCTGGGGCGCATCGAGGGCACCGATCGACCGTTCATACGAGCGATCTTTTTGCTTGCGCGTGGAATCGCGGTGCCGACCCGCCCCCGGACACCGGGTGGCAAGACAATCGGTGCTGACCTCCGCGCAGAAGACCGATCTCGACCGGCTGCGTTGGACCGCCTTCGTCGTCGGTCTGGCCTACATCCTGTGCTCCTTCCACCGCTTCGCAACGGCCGCCATCTCCGCCGATCTGCAGCAGGCGTTCGACGCCAGCTCGGTGGAGCTTGGGACCCTCGCGGCCACCTATTTCTACGTCTGCACCCTGATGCAGATACCCACTGGGGTGCTGGCGGACACCCTGGACCCGCGCTTGACCATCACCGCCGGCGGGATCGTGGCCGGAATCGGCTCCATCCTATTCGGGCTGGCGCCCGACCTGGCGCTGGCTTCGGCGGGGCGTCTGCTCGTGGGCCTCGGGGTATCCGTGACCTTTATCTCTATGCTCAAGCTCAACGCCGCCTGGTCAATGAGCGGCATTTCGGTTCCCTGAGCGGGCTCACCATCCTGATCGGAAATATCGGCGCGGTACTGGCTGCCAGCCCCTTGGCCTGGGCGTTGGGCTTCGTCTCCTGGCGCACCCTGTTCATCGCCGTCCGGGGTACTCTCGCTCCTGTTGGCGGTGCTCGCCTGGTGGCTGGTGCACGACCATCCGGGCCGCGCGAACCTCCCCACCATGCGTGAAACGGACGGCAAAGTGGCGCATCCGCCCCATCAGGGTCATTGGTACGGCGGACTGCTCCTGGTCTTGAGGAACCGCGACACCTGGCCCGGCCTGTTCGTCAACCTGGGCATCGGTGGCACCTTTTTCACCTTCGCGGGATTGTGGGCGGTGCCCCTGCCCCTGCTGCGCGACGGATACGGTCTCGACCGAGCGGCGGCTACCGCCCATACCAGCCTGATGCTGACGGGCTTCGCGGTCGGCGCTTTCTTCATCGGCACCCTGTCGGACCGGCTCGGCCGGCGCAAGCCGGTGGTCTTTGTCGCTGGCGGCCTGTACGCCCTGTGCTGGCTGGTCCTCGCGAACGGATGCAGCCTGCCCGCCGGCCCCAGCCACGCGCTGTTTCTCGTCGTGGGCCTGGGGTCGTCGGCATTCACCATGACCTGGGCCTGCGCCAAAGAGGTGAACAGGCACGCCCTCTCCGGCATGGCCACCGGTGTCGCCAACATGGGGGCCTTCCTGGGCACCGCGATCCTGCAGCCCCTCTTCGGTTGGGTGATCGACTACAGCAGCGGTGGCGGCAATCTCGTTGCGGCGAGCTACGCCCCCGGCGTGTGGGTGCTGACAGCGTTTGCCCTGATGGGGCTGGCGTCAGCGTTCGGCCAACGGGAGACCTTCTGCCGCTATCTGGACAGCGAACCCGACTGCCCCCCGCGGAACCCGGAGCAGCAGTCCCGCGCAATCTCGGCCGCGACCAAGAGATCTCGCCCTCACGCCCGCAGGGCCGTCACGTCAACTGCTCAACGAAATGGTGACAGGCGATGTGCATGCCTTGATCGAAATAGAACCGATGGGCACGATGCCGCTGCACTCCGGAATCAAGATCGATGGCGCAACAGCCCTCCGCCCGCGCCTTGCTCCTGAGCCATTCCAGCATCCGGGCGCCGTGGCCCGCCGACCGCAACCCTTCGACCGTTGAAAGGTCCTCGACGTAGAGGTGCTTGCCCAGGTAGAAATTGGTTGAGATCCGAAACCCCGCGACGCAGACCACACGTTGGCGCTCGCGCATCCAGGCGAGCTGGTAACCCTCCACCATCATCGCCTGGACCCGGGCTACGAAGTCGCGCTCAAGGAGTCGCTCCCGCAGCTGCCGCATCGCCTCGAAGCAGGCTGAGATCTCGCTCTCGGTTTTTGCCAGACCGATCATCTCGATTCCTCGCATCTCGCATCAAGGGAGCCGCACGCATCCGCCACGCCGCAGCACGCGGGCTCGCATGGACCGCGCGGAGATGCCGCACGCAAAATCGCGCACGGCGCGGTGCCGGCAACAGCCGCTCACGGCATGGGAACGAGCCGAACCCGGATCGCCTCCTCGCGATCCAGCTCCTCGAGCGCGGCATCCACGGCCTTGAGCGTCTCGTCCATCTCCGGGAGCAAGACGTCCTCCAGGGCGCGGGCGCGGCGCGCGGTGCGGATGTACTCCATCCGCAGACGCTCCAGGTTGCCAGCCAGGGTGGCGAGGTGGGCGGCACGGGGCACCAGGTCGTGAAAGGCGGCGCGGCAGAGCTCGGCCTCCGGGCTCTGCTCCACGGAAACTGGAGGGGGTGCCTGATCCGCAATCTCGCAGCGCGCGTCGTGCACGACGACGCCGAGCACGGAACGGGCATTCAGCCGCAACGCGCCGCCCAGGGCGGATGCCGGGGGATACAGCTCCAGCCCTTCGAGGCCATGACGCGCCGCTGCTGCCTTGAGCGCCTGCCCGGCCGCGGCATACTCCCGCAGGAATTCAGCCATCCCTTCCTCGTAGCGGGCAAGCTCGACGAGGATTTCGGAGGCGAGGATCAGCCGTTTCTCGTCGAGGAATCCGTAACCCTCCTCCATCCCGGCCCGTTCCTCCTTGAGCTCGAGGAAGGCGCTGCGAGTGGGGGTGGCCTCGCGGTCAGGCATGTTTACCGGTCTCCAGACGAACCTTGATCTGCTTGTCGCTCAGGCGGTGCAGCTCGGAACGGGGCAGCCCCCGCAGGGCGCGCCAGCCCGCCTCCATGCTCTCCTCCAGACTGCGCCGCTCCCCGTGGCTGACGACCTCCGACTCGAAGGTCTCGCCGAAGGCGAGGTACTTGCGGTCGGTCTCGGACAGCCCTTCCTCCCCCACCACGCTCGCCAGAATGCGGGTCTGCTGCGCCCTGGCGTAGGCGGCATAGAGCTGCGCGGCCAAGGCAGGATGATCGGCGTCTGTCATGCCCTCTCCCGTGCCGTCCTTCATCAGGCGCGAGAGGCTCGGCAGCACCCGAATGGGCGGATAAAGGTCGCGCCGGTGCAGATCCCGGTCGAGCACGATCTGACCCTCGGTGATGTAGCCCGTCAGATCGGGTATCGGGTGGGTGATGTCGTCGGAGGGCATGGTGAGGATCGGGACCTGGGTCACCGAGCCATTGACGCCCCGTATCCGCCCGGCCCGCTCGAAGATGGTCGCCAGATCCGAGTACAGGTAGCCCGGGTAGCCCTTGCGGCTGGGAATCTCGCCACGGCTCGCGGAGACCTCCCGCAGGGCCTCGCAGTAGTTGGTCATGTCGGTGAGGATGACCAGCACATGCTTGCCCTCGGTGAAGGCCATGTATTCGGCTGCCGTGAGCGCGAAGCGTGGGGCGAGCAGCCGCTGGGCGCTTGAGTCGCTGGCCAGGTTCAGGAACAGGACGGTGCGCGCCAGGGCGCCGCTCTTCTCCATCTCCTCGCGAAAGAACTCGGCGCTCTCGTGCGGGATGCCGATCCCGGCGAAAACAATGGCGAAGTCCTCCTCGCCCGCTCCGCCCGGCAGCCTCGCGTTGCATGCGATGTCCACCGCGATGCGGTCGTGCGGTAGACCGCCGCCGGAGAACAAGGGTAGCTTCTGGCCGCGGATCAGGCTGTTCATGAGGTCGATGGCGGTGAAGCCCGATTCGAGAAACTCGCTCGGGGCGTCCCGGGCGGAAGGTTTGATCGGCAGCCCCTCGACCCGCAGCGCGCGCTCCGCCGCCAGCGGCGGACCGCCGTCGAGCGGCTTGCCGACGCCGTTGAAGATACGCCCGAGCAGGCCCGGCCCGACGCTGAAGCGCAGCGGCTCGCCCAAGAAGCGCACCCGCGTCCCCGCGAGCGAGAGGCCCGCGGTGTCGTCAAGCACCTCGACCGTGACCGAAGTCTCGTCCAGGGCGGCGATACGCCCGAGGCGCACCAGGCCGTCCGCCCCCTCGACCTCCACCGCCTCGTTGAGCCCCACGTCGACGGAACGCCGCAGGAACAGCAGCGGACCCTCCGCGCGATTGGCGATGTCCTCCCCGATCAGTCTGGCGTACATCTCTGCGCCCCTGCGGTCGTCACGCGCTCGCCTCGGCGGCGTCCGATTCATTGACGCCGCGCGCTCTGGACATCAACTCCCGGACGGTGGTCCTCAGCTCCTGCTCCAGCTCGGAGAAGGCCTCCCACTCGCCCTCCGCGATCTCCTCTCCCATGCGCATCAGGCCGCGGAAGATCGGCGCCTCGGCGATCGCCTCGGGGGCGACGCCAGCCTCGAGCAATCCAGTTGCCGCGTCCACGAAGCTCCCGATCAGGCGCATCATCACGGCCTGACGGGCCGGCGTAGCATAGCGGTCGATCTCGGAGAAGGCCGACTGACGCAGGAACGCCTGGTTCACCAGCTGGGCGCACAGCAGGGTCAGGCGCTGCCGCTCGGGCATGGCGTCGCGGCCGATGATCCGCGCCATGCGCTCCAGGCGGGCCTCGTCCTCCAGCAGGGTGAGGAAACGCCGCCTGAGCTCCTCCCATCGGGTGCAGCCCTGGCCGTGCCACCAGCGGGCCAGGTTTTGGGCCACGACACTGTAGGACTGCAGGGGATGGATGGCCGGGTAGAAACGGGCCTGGGCGCGCCGCACGTCCAGGGCCCACAGGCAACCCACGTAGCGGCGCGTGTGCATGGTGACCGGCTCGGAGAAGTCGCCGGAAGGCGGGCTCACCGCGCCCAGCAAGGTTACCGAGCCGGTGCTCCCGCCGAGGGTCTTCACCCGGGCCGCGCGCTCGTAGAAGTCCGCCAGCCGGCTACTGAGGTAGGCCGGATAGCCGCCCTCCCCCGGCAGCTCACCGAGACGGCCGGAGACCTCGCGCAGCGCCTCGGCCCAACGGCTGGTGGAATCCGCCATCAGGGCGACGTTCAACCCCTGGTCGCGGAAATACTCGGCGATCGTGATGCCGGTATAGATACTCGCCTCGCGGGCGGACACCGGCATGTTGGAGGTGTTGGCGATGACCACGGTACGCTCCAGCAGCCGGCGAC
The DNA here is from genome assembly GCA_964395315.1 of uncultured Chromatiaceae bacterium. GTDB lineage: Bacteria > Pseudomonadota > Gammaproteobacteria > Chromatiales > Chromatiaceae > CAVORB01. The sequence continues at coordinate 11,982 of CAYNBI010000084.1, read as the reverse complement.
CGCTGCGCGGGTCCTCCAGCTCGCCGAACTCCGCGAGCAGACCCGCGAGCTCGTTGCCGCGCTCACCGCAGCCAACGTAGACGATGACGTCCGCGTTGCACCACTTGGCAACAGTCTCGAGCAACACCGTCTTGCCGGTGCCGAAACCGCCGGGGATGGAGGCCGTACCCCCGCGCGGCACTGGGAACAGGCAGTCGAGGACTCGCTGGCCGGTAAGCATGGGCTCATCCGATGGCAGCCGCTTTTTCACCGGCCGCGGGACGCGCACCGGCCAACGGTGGCCCATAGCGAGGTCCTGCGTCCGCCCGGCTTCGTCGCGCAGGCGGCAGACGACCTCGTCCTCCCGGTACTCGCCCTGATCCGCGATCTCGACGACCTCTCCCGCGGCCAGGTTCGGTGCCGCGAGGCAGCGCTGCAGGATGCCGGAGCCGTTCTCCACCTCCCCGAAGACGCCACCGGGGCCGAGCCGCCCGCCCACGCGGACCTTGGGTCGGAATTGGAAGCTGCCGGGCGGCACCTCCCGCATTCCGGGCGTTACGTAAGGCTGCTCGGGCTCGGTGATCGGGCGCAGCAGGCCATCGAAGATGCGGCCCAGGATGCCTGGCCCAAGCAGGATGGAGAGCAGCTGACCGGAGCCCGCCACCTCCACCCCCGGACGCAAGCCGCTGGTGTCCTCATAGACCTGCACGACGATTTCATCGCGGGCGATGCGGATCACCTCGCCCAGCAGGCGCTCGGCGCCGACGGTCACCGACTCGCGCAGGCGGAAGGGTCCTTCGGGTCGAGCGCGCAGCACTGGCCCGCTGATCCAGGTCGTAGTCGCGGAGCTCATGCGCCGCCTCCCGTCCCCAGCAGAGCGAGCAGACGGGCCTCCAGGCGCGGCCGGTCGCGCAGCAAGCCATCGAGGCTGGCGTCGAGCACCGCCCCCTCGCTTTCGATTATCAAACCGGCCTCCATGTCGCCGTCGGTCTCGAACCTGGGCTCGTGCCGCAGCCCGCGGCCAAGCATCTGCGCTTCGACCGCGCGCTCGTCCTCGTCCCATTCGGGTGCATGGCGCACGGTCCAGATCCCCCGCGGCAGGACGGCTTGCCCGCGGCGCAGATAGCCGCTCACCCAACGTCGGCGGTGCACCGGATCACGCCAGCGTGAGAGCAAGATCTGCCGTAGCCGGGGCCAAGCGGCGGCAAGGAGCTCGGCGCTAGAGCGTTCGCTGGCCCAGCGCTCTCGCGTGGCCCGCTCCGCGCGCGCCGCCTGGATGCGCGCCTGAGCCCGGCTGCGCTCGGCCACCACGCGCGTGTGCAGATGAGCGCGTTCCCTGCGATAGGTCTGCCTCAGCAGCTCCCGAGCCTGCGCATCGGCCTCGTCGAGGAGGCGGCGGCACTCGCGCTCCCGATACTCCGCGACCAGGTTGAGCAGGCCGCGCTGGCGATCTTCTAGTTTCATTCGGCCATCCCCAGCTGCCGCCTCAGCGCAGCGCCCAGGTCAGACGGCGGCGCGCGCCCGCGCACGTCCGGAATCACCAGCACCAGGGGCCGCTCCGCGATCAGGGTCCGACGCAAGTCCTCCCCCGGGAGCCAAGCGGCGGCCTCTGCAGTGATCAGGATGAGCTCGACCTCCTGACTCAGACGCCGGAACAACCCTGGAGCCGTTGTCGGTTCCGGCACATGGACACCCACGCCGGCAAGGCGGAAGCCCGCGGCGGTGACCTCGTCCCCGACGAAGGCGCACAGGGTCATGTCAACTCATCCCAGCTTGTTGAGGATCAACACCGAGATGATGACCCCGTAAATGGCGATGCCCTCCGCCAGACCGACAAGAATGATCACGCGCCCGAACAACTCGGGCTTCTCGGCCAGCGCCCCGACGGCCGCGGCGCCCACTGCGGCGACGGCGTAGGCGGCGCCCAGTGCCGCTAGTCCAGTGGCCAGGGCGGCGGCGAGATACCCCCATTGCAGGACACCGGGGTCGAGGATCTCGACCGTCGTCTCCACCACCTCCTCGGCCAAGGCCCCCGGCTGCCACAGCAGCAGGCTGCCCAGCGCGGCGAGCACGGCTACCGCGAGCACCATCGAGGTTGCGAGCAGGACTTGCTTGGTCATGACACTTCTCCAGAAACGAGCGCTGGCGGTGGGGGCAGAGGCCGAAAAATCCTTCCGGTCCCACGCAGGAAACGGTTGAAAAACTCGAACAGCACCAACCGGGTGGTCTGAATCGCGACTACCAGCCCCTCAAGGGCGATGATCAGCAGGTTGCCCAAAATCATGATCAGGAGGCCGCCGAGGACGGATCCACTCGCCTCGGCCATGGTGACCACCGCGACGGAGAGGGCGGAATGGGCAAGCGCGAAGGCACCCACCCGTGCGAAAGACAGGGTGTTGACCAGGATCTGCAGCCCACTCTCGGTCAGGTGGCCGAGGGCGGCCAAGGCGCCGACCAGGCGACGCTGGTCGAGGAAGCTTCCCACCAGGTACCATCCCAGCCCGAGCAGGGCCAACCAGCCCAGCGCGGAGCCGGCGACCAACCCGATCAAACCCAGATAGAGCAGCAGAAAGCCCGCGTCCACCAGCAGCCAGCGGCGAAGCTCGCCCCGCCACAGTGCGCTGACGCCCGACAGTAGCTGGCCGAGGCTGAGCAGCAGGACCGCGAAAACCAGCGGGACGAGCAGCACGGTCACGGGGGCATGCATGGGATGCAGCCAGAGAGGCGGGATCACCGCCTCGCTGGCGAATACGCTGCCGAACAGCAAACCGAAGATGACCGCGCTCACGCCTCCCGCGATCAGCAGCCGCGCGGCCTCGAAGCGGTCCTTGAGCCACAGGCCCAGGGCCAGCAGCACCAGGCCCTGACCCACGTCGCCGAACATGTAGCCGAACAGCAGCGGCACCACCACGCCCAGCACCGGGGTCGGGTCCGCCTCGTCGCGCCCGGGGACGCCAAAGGCGCGAGCAAACACCTCGAAGGGCCGCAGCCACGCCGGGTTATCGAGTATCTGCGGTGGACGCATTCCGTCCGGCGGCGGCGCGAAACGCAGCAAGGCATGGGTTCCGGCGCTCTCGAGCGCCCCGAGCAGGGTGCGGCCGCTGAGGTCGTCGGTCCAGCCCGTGACCCAGGTCAGGTGGTCGCTCGCGAGCTCCAGGCCTTCCACTTGGCGGCCGAACCATTCGAGCCAGGCGACCTCGCCGAGCAGGTCGCCCAGATCATAGTCCTCGAACAGGCTATCCAGCTCGGCATAGAGGTGAACGATGCGGGTCGAGAGAAAGGCGCGGCGGGCGGTGACCCGGCTCAGCGCCTCCCCGGCGTTGCCCCGGAGCCAGGATGGACGCTCGATGATACGGCCCTTGGCGGCCTTGACCTGATGCTTCAATTGATCAAGACGCGCCGCGGGCCCCAGGATCATGTAACAGCGTTCGTCTTCCCAAGGGACGGTGCGGGACAGCGCCCACTCCGGCAGATGCGGGTCCGCTTCCCGCGGCAGGATGGCGCAGAAGGTGCCCAGCAGCGGCCCGCTCTCTGTCACCAGTCCGAAGTCGAGGGGGCTTTGCTCGATGCGCGCGATGATCTGCGCGAGCCACTTGAGCCGGACCAGTTCCTCCTCGCAGGCCTGCAGGGTGTCGATGAGCGGGTCAGCCTCGCGGCGCCAGGACTCGATCCGATCCAGCGCCCGTGCAAGCACCACCGCGGGCGCCTCCGCCAGGGGCAGGCGGCGCAATCGGCCCCGGTCCCAGTAACGCCCGTAACGGGGAAGAAGGTCCTGATAGCGCGCCAGGCCGGACGTCAGGTTCTGCACCGGGAAGTCCTCCTCCACCCTGGGGCGCACCTCCACCTCCACCGCCCCCGTTCGAGCCAGCTCGGCGACGGTGTGCACGCTCTGGCTACGCGGGCAGAGCACCTCGAACCAGCGGGTGGAGGCGGGGCGCAGCATCAGACGGTCCCCTCGCCTGCCGCGAACAGCGCCCGGCTCACCAGCTGCCCGCGCAGGCGTTCGAGATCCAAGGCGGTCAAGCCCAGGAAGATGAAAGCACCGGCAGGCTGCAGCAGGTGTCGGTGCAGCAGTAACGCGAGGCGCCCGCGCAAGGCCCTGCGGACGTCCCAGGCGGACTCGGAGCGGGCTCCGCGAAAGACCGCGACATGTTGGCTCAACAGTCCGACGAGCTCTTCTATACGACGTTCGCAGGAGCGCTTACCCGGCGGCATCAGCCGTCGCCATTCCAGCACCCAGGTTGCCGCGGGCTCGGCGGACGCGTCCGCGAGGGCACCGGCTCCCGCCCGGCGCAGCTTGCCGGGGTCCGTTAGGCCTTCGGTCAGAAGTCCTTGCAAGCCGGGGTCTCTCTGCAGCCATGGCGGAGCGGAACCCGTGCGGGCCTGATGGTCCAGCAGCGGAAGGAGCGGAAGCCAGCGAGTCCACAACATCGCGGGCCGCCAGAGTTCGGGCAACCAACCCGCTAGCTCGTCGACCGCCTCCCGGAACAGGCTGCGCACGCCGACCTCGAGGTCGTGGACGTCACTCTGACCGGAGAACCCCTTAACCCAGTCGCGCATCACACCCTCGCGCGCCTCTTCGAGGAAGCTTGGGAGCGTTCGCGCCGGCGCGAGCCGCTGCCATTCTTCCTCCGTCGGCAGGCGCGTGTAGCGCGCCTGGATACGCGCCTGGGCATAGGCGAACCGGGACAAGGTGTTCATGGCGCCGGGTCGATGATCTCATCCGCCAGGATTTCCACCGCCCGGTCAGATCCTATTGTCCCCGGAGACCGTTTTGCGCCGACAGCGGCTCGCGGCGTCTTGCCGAGCAGCTCCTCGAGCGCCCGTTCCACCGCCATGTCAGCGATGCGGTGCGCCGTCTTGATGCGACTCTCGGTGCGTTTGGCGACCGCCCGGGCACGCTCCTCGGCCTCGGCAACGACCCGGGCAGCGCGGGTGCGGCAATGTTCCACCGCCTCGCGCGCCTCTCGCTCCGCGGCCAGAACCTGGTTGATGGCGCGGTCGACGGACGCGGAATCCGACGCCTTGGTATGCTCGCCCATGCGCTTTTCCCGTGGCGGTTCACACACCGCCGTCGACTTCGTAATCGGCCGGCCGAGATCCGGTCCGCTGACAATGCCGCTAACCTTCTCCGCACCGTCTCCATTACTTGACAGGCGGAGGTGTCGTCACCTCCGACGAGGCCAGAGGCAAGCCTCCGCCGAAGAGGGCGCGTCCGTCTCCGCACCTCCGCGCCCCGGGCCCCTCGACCAGGACAGCGCACCGACCGAAAAGGCACTATTTCGCTCTATAAGAATATTCTAACTGATACCGATATTCCTGTTGCCCGCCTAGGCCGGATCACTGACGACGATCAATCCGAGCGCCACTCCCCCACCAACCGCCAGACAGATGTGATCTAGCTCAAAATCCCGATCAATCGCACGCGATTTATGCATCGTTTTAGCTTAATGTGCGCGGATGTCGAGGGTGCCTGTCCTCCTCCATCGTGTCCTGGAGGCAAGTTCCTGGCGGTATGTGAGCCCTTCTTGCCGAAGGGCCACGGCCATGCCGCGTTACCATCCGGTCGGCGTAAGCGGTACCGACCAGAGCCCCGCCCCGATCGGGGTGTCGCTCGGCCCAACTGCGGACTTCCGCGTCGCGGAGCCGGGAAACCTCGGTTTCCCAATCCGATCGGTATCAGCGGCTCACACCTTTTCTCGGTGCCAGCCCGCCGCGAACCGCCAAGGCCAGTGTGCCCGCCATGCACCGCGACCGAGCCGTCGCCGGGGCCGGTTGGAGGGTTTCGGTCGGGGACTTGCGTTTTCATGAACCGAGGCAGCGCAAGCGTCATGATTTTGTAGCATCCTTGCCCCGGTGTAGTTTCGAAATACGAGGCTCAAGCGATGGACGATACCCTGCAGCGACTGCTCGAGGCCGAGGTGCGTGCGGAGAAGATCGCACAACAGGCCGAGGCCGAACAGGAAAACATCATCCAAGGCGCACTCATGGAGGCGCGGGCCGAGGAAGAGCGGTTCATGTCACGGATACCGGACCTTCACCGCTCATTCATCAAGAAGGCCCAGGAGCGTTCAGAGCAGACTGTCGCCGAGCTCAAGCGGCGCTATGACGAGCGTCACGCCCAACTGCGTGACCTGGCCGAGCAACATGAAGACGAGGCCCTGGAGGCCGCCTTCGAGGCCTTGATCTCCGCCGAGCACTGACAGCGCCCATCATTCGGCACCATCGGCGCCGACCCGAGCAGTTCCACGCATCATGATCCTCCGATGACCATCGCCGCCAACCAGGCCTATCTGAACACCCGTGTCTCGGTCATGGCCGCGAGACTGCTGGATCCGGCGCTGATCGCCTCCCTCACGCGCCAGGACCTGGGCGAGCTCGCCGAGCGCTTCGGGCTCTCCGGCGTGCTGGATGACCACCTGACTCCCCGCGCCCGCAGCCGCGCCATCGAGCAGGCCCTGATTCAGACCCTGCTCTCCGAGCTCACGATTCTGGTCCGCCCCATGTTGGCGGCCGAGCGCAAGCTGGTGCTCGATTGGGGACGCAAGTACGCCCTGTTCAACCTGAAGAGCCTAATCAGGGGCAAGCTCTACGATCTGGACCCGAAAGACATCCGGGACAACCTCTATGATCTGCCCCCCAATCTGCGTCTCATCCAGCGCGACGAGCTGTTCCGGGCGGAAAACGTGCTCGAGCTGCTGCGGCAGATCGAGCAGGGACCCTACAGCCTGATCGCCCGTCAGGCGCGGGAGATCTTCGAACAGAAGCGCGAGCCCTTCGCCCTCGAGGCGACCATCGATCAACGCTACTACGCCGGGCTTGTACGCCAGGTCATGCAGTTCCACGACGACAACCTGCGGCCGCTACAGGAGCTCCTGGGTGTGGTCCTCGACCGCGTCGATCTGCTTTGGCTGCTACGCTTCCGCTTCTCTTACCAGCTCTCCCCCAGCGAGACCTTCTACCAGCTGATCCCCTCCTCTCGCCTGCTGCATCGGGAGCGCCTGCTTGCGCTGGTCAATCTGGAGAGCTTCGAGCAGGTACTCGCGGCCCTTCCGCCTCCGCTCTCGGAGCTGCTGGCCGGGAGCGTCAGCGTGATCGACGTCCAGAAGCGCATGGGAGTCTACACGAGCCGGGAGGCGCTGCGGATCCTGCGCCATGGCCGCTCCGGAGTGGCAAGGGCACTGGCCTACCTCATCCTGCGGGAAATGGACCTGTTCATGCTCTTTTCCCTGGTCCAGGGCCGCCTGCTGGAGCTGCCCGCCGATCTGGTTGACATCGCGGTGGAACTGGCGGAGCCCAACTGCCCGCTCGGAACCCTGAGCGCGGCCGCGTGATCGGGAGCCGCATGAAGGGTTGGGACGAACGGGCGCTCGCGGGCGTCGCAGGCATCCCCGAATCGAGAGCGAGATAGTCGAACCATGTTGCGGCCCACACCCATGAAGCTCGTGCGCCTGCTGGTCCTCACCGAGGATCTGCCCCAGGCGTCCCTGACCCTGGCAAAGGCGGAGAGCTTTCATGCCGATACCCGCCCGCCGGAGGAGACGCGGCTCTCGAACGCACCGGGCCGCAGTTACCGGGAGCTGTTCCAGCAGGCACGCGCACGTCTGGACAAGATCGGCAAGCTCATTCCTCTTCCCGCGGATCGGGGCATCGAGCAGGTGCGGGTGATCCCGCAGCCCGAGCTGCAGCAGGTCAACGACTGGCTCGGCAAGATCTGGAACGAGTGCTCGCGCTACGAGGAGCAGTTCCGAGCCCTCGACGACGAGGAGCGACTGACCAAGGAACAAGAGGCGGCCTTGGCGAACTTCGCCAATCTCAACATCGATCTGGGTCTCCTGCGCAGCAAGACCCGTTTCCTCGACATCCATGTGGGCATCGTGCCGCGGGAGAACGTGCGCCAGCTGGAGGGCGCCGCAGGACTGGCGGGTCACATGCTCTTCGTCTACATGGTCAGCGGTGGCGGCGCCCATGTCGTTATCGTCGGTCCCGCGGGCGAAAAGAGGTCCCAGCTGAGCTCGGTGCTCGCCTCCGCCGGCTTCCAAAACCTGCCGATCCCGCCGGAGCTCAACGATCAGCCCGAGGTCATGCGCGAGGAGCTTGCGAAGCGCCGGATGGGCGTCGAGACGGAGCGCGCCGCGTTGCATGAGCGGCTCTCGGAGTGGTCCGCCACCTTCATCCAGCGCCTCCGGGATACCCGCCAGATGCTGCTCCTGGCGGAGCCCTTCGTGACCCTTGACCCCTCCATCCGCAGCGCCGGTCACCTGGCCTACCTCGCGGGCTGGGTTCCCGCTCGTGAGGTCCCCAAGCTGGAAAAGCGCTTGCAGGAGAGCCTTGCGTTTCCTTTCGAGCTCCAGAGCCGCGACCCGCGGCCGGACGAGCGCACCCTGGTGCCTACCGTGCCGGTGCGCAGCCGCCTGCTGGAACCTTTCTCCATGCTGGTGAGGCAATACGGCATACCCCAATATGGGGAGGTCGACCCGACCCCGTTGTTTGCTGTCACCTTCCTGCTGATGTTCGGCAGCATGTTCGGAGACGTCGGCCAGGGGGCGGTCATCGTGGGCCTCGCCTGGTACCTGCGCGAGAGGCTTGGCCGCTTTTACCTGTTCGGCGTGATGGCCGGTCTGTCCTCCATGTTCTTCGGCTTCCTGTTCGGCAGCATCTTCGGTTACGAGCACCTGCTTCCCGCGCTCTGGATGTCGCCGCTGCACGACCCGATCCTGATGCTGACCATCGCGCTCGGCTGGGGCGTCCTGTTCCTGGCTCTGGCCTGCTCCCTTGCGATCTACAACCGGCTGGTGGTGAAGAACTGGTCCGGTGCCGTGTTCGGCCACCACGGCCTGGTCAATCTGGTCTTCTACCTTTCCCTCATCTGGGGCGGGCTGAACCTGGGGGGCGGCCAGGGTTTCGGCACCCTCCCCCTGCTCCTGGTGGCCGCGACCCTCGGTCTCCTGGCGTGGCACAGCTGGCAACACCTCGACGCGCCCACAGGCGAAAAGGTGCTGGTGGTCTTCATTGAGACCCTGGAGACCATCATCGGCTATGTCTCCAACACCCTGTCCTTCCTGCGCGTGGCGGCCTTCAGCTTGAACCATGTGGCGCTGGCGATCGCGGTCTTCACTCTCGCCGACATGATGGGGGCCTTCGGGCACGTCGTGACCATTATCCTGGGTAACGTTTTCATGATCGTGCTCGAGGGCGGGATCGTGATGATCCAGGTTCTCCGGCTCGAGTTCTACGAGGGCTTCGCGCGCTACTTCTCCGGCGACGGCCACGAATTTGCGCCGCTCAAGCTGCGGCAGACACCGAAGAAACAGGAGGCATCTTCTTGACGCGGATACTCCCGATCCCGTTGCACTCCGCGCGACACGGCGGCTGCGAAACGATTTCAAACAGACCCATTCAACTGACACGAAACAGGAGTTGACCATGTACTGGCTCGTCGGCCTCATGTCCTTCGCCATCATCGGCTTGATCGCAACCGGCATCTTCCTCGAGATGCGCCCGGGCTACAGCGCGCGGATGCGGCCCTGGTTCAAGCCCGCCATGGGCACGCAGCTCATCGCCTTCCTGGGCGCTCAACTGGGACTCCTCGCCCTGGGCATCTCCGATGCGATGGCACAGGCCGAGGCGGTGACGGTCGCGGTCACCGAGATCTCCACCGGCATGGGCCTGGCGATTCTCGGCGTGGGCATTCCCACCGGGCTCTCCACCATCGGCGCGGGCATCGCCGTGGGCCCCATCGGCGCTGCCTCCCTGGCCGCGATCACGGAAAAGCCCGAAACCCTGGGCCGCACCCTGATCTATCTCGGCCTGGCGGAAGGTATCGCCATCTACGGCCTGGTCATCAGTATCCTGCTGCTGAACAAGATCTGACCACCGAGAAGGAAAAAGCCCATGGCCGCCGACGGAGAGCCGGGCCGGACCACCCGCATGTTGTTCCTGGGCGACGACAGCCTGGCGGACGGGTTCCGGCTGATCGGATTCGAGACCATCCCGAACCCGGAGCCCGCTGAGGTCGACCGGGTCTTCCGGGAGATCAACAGGAACCGCGAGCGGGCCTTCGTGATCGTCGACGACCGGATCATGGGATCGGGTATCCCCAGTCTCCAACAGGTGCGCTCGGAGGGCGGTAACGTCGTCGTGGTGTCAATCCCAGCGCTGAAAGATCCGCCGCATCTCGCGAGCGAGGTGGCGGACCGTCTGACGGCCATGTTCGGCAACCTGCAGGCCGATACGACCCGGTGAGCGGGCCGCCCGTCCCGCGCACGCCCTGCGAATTTGATCCGGATGCAACCTTCAACTCCACGGATATAGATCGTGAATCAGGTACTAGAGCTCGAAAAAGCCATTCTGGCCCGTGCCGAGAGACTCGCTAACGAGTACCGGGAACGGGGTCAGCGCAGCCGCGACAACATCCTGCGCGAAGCGTCCGAGCGCTTGCGGCTGCGAGAGCAGCGCGAGGAGTCGATCGCCAAGTCCCTCGGGGATCGCACCTTCCGTCAGCAGGTTCAGGCCAGCGAGCTGAAGCTGCAAAGCCACCTGGACCGGGTGCGCTGGAACCTGGTGACCGACGTCGAACGACGCCTGCGCGATCGCATGGAGACTTACATGCAGGACGAGGCGGTCTACTTCGAGACAGTTAAGGCGTACCTCGCCCAGGCAGCCGGCCAGATCGAGTCCGACCAGCTGGTCGCCGAGATCAACCTCCGCGATCACCAGCGGCTCGCTCCGCAATGGGATGAGTTTGCCCGCGCGGCGGTCCCCGACAAGACCGTCCGTCTGTCGCCCGACCCCATCGAGACCTTGGGCGGCATCCGCGTGATAAGCGCGGACGGGCTGATCAGGGCGGACAACACCTTCGAGGGGCGACTCGAGCGACTGCGCACCCGCGTCGAGCAGGTGATCCTGGAGCGGCTGCTGCCGAGCGGCTTCGAAACCGGAAACGTATTCAGCGGGTGAGCACATGAGCGAGCGTAGTCGAGTCGGAACCATCCGCGTCATCAACGGCCCCATCGTCACCATCGACCTGCCCGGCGTGCGCAACGGCGAGCAGGTCAAGATCGGTGAGCTTGGTCTGTTCGGCGAGGTCATCTCGCTCGCCGGCAAGGAGGCCATCGTCCAGACCTACGAGTCGACGGACGGCGTGCGCCCCGGCGAGCCTGCGGTCGGCCTCGGCTGGCCCCTCTCCGTGGAGCTGGGACCGGGTCTCCTCGGCGGCATATTCGACGGCGTGCAGAGACCGCTGGAAAAGATCGCCCTGGAGTCCGGCGACTACATCCGCCGCGGGCTTGACGTTCCCGCCCTCGATCGCGGCCGCACCTGGGACTTCGAGCCCAGCCGCGAGCTGGAGCCAGGCGCCAAGGTCGGCCCCGGCACCGTGCTGGGCAGGGTGCAGGAAACCGAGACGATCGAGCACCGCATCATGGTGCCCCCTGGCATCGCGGGCGAGCTGGAAGAGCTGGCCCCCGGGGGCGACTACGATCTGGAGTCCACCATCGCCCATGTCCGCGACGAGCGCGGCCACAGCCACAAGCTGCGGCTCTACCATCGCTGGCCGGTGCGCAAGCCACGCCCCTACCGCAAGCGCGACGACGGCATCTCGCCTCTGATCACCGGCCAGCGGGTCATCGACACCTTCTTCCCCCAGCTCAAGGGGGGCAAGGGCGCCGTGCCCGGGCCATTTGGCGCCGGCAAAACCGTCGTGCAGCAGCAGATCGCCCGCTGGTCCAACGCGGATATCGTGATCTACGTCGGCTGCGGCGAGCGCGGCAACGAGCTGGTGGACGTGTTGGAAAGCTTCCCGAAGCTGGACGACCCCTACACCGGCCGCAAGCTCATGGAGCGCACCCTGCTGGTCGCCAACACCTCCAACATGCCGGTGGTGGCGCGCGAGGCTTCCATCTATGTCGGCATCACGATGGCCGAGTACTACCGGGACATGGGCTACGACGTGGTCATGCTCGCCGACTCCACCAGCCGCTGGGCCGAGGCCCTGCGCGAGGT
>CAYNBI010000083.1:0-17790 GCA_964395315.1 uncultured Chromatiaceae bacterium | reverse complement strand
GGCGCGTCCTTGGCCCCGCGGATGGAGCAGGCGGCGTCCCAGATCCAGGATTCGAGGGATTTTGCGTTGATATTCTTCGGCGGCATGGGGGTCCTGCGTTCTTCCTGTGCCAGCGCATCCTCCCTGTCCGTGAGGGCAGCGTGCGAGGGGTCCCTTCGTGCTTCGAGCTCAACATGCCGGGCCAGCCATGGCCCAGACGGAAAACGCAATGAATCAGCGTATTTCCCGTGACACTTTCGAGGGAGCACTCTAGCGAGGCGGCCGTTACCCGGCAAGATCGCATGGGGGAGGAATCTGTCCGGCGTTGCCACCAAAGAGCCTCAGCTGCGCGTATCTGCTGCGAGGCATGACCGCCGATGTCCGTTATGATCGGCGGCCAGACGCCGCGCCGATCTGCAGAGGCTGCGCCTGCGGGCAACAAAACCTTTAAACTTCGCCCTGATCGACCTCTTGGCACGCGCCGAGACATCGCAAATAGCGAGAGAACGTATTCCTGTGAGCGACTACAAGAACACCCTGAACCTCCCCAACACCGCCTTCCCGATGAAGGCCAACCTCGCCAACCGCGAGCCGGAGATGCTCGAGCGCTGGGAGGCCATGGACCTCTACGCAGAGATCCGCAAGGCGCGGGCGGGGGCGGCGCAGTTCATCCTGCACGACGGTCCGCCCTACGCGAACGGGGACATCCACATCGGGCACGCGGTGAACAAGGTGCTCAAGGACATCATCGTCAAGTCCAAGACCCTGGACGGACTCGATGCCCCCTACGTCCCCGGATGGGACTGCCACGGCTTGCCGATCGAGCTGCAGGTGGAGAAGAAGAAGGGCAAGCCGGGGGCCAAGATCAGCCCGGCTCAGTTCCGGCAGGCGTGCCGCGACTACGCCGCGAGGCAGGTGGACGGGCAGCGCGCGGACTTCAAGCGCCTGGGCGTGCTCGGCGACTGGGAGCGGCCCTATCTCACCATGGATTTCCGGGTGGAGGCCGACATCGTCCGCTCGCTCGGGAAGATCATCGCCAACGGCCACGTGCAGAAAGGCTACAAGCCGGTGCACTGGTGCATCGATTGCGGCTCGGCGCTGGCGGAGGCGGAGGTCGAGTACGCGGACAAGCAGTCGATCTCCATCGACGTGCGCTTCCCGGTGCTGAACGAGGAGGCCGTGCTCACCCGCTGCCACTCGGTCCCGGATGGACACGGCGACGGTCCCATGTCGGTGGTGATCTGGACCACCACGCCCTGGACCCTGCCCGCCAACCAGGCGGTCGCCCTGAACCCGGAGCTGGAGTACGTGGTCGTCCAGACCGAGGGCGACCACGGCCGGGAGCGTCTGATCGTCGCCGAGGGTCTGCTCAAGGAGACCATGGATCGCTGGGGCATCGACCGCTATCGCGTGATCTGCTACGGCGGCGGAGAGGCCCTGGAGGACATCAAGCTCCAGCACCCCTTCTACAAGCGGGAGGTGCCGGTGATCCTGGGCGATCACGTGACCCTCGACGCGGGCACCGGCGCGGTGCATACGGCGCCCGGACATGGCCTCGAGGACTATGTCGTGGGCCTGCGCTATAAGCTCCCCGTCGACAACCCGGTCGGGGGCGACGGCCGTTTCCTGCCCGACACGCCTCTGTTCGCGGGCGAGCATGTCTTCACCGCCAACGAGAAGGTGGTCGACACCCTGAAGGCTCGCGGCGCCCTGCTCCAGGAGTCGCGCTTCACCCACAGCTACCCGCACTGCTGGCGTCACAAGTCCCCCATCATTTTCCGCGCCACGCCCCAGTGGTTCATCGGCATGGAGCGTCATGGCCTGCGCGCGGCGGCGCTGCGCGAGATCGGCAAGGTGCGCTGGATGCCGGATTGGGGCCTCTCTCGCATCGAGGGCATGGTGCGCAACCGCCCGGACTGGTGCATCTCCCGCCAGCGGGCCTGGGGCGTGCCCATCCCGCTCCTGGTGCACAAGGAGACCGCCGAGCCGCATCCGGACACCCCGCGCCTGATCGAGCAGGTGGCCGAGCGGGTGGAGCAGAAGGGGGTCGACGCCTGGTTCGAGCTCCTGCCACAGGACCTGCTGGGCAAGGACGAGGCGGGCGGCTACGAGAAGGTGCACGACACCCTGGACGTCTGGTTCGATTCCGGGGTGACCCACGCCTGCGTGCTGGAGCAACGCGACGGCCTGCGCTCCCCCGCCGACATGTACTTGGAGGGGTCGGACCAGCACCGCGGCTGGTTTCAGTCCTCCCTGCTGACCTCGGTGGCGATGAACGACCGGGCACCCTACAAGGAGGTGCTCACCCATGGCTTCACGGTGGACGCCAAGGGGGAGAAGATGTCCAAGTCCAAGGGGAACGTGGTGCGGCCCCAGGACGTGATGAAGACCCTGGGTGCGGACATCATCCGCCTGTGGGTGGCCGCTACCGACTACCGCGGCGAGATGAGCGTCTCCGACGAGATTCTCAAGCGCACCGCCGACGCCTACCGGCGCATCCGCAACACGGCGCGCTTCCTGCTCGCCAACCTGAACGGCTTCGATCCGGCGCACAATCTGGTCGCGCCCGCTGACATGATCGAGCTGGACCGTTGGGCGGTGGACCGCGCCCACCGGCTCCAGCAGGACATCGTGCGGGCCTACCGGGATTACCAGTTCCACCTGATCTACCAGAAGATCCACAACTTCTGCGTCGTGGACATGGGCGGTTTCTACCTGGATGTGATCAAGGACCGGCAGTACACCACCCAGGCCGAGGGCCTGCCCCGGCGCTCGTGCCAGACCGCCATGTACCACATCGTCGAGGCCATGAGCCGCTGGCTGGCGCCGATCCTCAGCTTCACCGCCGACGAGGTCTGGCGGCACATCCCCGGGGAGCGGGCGGAGTCCATTTTTCTCGCGGCCTGGTATGACGGGTTGTTCAGCCTGGACGCCGACGATCCCTTCGACCGGGCCTTCTGGGACACGGTGCTCGCGGTGCGCATCAACGTCGCGAAGCAGCTCGAGTCGGCGCGCAAGGACGGCGCCATCGGCTCATCCCTGGACGCCGAGCTGGACCTCTACTGCGACCAGGATCTGGTCGACACCCTTGCGCGGCTGGGT
The DNA here is from genome assembly GCA_964395315.1 of uncultured Chromatiaceae bacterium. Lineage (GTDB taxonomy): Bacteria > Pseudomonadota > Gammaproteobacteria > Chromatiales > Chromatiaceae > CAVORB01. Next base: position 14,709 of record CAYNBI010000083.1, on the reverse strand, counting down.
GACGAGCTGCGCTTCGCGCTCATCACCTCCTATGCCCGGGTTCACCCCATGGTGGAAAAGCCGGCGGATGCGCAGGAGACCGAGCTCACGGGGCTCGCGGTCCGCGTGACCCCGTCGCCCCACGCCAAGTGCGTGCGCTGCTGGCACCATCGGCAGGACGTAGGCGCTAGTGCGGATCACCCGGAGCTTTGCGGACGCTGCGTCGAGAACGTGGCGGGTGCCGGCGAGCGCAGGGACTACGCTTAGAGGCCAACCGATGAAACTGTTCACCAACACGGCCATGGCTCGCTGGCTCTGGCTCTCCGTCCTGGTCGTCGCAGCGGACCAGGCAACCAAGTGGCTCGCGGAGGCCTTGCTCACGCCTTATCAGCCGGAGCCGGTGACCTCGCTGCTGAGCATGACCCTCAAGTACAACACGGGCGCCGCCTTCAGCTTCCTGGCCGACGCGGGAGGTTGGCAGCGCTGGGTATTCGCGGCCTTCGCACTCGGCGTGAGCGTGGTGCTGGTGGCCTGGTTGCTGCGGCTCAAGACCCACGAGCGCCTGATGGCGGTCTCCCTCTCCCTGGTCATCGGCGGGGCCATCGGGAACCTCATCGATCGGGTCCTTACCGGCCGGGTGGTGGACTTCATCGATGTCTCGCTGCCCTTCATCCCGTTGGCGATGTTCAATCCCTGGCCTGCCTTCAACATCGCTGACAGCGCCATCAGCATCGGGGTCGTGCTGCTCCTGTTCGTGAGCTTCCGCGACGAGCTGGGGCACGGCCAGACGGTGAAATGAGTCGGCTGGGCCTGTTCTGGCTGTGTGTCTTGATCTTGGCTGGGCAGCCCGCGCCGGCTTCCCAGGCGCCCGGTGCCCTGATCGTGGCGACGCGCCATGTACCGCCCTTCGCGATCCGCACCGAACAGGGCTGGGACGGGATCTCGATCGAGCTCTGGTCCCGGATAGCCGCCACGCTGGGCTACGAGTACGAATTCCGTGACATGGGGCTCGACGAGATGCTGGCGGCGGTGGCATCGGGGGAGGTGGCTGCCGCGGCGGCCGCGTTGACCATCACCGGCGCGCGCGAGGGCCGACTCGACTTTTCCCACCCCTTCCTTTCCTCCGGGCTCGGCATCGCGGTCCACCAGCGCCCCGGCGGGGGCCTGCTCGCGACCCTGCATCGCGTGTTCTCTGGGCGTTTCTTGAAGGTCATGGGCTCGCTGCTGGCGTTGCTCACCCTGATCGGGGTCTTGGTTTGGCTCGCGGAGCGCCGCCGCAATCCTCAGTTCGCCCGCAACCCGGTGAGCGGGATCGGGGCCGGGCTGTGGTGGTCGGCGGTGACCATGACCACCGTTGGCTACGGCGACAAGGCTCCCGTCACTCCGTTCGGACGCGCCATCGCCATGGTCTGGATGTTCGCGAGCGTGATCATCATCTCCGGTTTCACGGCCGCGATCGCCACGTCCCTCACGGTCGGCGAGCTGGACCAGGGCGTCGCCGGGCTGGACGACCTCTACGGGGCACGGGTTGTCACGCTGCCCGCGAGCACCAGCGAGGCCTACCTGCAAGAGCGGCTGGTCCGTTACCGTACGCAGCCCGATTTGACCGAGGCCCTGAACGTCTTGGCGTCGGGGGAGGCGGATGCGGTGGTCTTCGATGCCCCGGCGCTGCGCTACCTGGTGGAGCAAGATCATCCCGGAACCCTGCACGTGTTGCCGCAGGTTCTGCAGCGCCAGGACTATGGGATCGCCCTGCCGGAGGGCAGCGCGCTGCGCGAGGAGATCAACCGCGTACTGCTCGAGATCATTCGTTCCCCCGAGTGGCAGCGGGTGCTGGAACGCTATCTGGGACGCCTGACCTGACATGAAGAACGCGCTCGAACGCCTGACCCTGCTCGCAAGGTCGCGCATCTCCCATTTCGTCGCCCGCAACGCCCAGCAGCGGCGCCGCGAGCAGAGCACGGCGCAGGCGGTCGAGCGCCTGGTGGACCAGGTCAACCCGCGCCTGCGCGCCGCGAGCGGGTATCGCAAGCGCCTGTCGCCTGTGGTGGAACGGGCCCTCGCGCATGCGAAGGCGCTGGCGCGGCAGGTCCCCGGCCCCCTGCGGATCGATCGGCGGACCTGGAACGAGGACCCCGTGGTCAACGCGCTGTTCGGCAGCCCGGATCGCATGCGCTGGGTCCTGACGAGCAAGGAGGTGCGCAGGTACGTCAAGGACAATCCCCTCGGCGGCGACTGTTTCGCCGTGCTCGCCGTGATGCCGGCGGTGCGGCAGCAACTGGGCATGGAGCTGATGGGGGAAACGCTACAGCGCGATGTGCGCCAGACCGCCGTGAGCTTCGCCGAGCACCAGGTCCTGCTGCCGGCGGACAGCGAGCAGGAGGCCCGCGACGCCCTCGCGGATGGCGCGTTCGAGCTGCTGGTGAGCCTGGCGGAGCAGGGCATCACCGAGCAGGAATCGCGCATCGTCGAGTCGGAGGACCGTTTACGCATCCTGCGCCTGAAGCGCAAGGTCGCCGATTCCCGCTCCCACGGGGCGGCGCTGCTCCTCGACGATAGCGCGGAGCACCTGCAGGAGCTGCATGCGCTGGACGCGCGCATCGGCGAGGTCGAGGCGGAGCTCGCCGAGGCGAGAAAGGGGCTGGAGTCGCTGGACGACCGCCTCGCGCGCCTGGTCGAGCGGCTGGAGCACCCCGAAACCCTGTTGGGGCTGCAGGCGGGGAGCGTGCGTCTGGACCGGATGAACATCGTGCGCGAAGGAGACGACAGCGGCGCGGAGCTTTCCTTCACGCGCGTGCTGCGCGGCGGCAAGCCCATGCGCGTCGTGTTCCTGATCCAGTTCCCCCGCTCGGAGCTGCTGGACGAGGACGAGCGGCTGCGCGAGGTGGAGCGTCATCTGGCTTGAGGGCTGCCGTGCGGCACCCTTCGCGCCGCGTTGCGGGAACCGCGGGTGGGTCGCCCGGACCTCCTGCTGACCGTTCGACCAACATAACACGTAAAGCTTGAGGGGAATTTTACGTTCTCAAGGCGCGGTTCATCGCCTAAGCTTAGGGGCTGTCGAGATACCAGAACGAAGCGCCCCTGAAAGGAGGAGCCATGCAGAGATCCCTCAACATCGACCCCATCAAATGCACCGGATGCCTCCAGTGCGAGATGGCCTGTTCGTACGAGAATGAAGGGGTGTTCAACCCGGCCAAGTCCCGCATCCGGGTTTTCACCTTCCACGACCAGGGACGGTTCGTGCCTTACACCTGCACGCAATGCGCCGAGGCCTGGTGCCTGCAGGCCTGTCCCGTGGACGCCATCGTCGTCAACCGGCTCACCGGTTCCAAGGACGTGCTCGATGACCGCTGCGTCGGCTGCAAGGTGTGCACCATCGCCTGTCCTTTCGGCACCGTGAATTACAACCAGGCGACCGGCAAGGTGATCAAGTGCGATCTGTGCGGCGGCGATCCGGCCTGCGCGCAGGCGTGCCCGACGGCGGCCATCACCTACGTCGACGCCGATCAGACCGGGTACGACAAGATGCATGCCTGGGCCGCCAAGAGCCTGGCCGGCACCCAGGCGAACGCGTGAGGAGGTAGAGACAATGGCTTGGACCGGAAAGATTCTGCGCGTCGACCTCACCAGCGGCGCGATCAAGGCCGAACCCCTCAACATGGAGTGGGCGCGTCAGTACCTGGGACAACGCGGCCTGGCAACCAAGTATCTGGTCGAGGAGATCGACCCGACCTGCGATGCCCTTGGACCCGAGAACAAGCTCATCATGGCCACCGGCCCGCTGACGGGCACCATGGCCTCCACCGGTGGACGCTACTCGGTCATCACCAAGAGCCCGCTCACCGGTTGTGTCGCCTGCTCCAACTCGGGCGGCTTCATCGGCGCCGAGATGAAGAACGCCGGCTGGGACATGATCATTTTCCAGGGCAAGGCGCCTTCCCCCGTCTATCTCTACGTCGAGAACGACGAGGCGGAGCTCCTTCCCGCTGGCGACATCTGGGGGACCTCGGTCTGGCACACGGACGAGTGGCTGCACAACCGCCATCAGGACCCCTTGCTGCGCATCGCCGCGGTCGGCCGCTCGGCGGAGGCGGGTTGTCTCTACTCGGCGGTCATCAACGACCTGCACCGGGCGGCGGGCCGCTCCGGAGTCGGCACCGTGATGGCGTCCAAGAACCTCAAGGCGGTCGCGGTGCGCGGCACCCTTGGCGTGGGCAACATCAAGGATCCCAAGCGCTTCATGCAGGCGGTTGCCGCGGGCAAGAAGGTGCTGGCGGACAACGCCGTCACCGGCCAGGGCCTGCCCAAGTACGGCACCCAGGTCCTGATGAACGTGATCAACGAGATTGGCGCGCTGCCGACCCGCAACATGAGCGAGGTGAAGTTCGAGGGCGCCAACGACGTCTCGGGCGAGGCCATGCACGAGCCGCGCAAGAGCGACGGCAAGCCCAACCTGACCACCAACGCCGGGTGCTTCGCCTGCACCATCGCCTGCGGCCGCATCTCCACCATTGACCAGGGCCACTTCACGGTGCAGAACAAGCCCGAGTACTGGGGCAATTCCGGAGGCCTGGAATACGAGGCCGCATGGGCGCTGGGTCCGGACACCGGGGTCAACGACCTCGACGCGCTCACCTATGCCAATTTCCTCTGTAACGAGGACGGCTTCGATCCCATCAGCTTCGGCTCGACCGTCGCCGCCGCCATGGAGCTGTACAAGATCGGCGCCATCACCCAGGAGCAGACCGGCGGGATCGACTTCAGCTTCGGCTCGGCTCAGGCCTTGGCCAAGGCCGCGGAGATGGTGGCCACGGGCGAGGGCTTTGGCAGGGACCTGGGGCTCGGCTCCAAGCGCCTGTGCGAGAAGTACGGCCACCCCGAGCTCTCCATGACCGTCAAGGGCCAGGAGTTTCCGGCCTACGATCCCCGCGGCATTCAGGGCATGGGGCTCGCCTATGCGACGTCGAACCGCGGCGCCTGCCACCTGCGGGGCTACACCGTGGCGTCCGAGGTGCTGGGCATCCCGGAGAAGACCGATCCCCTGGTCAGCGAGGGCAAGGCCGGCCTGGTCAAGGCCTTCCAGGACGCCACCGCGGCAGTGGACTCCTCGGGTCTGTGCGTCTTCTCGACCTTCGCCTGGACCCTGGACGATATCGCCCCCCAGGTCGATGCCGCCTGCGAGGGCGAGTGGAGCGCCGAGCGGATGGTGGAGGTCGGCGAGCGCATCTGGAACATGGAGCGCGACTTCAACCTCAAGGCCGGGGTCTCGGGCAGGGAGGACACCCTGCCCCAGCGCCTGCTCAAGGAGGGGGCCAACGTCGGGCCGGCGGCGGGCATGGTCAACGAGCTCGACAAGATGCTGCCGGAGTACTACCAGCTGCGCGGCTGGAGTTCCGACGGGGTGCCGACGGCGGAGACCCGGGCGCGGCTCGGGTACTGAGCCGGCCGCGGGATGAGCGTCGCGGCGGCGCTCTGCCGGTCTCCACGGCCGGCGGAGCCTACCTGTTCGCGCCAACGGCATCTTTGAGGAGCTAAGCATGCACCACGTCATCATCGGCGCGGGACCCGCCGGCGTCACCGCCTGCGATACCCTGCGCAAGCTCGACCCTGGAGCGGAGATCACCCTGGTGGGGGACGAGCCCGAGCCACCATACTCGCGCATGGCCATCCCCTATCTGCTGGTGGACAAGATCGGGGAGGAAGGCACCTACCTGCGCCGCGACGCCGACCACTACGATCGCCTTCGCATCGCGGTGTCGCGGGCCAGGGTCCGTTCCGTGGACTCGGCCGGGCAGCGACTGCATCTGTCCGACGGGGCGGACCTGGACTACGATCGTCTGCTCATCGCCACCGGCTCCAGCCCCATCGTGCCGTCCATCCCTGGCATCGAGAGCGAGGGCGTGCTGCCGTGCTGGACCCTGGAGGATGCCAGGGGCATCGCCGCCCGCGCCAGCCGTGGAAGCCGCGTGGTGCTGCTCGGGGCGGGCTTCATCGGCTGTATCGTCCTCGAGGCTCTCGCCAAGCGGGGCGTGGATCTCATCGTCGTCGAGCCCATGGACCGCATGGTCCCGCGCATGATGAACCAGACCGCGGGGGGGCTCATCAAGCGCTGGTGCGAGCGGCAGGGCGTTCGCGTGTTCACCGGAGTCAAGGCGACGGCGATCAAGCCGGGCGCACCGCTGGGCGTGGTGCTCGACAACGGACGCACCCTGCTGGCGGACTTGGTGATCCGGGCCACGGGCGTGCGGCCCAATGTCGATTTCCTGTCCGACTCCGGGATCGACGTCGATCAAGGGGTACTGGTCACCGAGTGCCTGCAGACTTCGGCCGACAACGTCTTCGCCGCCGGGGACGTGTGCCAGGGCCGCGACCTCTCCACCGGCACCTTCCGCGTCCAGGCGATCCAGCCCACCGCCGTCGAGCACGGTCGGGTGGCGGCGCACAACATGATCTCCGACTGCCGCATCCCCCACTCCGGCAACCTCAACATGAACGTGCTCGACACCCTCGGGCTCGTCTCCAGCTCCTTCGGCCTCTGGCAGGGGGCGAAGGCGGGTGAGAGCGCGGAGTTGGTGGACGAGGAGCGTTTCCGCTATCTCAACCTGCAGTTTCAGGAGGATCGTCTGGTGGGCGCCAGCAGCCTCGGCCTGACCGAGCACGTGGGCGTTCTGCGCGGCCTGATCCAGAGTGGCAAGGGGCTTGGGATCTGGAAGGATCGCCTGCTGCGCGACCCCACGCGCATCATGGAGGCCTACCTGGGCGCCGTTCAGGGAGCCGGATGAGGTTGATTGACCACGGGTTAGACCGGATGTTCGCAGCTCGCTCCGCCGGCCGCCTGGCGCAGCGATCGCGATGAAGATCCGGCTCAAGCTGTTCGCTACCTTGAGCGAGTACCTGCCGCCGGGTGCCCGGCAGAACGCGGCGGAGGTGGAGGTGCCGGACGGTGCCACGCCGCATCAGGTGATGGACCGGTTCCGGGTGCCGCGGGACCAGGCGCACCTGGTTGTGCTCAACGGGGTCTTCGTCTTGCCCCATCAGCGCAACAGCCTCGCCCTTTCCGAGGGCGACACCTTGGCCCTGTGGCCGCCGGTGGCGGGCGGCTGACCCGCTCATGCCGGATGCGGAATGGCCGACGCGGGTGCGGCGCATGGCCCTGACCCACGCTGAGTTTCTTCGCTCCCTGCCCAGGGCGGCGCCGGGCATGGAGCGCCGCATCAACGGGAACGTGGTCGAGCTTTCCGCCCCCCCCCGCCGCGTGGTCATCTCGCTCGGCCCGGAGCAGAGCCGTCGCCTGGGTGCCCTGGCGCTCCCAGAGACCGAGGTGCGGCTCAGGCTCGAGGGCTTCTCCGGGCAGGAACGCCAGGCCTTTCTCGAACGCTTCGATCTCGCCTTCCGGCGGGGCGGCGGGTAGATGCTGCCGCTGCGCTCGTTCGTCAGACTCACTCGGAGAGAACCGGCAACCGCGGCGTGGTTGTGTACCAGGGCGGCGGGGCAGAGTGTCCCATGCGGGCCGCCGCACAGGAATCGGGCCGGTATGCGGGGCAAGGAGTTACCGGGCGTCTGGCGAGGTAGGGGACGATTTCCCGGAGCGTTCGGCGGATTGGCGACCCGGGCAGAGCTCGCCGCGTCGCTCCTGGTTCAGCTTCGGGCGACCCCGCAGCACGCATCTGCCCGGGCTGGCGCGGCCTACACGGGGATGCGATAAGTATCCTTCAGAGAGTCCACCGCCCCCGGCAGATTCGCCACCCAGTCAATGAACTGCTCCGAGGTCGAGCGGTCGGGAAAGATCGCGCCGTGCTGCGGCACAATGCGATCCACCTCCAGCTGTCGGACCATATCGGCCCACAGCCGGTGGGCGAGGGCCGAGGGCATGTAGCGCCGGTGAAATGCCTCCATGTAGGGGACATGACCCGGGAAGTCCGTAACGGCCACGTAGCCCGGCGCGATGGATGCACCCAGGTCACCCGAGAACAGGGTCTTGGATACGGGATCGTATACCTGGAAATTGCCTGCCGAGTGCATGAAATGGGCCGGTAGAAACAGCAACTCGGTGTGGCCCAGAGGCAACCGCATGCCCTCGTCCGGAATGGCTTTCAGGCGTGGAATGAGCAGCTCGTCCACGCCGAAATGGGGTATGAAGCGAACCCATAGCTGGGAGATGTACGCCACCGCATCGGTCAGCATCAGCCAAGCATTCGCGGCGGCGACGATGTCGGGGTCCTGGTGCGAGAAGAAGAGATACTTCAGCTCGTTGATCGGAACTAGGGCCGACACCTCGTTCAGCACCTCGTAGTGCACCTTGTGTCCGCCGGGATCCAGCAGGATCGCCTCGTTTCCGTCGTGTATGACGACCTGATTGGTGGGCACCATCTCACCCGCGCCGTACCCTTCCAGCAGGATAAACTCGTGACCGTTCTGGTTGTACAAATAGCTCGATGCCATGTTGTTCTCCCCAAGGGAAGGGCTGATTTATTCAGCGCTTCCCGCGGCACAGGGATGTGACGCCATTTTCAAGCGCGTAAGCGTTTGAAAATGAAGCCACCCAGGAACCACGCTTCTTGGGCGGCGTGCTGATGTCGGCCAGGACGGCCGATAATCATGTACTTCCCAACCGTTTGCCCGAGCAACGCTCACGCCCGAAGAGGATTTCGGCGAGAGCGGCGCCGCGCAACAGGGTTGGCCGCTGCGCTGTCAGGCGAGCACGAGCTCTGCGGTCTTCCTCGCGGACTTCGGGCCTTCCAGCCGGATCAGGCCAAGATTGGCGCGCCGGGGCGCTCTCACGGCCAGGATGGCGCCAGGACCGGCCATGTAGATAATCAACAGCTCGTTGTCACCTTCGATCATCATGTCGAACATTTCTCCGAGCTGCGTCGTCTTGGTGATGCGGTTGCCCAAGCCGACGGCCGACGCGCTCATCGCGGCCACGCGCGCCGCTTCTTCCTCAGGAAAGTCCGTGGCTATGGCCAAGCCATCGATGGACGCGATCATGACGCCTGTCACGTCAGGCACATTCTCTCTCAGCTCCTGGATCACGGTCACGAATTGCTCTTTGCGGCCCATATAGCTCACCCCGGTGGTTGCAGTTGATCCCTCGCTTTCGAGCGGCTGGACGGTGCCTGGCGCGGTGGCCGGGGTACTTCGGGGTCCGGCTGCGCAACCCTGGCGGCCCCGAGCGTCCTTTACCTGTCTCCGACAGGCACCTAAGATTCCTTACGGTCGGCCTGCCACATTCCCGTGTTGCGTCGCACCAGCGGCCCTTGCGGCTGGCCTTGATCACCATCAACGCAGCGGAGTATTGCATATACACGCCATGACGACGCTCCGAGTCGCCACCGTCGGCTTCGATAAGTCGGAATCGACCTACGTCAAGACCACCGTCGAACTGGCGTCGGGACTGGACATCGGCGGCTGGCATTATGTCGATACCCCTGACGTTGCCGATGTGGTTTTGGCCAACACCGCGAGCGGCAGCGGCCGGGCACTGATGCAGAGCCGGTTGGCAGCGCCCGGAGACGCGACGCGCATCGTCGCCTGCAGTCCGGACGGTGAAGCCGTGGATTCGCACACCCTGTCCCTGCGGCGCCCGGTTACCTACGCTGCACTGGTCGGGCTGCTGCGCAGGGTGCAGGCGGAGCTCGCTTATGCACCCGCGGTCCCCGATCGGAACGTGGCCGCCTCCGCGCCGCGTGCAGCCCAGCTAACCGAACGGCCAGCGACCGATGGCAAGGTGTTGGCACGGCAAACGGCGCGGGAGTTAACCGGGGACGAAGACGTGGCGGTCGACTTCACGGAAAGTCAGCCCCCTTTTGCCGACGAGAAGCGGGCGGGTGACCCCGAACCCCCGACCGCCGGGACGGAGGCCGTTTCGGACACGCCCCGGCTTCAGCCTGAGCTGGAGAAGCACCAGAGCCGCTCACCGTCCGATCACACGCCCGCGACGAAGATGGCCGAAGGAACGGTATCGCAGCCGGAAGGGGGAGGAAAGGAGCGCGGTGACAAGGATCGACCGGCGCGGAAATTCTTCGAGGTCGCCAGGATGCTGGGCCTCATCAAGAGAGCGATGGGTCAGGGGCAGGTTACGGCCATCATGCACCGGCGGTACCCCACGGTGTGGATATACCCGGACCAGGGAGTCTATGCCACGCCTTCCCACAGGGCGCTGGTCCCAGCCATGTTCCGCACCCTTGCCTCCGAGTTCACGCTCCGCCCGATGGGCTCCTCGCGGGCGCGGGAGCCGCTGCCGAGCTGGGAAAAGGGGCGCCTGGGAAGGCTGTTGTATCTGGCTGCCCTCTACGGTTCCGAGGGCCGGCTGCGCGAGGGATGCCACTTCGGGGACAAGCTGCGCTTGGTGGCCAAGCCGGACTTCACGACGGTGCCCGGCGTCACGGAACACCGGGCCATAGCCCGCTTCATGCTGAAGCGGAGTGCGGACATCTCCACCATTGCCGCGGAAACCGGGGTGCCGGCCGAGACCGTGATCGACTTCTGTAATGCCTGCGACGAGGTCCTGCTGATCGAGAGGGAGTCGGAGATACCGCAACCCGGCGGCGTGCAACGAGCCGTGGATCCGCACAACGCGGAGCTGTACCTCACCGATGACCCATGGCGCATCGGGAGCGCCTCCACGGCGAGGAGCCCTGGACTGCTGAGGCGTTTTCAGGCGCTGTTCCACAGATCGGCATGAATGGCAAAAGCACCCGGGCGGCGGCGCGCCTTCGATATCGCGTCTGTATGACCGCTGAGCACTGCCGGCCGAGGGGCAAGTGAGCTTGCAGATCGTCGAGCGCATCAACGACGACGATGCGGAGGGCGCGGCCCAGGATGCCGCCTCTGACGCCCTGCCGATCGAGCCGAGTCTGTTTCCAGAACCGCGAGGCCTCGTTCCCAGGGGCCCCGGCACACCATCGCAGCTTCTGTATTTGCGTCACCTGGAAAGGCGCATCCAGAGAAACCCCCGTGATCTCCATGCCCACGTGCGTCGAACGCTCATGTATCGGACCCTGGGCGACAGGGACGCCGGTTTCGGCGCCTTGATCGACCTGTTCCTGATCCTCGGGCCACGGGGGCTGCAACTGCGCGAGAATCTGCTCCTGCGATGGGAGGGCAAGTTTCCGGAAGCTCGGTATCGGTTTCTCCGCGCTCGCCTCAAGTCCGGCCTGCGGGCTTCGGAACCCTTGCCGCGGGGGGTGAGCTCAGTCCTGGCAAGAGGCATCACAGGTGTTACCAACATCGTCGAGGTCAGCGAGGACGCGTCGAGTACCTTTGAGGACCCGGTGCAACGCGCCCAAGAGCGCATGGCCAAGGGCGATCGGGCCGCGGCCCAGGCAATTCTCGAGGCAGCCTTCAGAGAGGATCCCGGGCGCGAGGACGTGTGCCGCGAGCTGATCGGACTCTACCGGCGTGAGAACCTGCCCGAGTCATTCTTCACGACCTATGTGGAAGGCCTGAGCCGTCGGCTGGCAGTGCCCCACCTGTGGGAAGATACGGAAAGGTTCTTTCTCGGCATGAGCGCTCCTCGTTCCCCTGATTCCTCGTGACGGAGCACCTGCAGGGGGCGGCGGTCCAGCGCAGCCTCCAGTCGTACCCAAGGCTCCACCATGTTGCCGAGGCAGCCGGAGCATCGAATCTAACTTTTGGATGACGCGCGCGCATGGCCGAGTATCGACTCGTCGATCAGCTCTATCTGCTGCCAACCGCCGCCGGGGCCTTCTACGCGGTGGCCGACCGCGACGATGAGCCGATCCGCCGCCTGTTGCTCGCCCTGTTGCGTCATCCGACCAGCCCGCTGGCGGACGTGCCCAGTCTCTGCCAATGGCTGGAAATGGCGGATGGACAAGGTGCGTTGAAGGTTCTGCACCGGGCTCAGACCTTGTCCTTGGTGCAGGGCGAGCGCGAACCGCGACAGGTAACGGATCTCGGCATCGGTCGGGAGCTTCGCGACCTGCTTCCCGCGCTCTCCTCCCTCGGCAAGGCCCTGCTCGTCGATTGGAACGGATTGTCGCTGGCTCGCTGCGGCCTCGACGACGAGGCTGCCGAGGCGCTGTCGGCCCTGAGCGCCGACCTGGTCTCCGTGCAACTGCGACACTATGCCCGCTTGGCGAAGAGTCTACGCTTGCCCGTTCAAGGCTGGGCAGCGGTCGACGCCTACGGAGCCAGCCGTATCGGCGCCTGGCCTCTGTTCGTCGGCGATGAGCGATTCATGCTGGTGTTGCTGGGCGAACCGCGCCTCAACCGGCAAGAGTTCGTCAGTCTGGTCTGGATGCTCATCAGCCGCTACGGCTAGAGGGTAGATTCATGGGGGCCAAGGCCGCTGTCCGGCCGGCTCCAGACATCACGGATGCCTCGCGCAGTTAGCTGGTGTAGGCTCCTGTGAGGACGGGAAGCGCGGGGATGCAGGCAATCGGCTCCGCCGAGGGGCGCATCTCCGAGCTTCGGCGGCAAAGCTGCAAATGTTGCAGACGCCTTCGGGGGCGGTTGCCCGGCTTCGGGTAGCCCCCGGTTTCGCCGACGCGCTATTTCTCTCGCAGGCAAGAAACTTCAACGCAACTGCTCGAATTCTGTCAGGTCAAGCACCCATGAAAGATATCGTTTGGGACAATACGCTCAGTGTCGATGTGCCGGAAATCGATGAAGATCACCGCAGGCTTGTCGATCTTTTCAATATCCTCAATCACGCCGTGGAGGATAAAGATGCGGCAAGCTATATCGAGGCAGTGATGGATGAGCTGATAAGTTGCACCGTCTGGCACTTCAGGCACGAGGAGCGATTGATGCTGAAGTATGGCTACGGCGGCTTGTTGCAGCACAAGACGGAGCACCAGGAGCTGATCGAAAGCGTCGAGACGCTGCAGCGCAAGTTACGGCAGGAGGGCGAATCGGTCTTGCGTGAAGACCTCAAGTTTCTGGAGCATTGGTTGACCGGGCATATCCTTGGCGCCGATAAGGACTTGGGCGCATTTCTTTGCGAGGTGATGTAGTGGCCGGATGGGAAATCGCTCCGCTCCGGCCGCTCCCCCGCGATTGCGGTTGCGCTGCATGGCGTAGAGCGGCAGACCGTCGATTTGGCTGCGCAGACGCCGAGGCAGGAAATGCGGTTCAATGGATATCGAGACCTGATCCCTCTTCCTGCCGGGTATGGATTGACGAAGCAAGGGGCCCGTAGCGGAGGAAAAGCGGAAGAAACGACTCCTGCCCGCATGGCGGCGGTAAGAAATTCTGCCCCCATTGACTCCCACCGGCCATCAGCCAAAATCGTGCCGCGAATAACTACTGCCAAAGCGTCGTCGAAATGGAAAAGATAATCTGGAAACCGGAGTACAGTGTTGGAGTCGAGCGCCTGGATCGGCAACACCAGAGAATTATTTCGGTTATCAACAAATTGATTTCGCAGTCGCGTCTATTTGCTAACTCGGCGACTATTGCTGAGGTGCTCGCGGAATTGAACAGCTATGTTTCCGAGCATTTTCTGCTAGAAGAAAAATTGCTTGAGGAAAATAATTATCCCGGCCTTATCGGCCATTCGACGAGGCATACCGAATACGGTGAGCGAATCGCCGATTTCTGCTTGAAAACGGTTGAGAAGAACAAGAATGTTCCAGAGCAATTGTTGAGTTATCTGAGAGAATGGTGGATCGGGCATATCCTCATCGAGGACATGAAGTACAAGAGCTTTTTCGAAGAAAAGGGTATTCGCTGAGTATCGCGGTGCCCTCGCGAAGAAGCGGGCATTCTGCAGCCCGGCTGGTCTGCACCGCCGGCAGCCGGTCAGGCAGAGAGGTCGGGAGGATTACTGCCCACGCCGGAACCTGAGCCTTCCTTGCGCCGCGCTCCGGCGGCAGGGGACCAACCGCCACCTTCCAGGGCTGACAAGAAACCCCGCCGAAGCGGGGCTTGTATTCAGGAGAGGGGCTTCGCCCGGTGGTCACCCGGCGAGCCAAAGCATGAGCTACTGCATTTGGCTTGCTCCTTGCCCGATGTCCTCGGAGATCGTTACCGTGACAAGCCCGTCAGGGTTCGGATCAGAGATCTCGATGTCGAGAGACGATTCCCGAGTCACTTCCCGGGCGCCCCGAGCAATGGCCTGGTCGCTGGACGATTCCTCTTGGCTCGCTCGACCCATCGCGTCGGCAAGCGCCTGAATGACCTCGTCCTCGAACCCGCTTGACACAGTGACGGTAAGCACCCTGGTCATATCGGAGCCAGTGCCGATCGTGGACAAATCCACTTCGAGATGCGGAGAATCCGCGAGAATGAGGTTCTCGTCGATCATCTCGTACACGTCGTCCGTAACAATGCCTTCCGCCATGTGATGCGAGAGTGCCGGGGCAGTGATGAGCAGGCCAACGGCTGCTGCTGCGATAGATGTGAGAATCGTTTTCATTTCGATGACTCCTAGGCCCACACAATCCAACTGAATGGTAGGTGATTGTAGGAAAACGCGAATGACCTGGAGGCAAGGATGGGGCCGCACGTGATCTTCGTCAGCGTTCGCCGTTATTCGTATAATCCCGCGAATTCAATTTGCGAATTATCCTTGACGGAGCGATTTGAAGCTGGGGGTCCTGAAGCCACCGGCAGGCTGGGTCGCGCGCAGCGATACCCGGCAAAGAAGGGGTAGGCTGGGTCGAGCACCGTAGCACCGTAGCACCGTAGCACCGTAGGCTGGGTCGAGCGCAGCGATACCCAGCAAACGACGCCCGGGCAGCCGGGAATGCTGGGTTTCGTTCCTCA
>CAYNBI010000082.1:0-17888 GCA_964395315.1 uncultured Chromatiaceae bacterium | reverse complement strand
AGGTGACCACCGCTGCGGGTCGCCAGCACCTTGCCGCGCGGGGCGATGTCGAGCCGCCGCGCCTCCTCGCGCAAGGCGATGAGGGAGGCCAAAGTGACCGAAACACCATCTTCGATGGCGGGACCGACGGCTGTGTTCATGGCAGGCATCTGGCATGCGCTCCTCGGGCGTGGAACGACCGGCTGGGGACGCTGATCAATTCAGCGCCTCCTGCGGCACATGGATGCGACGCCATTTTCAAGCGCGTAAGCGCTTGAAAATGCATCCATCCAAGAACCACGCTTCTTGGGTGGCGTGCTGATTCTGGCCAGGATGGCCACCAATCAGCACCTCTCTCAGGGGACCGGCACCAGGGAAAGCAACTCCGCGATGTACTGATCGGCGGAGCGGCCCTCCGCTTCTGCCTCGTAGGACAGCAGGACCCGGTGGCGCAGCACGTCCGGTCCGACCTCCTGGACATCCTCGGGAGAAACATAGTCCCGGCCCGCGAGCCATGCCCTGGCGCGGGCACATCGGTCCAGCGCCAGGGTGGCGCGCGGGCTGGCGCCGAAGCGCAGCCAGCCCGCCAGCGCGTCCCCATACGGTACCGGATCGCGGGTGGCCATTACGAGGTGGACCAGGTAGTCCTCGACGTCCGGCGACATGAACAGATCCAGGATCGCGCGGCGGGCCGCCAGCACCGTGCGCTGGCTCACCCGGTGGCCGGGCGCGTCCGCTTGCGTCGCCCGCGCCTCGTCCCGGTTGAGGGCAAGTATCGCCTTCTCGGTGGCGAGGTCCGGGTAATCGACCCGCACGTGCATCAGGAAGCGGTCGAGCTGGGCCTCGGGCAACGGGTACGTGCCCTCCTGCTCGATCGGGTTCTGGGTCGCCATCACCAGGAACAGGTCCGGCAGCCGATAGGTCTCACGGCCAACCGTGACCTGCCGCTCGCCCATGGCCTCCAGCAGGGCGGACTGCACCTTGGCCGGCGCGCGGTTGACCTCGTCGGCCAGCAGCAGGTTGTGGAAAACCGGTCCCTTGTCGAAGCGGAAGCTTCCGTCCTGTGGGCGGTAGATCTCGGTCCCGGTGAGGTCGGCGGGGAGCAGGTCGGGCGTGAACTGGATGCGGTGGAAGTCCCCCTCGAGCCCGGAGGCCAGGGCCTTGACCGCCTTGGTCTTGGCCAGGCCCGGGGCCCCCTCGACCAACAGGTGTCCGTCCGCCAGGAGGGCGATCAGCAAGCGCTCCACCAGCCCGCTTTGGCCCAGGATCTGCCTTTCCACGTGTCGGCGCAGGCCAATGAGCTCCGCGCGCAAGCCTTCGAGATCCTCGGTCCCGGCAAGGGATGGGCGCGTCTGCACTTTGTTCTCCGTATCAGCCATATTTCTCTCTCGGTTTTAGGCAGGCGCTGGTTACTTCAGCGCTTTCCGCGGCACAGGGATGTGACGCCATCTTCAAGCGCGTTAGCGCTTGAACATGAAGCCATTCAAGAACCACGCTTCTTGGATGGCATGCTGAGCTTGGCCAGGATGGCCGATGATCAGCGCCTCGGTAGCAGCCTTCTATTTTGCCCGAAAGGGATCCCGACGCGCTGCCGTCGCTGGTCTGGCGGCAACCGGCCTCTCAGCACCCAGTGAACGGCAGAACACAGGCGGCCGGGCAATTTCCAGCCGTTGCGTGCGGGAAGACAGGACAATCGTCGCTGAGGTTCCCAGGCACGGATTACAAAAGGTTAAGGCAAAACTGTCCGATGCAGGTCTACCCCATGTAAACGCGCGTGCGGTGGCAGACTCGGCGTGAGTTCAGCGAGAATGCGGGAGCGGCATCACCCTGGTCCCACGGGACCGCCGATGCGAGAGCCTGGCGAGCGAAAGGCCCATGGCCACCAGGCGCGGCATGTCTCGGCCGATGCCAGAGGACTCTCTGCCGGAGCTTGACCCTAAGATGGCTGAAAAGAAATTCCACCTGCCCACGCCACCGAGCGTCGGCGAGGCGATCGACCTGTACGGCTTTCTCTGCCCGATACTCAAGATGCTTCCGTACGATGTCTACCTGCGGGTCGAGATCGAGGGCACGCCGGTAATCCTGGAGACTGATAAACACTACTTCGACGACCTGTACAACCTTTCGCCGAAGCACGGGCCGAGACCGCTGGCCGAGACCGGCGCCGACTATCTGATGTCACTCACCGGGTCGCGGAGCTACCCCATCGACGCCGGCAGCGGCCAGAAGAACCGAAAACAGCTTCGGGACGCGGGGCTGCTACGCAAGAAGGCGGTCAGCGCCTTCATGTCCCGGTACGCGAAGAGCGCCATCCTGGGCAACGCCTTCGATAGCGATATCAAATGGGAATCCAGCGGGGACGGACCCGCGATCCTGGTGCTGACCAGCAACAGTGAGGGTGATTTCAAGCGCCTGACCAGGCGTTTGTACCAGCAGTTCGCGATCACGGCGTTCCGGCCGGGCTGAGCGCTACAGCCGGGCTCGTCGCCGGGGCGTCGGCGATATCCCGATGCCAAAGGGATCACCGGGTCGGCGCGCGCGGGTACGGCGAGCTCCTATCCAAACGTGGCGATCTCCACGGCCGCGGCCCGGGGCTGCAGACCATAGCTCGGCAGTACGCGCGAAACCAGCTTCGGCCGCGGCTCCAGTGCCTCCAGGGCATAAAGCCGAGCGGCGAATCGAGCACCGATCTCCGTCACCGGCAGGGGCCGGACGACCTCGCCCGGCGAGGAGCCCCGGCAGCGGCCGTGTCTGAACCGGACATCGCCTTCAACGTCGGTTACGAACTCCGCATTCATCCCTTCGACCAGCAGATGTAGGGCAGAGACGCAGGCACCGTAGACGGCCGACGCCCCGAGCCCGCGCTCCGCCAGCCCCTCCAACCAGGAGAGCCAGAACTCGAAGGCGGCCAGATTCGGGGGGCCGACGCGGCAGCGGGCAGCGGTATTCACCACCGCATCCGACAGGTGCCACCTGACGCTGTCCAGCAGTCGATGCACACGTCGATCGCCGAGGGACACCAGGGCTCCGAGCACGGCCCCGGGGTTCGCCGGCGTCCCCTGAGCGATGAGTGCGACGATTTTCTCCGGCGACGCCGGCTCATCGTCAGCCGCCCTGCAACCGAGCAACAGCATGTCGGCGGTTGCGCTCGACACGATGGCCGTTTCCCGCTCGAACAACACGAAAGGTTTGAGCGCGGCGACGCGAAGAAGTCCTTTCTCTACGTCGTGCCTGATCGACAGATACATCTCAAATCGATCCGCGGTGTCACTCGCCTCCGCCGCCCAGCGGTAGAGAGGCCGAAAACGGGACAGCTGGGACTCGTCGCCCGAGCGACCATAGGCAGACAGCCCACGGCGCAGGAGCCGCAAAAGCTCGTCCGCGGGCAATGACGCCCACTGTTCGCCGTCGCGCAGCTCCGCTGCCACGGATTCGCCGATGGCACGCGAGCTGGCGTCGCTTGTCCCGCCGATACGGTACGTCCACATGTCGCCGCCTCCCCAGATGGTCGAAAATGCCCGGGGTCTCGCATTCAGCCCTCGGGTATGGCGTCCGTAGTCTAGGGAACAGCCTGCAGATATCTTGACTCGGCGCGACAACCTGTTGATCGGCGGCGACAGATTCGGCGGCGCCGGTGCGCGACCGACGTTTATCGACTCAGGGCATTTGCCCACCCTCGGCGAGTTGTGGCGGTGCGCTTCGATGCCTGATCGGTGTTTTCGGTCTGGAGTGTGACGCGCGTCAATTTTCTGACGCCGCACGCGCACTAGATTCGGATTGCAAATCTTCGGAAGCGCCAGCGGCCGGCGTCTTCGCCCGACCGAAGAACCAGTACCCAGCCGCCACCCGGGACCCACGTCAAGTCGCAAGAACCATGATCGCCAGCCGCCGTCGCCGTAAGCCCGACCTCTTCCGCGCACTGCTCGTGGCCGTCTGCGTCGGCGTATCGGTTTCCGTTAGCTACCAGATCTCGGTCCATCATGTCGGGTCGACCTCGAACGCCACCATCGCCCAAGCTCGCGGCCGTTGATAGGGGCCCTCCACACCCGACGCCGGTCGCCGCCGACCCTCGATCGAAGCCTGGCTTCGTCTCCGTTCTCAGCACCCTCTTGATTCCCGTCTTCTACCGGCGCTTTGCTAAGCTTGGCGCATGCCCGACAACGCCCCGGGAGTCCGGTCGTTTGCTCGCCGGCTCCGGCATCGGCCGGCTCTCACTACTCAAAGGGCCACGCAAGGGTTGTGTGTCGCGGACATGAAACGATGAGCGGTGCACTTGGCTCCGGGTTATGCAGATCCATCGGCTGATTATTTCGCTGCTCGCTTCACTCGCGGCACTCTTGTCCGTCGAGGTGCGAGCAGAGCAGACGGCGGAGCCCCTCTTTCCCATGCCGGAGGCACTGGCCCCCGCTGTCGCCTTCTGGACTCGCATCTACACCGAGGTCGACTCCGCGAGCGGCTTCATTCACGACAGTCGCCGCCTAGACGTAATCTACGCGACCCTGTACCTGAATCCCGCCGCCCCTCCGGACGCACAGGACAGGGTCATCGAGAAGGCGTTCCGCGACTACCGAGAGGCGCTGATCCTGCTCGCATCCGGGCGACGCCACGGCCTGTCGCCGATCGAGCAGCGCGCGCTGCGAGCGTGGGGAGAGGGAGTTTCCGCCGATGAGCTCACGGCGGCGGCGGACAATCTGCGTTTTCAGCGCGGGCAGGCAGACCGCTTTCAGCAGGGCCTAGCCAGATCGAGCCGATGGAAAGCGAAGATCGAGTCGATTCTTGAACGGATCGGGGTGCCGCGCGAGCTCGCGGCACTTCCGCACGTCGAGTCATCCTACAATCCGAACGCGGTTTCCAAGGCTGGGGCCGCGGGCCTGTGGCAGTTGATGCCAGCCACGGCGCGCCGCTACTTGCGCGTCGACGAAACAGCGGACGAGCGCTTCGACATCGTCAAGTCGTCGGAGGCGGCGGCGCATCTCCTGCGCCAGGACTACTCGGTCCTCAAGAGCTGGCCGCTTGCCGTCACCGCATACAATCACGGGCTTTCGGGCGTGAGGCGGGCCGTGCGCGAGACCGGCACGTCGGACCTGGGCGACATCGCGGCGCGCTACGAGACCGAGCGTTTCCGTTTCGCATCGAGAAACTTCTACGCCTCGTTCCTCGCCGCCCTCGAGGTCGCCAGTCATCCCGGGCGGTACTTCCGCGAGCGCCAGCGTGATGCGCACGACCATCTTACTGTCGTCACGCCCGCCTATCTTCCCGCCGATGTGATCGTCGAGGGCTTCGGCATCGATAAGGAACGCCTGCGCGCCCTCAACCCGGCGCTGCACCACGCCATATGGAACGGTGGCAGGTTCATCCCCGAGGGCTACGCCCTGAGGATACCCGCCAGCTTCGCCGCTCCCTGGGCCGAACACCGGATGGCCCAGCTGGCCAGACATTTCGGTTTCGCCGCACAGAAGCCCAGCCCCTACTACGACGTCCGCCTCGGCGATTCCCTGTCGCAGATCGCGCTGCAGTTCGAGACCGACGTGCCGAGCCTGCTGGCCATGAACGGGCTCGGCAGCGCAGACGAGATCCATGCCGGACAGATCCTGCGCGTGCCGATGGGACCGGGCCCGGAGCCCCTGGGCACGGGCTCCGCCGCGATATGGGCCATCGAGCGTGCTGCGGGAGCTGGTGACGGCGGCGCCTCGATTACGTTGGATCTCAGCCGTCTCATCGCGTCGCTGGCGGACCAGGATGGGGATGCGCAGAACGCGTTCGGCGGACAGACGCTGCAGGCAGAATCCATGTCCGGTGTATGCCGAGCGGCGGAACGGCCGGAACCCGAAGACCTGACCGGTTTCTCGCTGGCGGAACTGCCGCCGGACCTGGCCGCCGACCCGTTCGACTACGGCGTAGCTCGCGACGGAACGATCGAGATCCAGATCGCCGAGACGCTTGGCCACTACGCGCAGTGGCTGCAACTGCCGTCCGAGCGCGTCAGGAAGCTCAACGAGCTGGGCGACGATGCCTCTCTGATCGTCGGTCGCCGGCTCAAGCTCGACCTGTCCAATACCACCACGGGCGATTTCGAGGCACGGAGGACCGCCTACCATGCGGCGCGGCAGCTGCGGTATTTTCGCCGCCACCGCATAACCGGGGTCCTCGAGCACGCGGTCACCCCTGGGGACAACCTTTGGCTCCTGGCGGTCGAGCAGTACCGGATTCCGCTTTGGCTGCTGCGTCAGTACAACCCGGATGTCAACGTCGACACGATTCTTCCGCTGGGGGGCACCATCTTCGTGCCATTCGTGGAGGCGGCACCGCAGCGGCCAGACTGCGCTGTCGCGGAGCTGGATGCGGACACGAAGGGCAAGGCCCTCGGGTCAGCCGCTCAATCACTGCCGCTGCAACAGTAGGGCAAGCCCCGTGCGGCGAGAGGCCCGAGGCAAAGAGCCATAAAGCGCGCTATTGGGGACGCCCGCCAGGCACCCGAACTTTTTCCTGCAGCCAGGCCGTCATGGAGCCATAGGTGGTCGGCTTCAGATACCTGAACCCCTGCGCCTGATGGCAGCCGGCCTCCAGCAGGAATTGCTCCTGGGTGGCCGTCTCCACACCTTCGGCGACGACCTCCAGCCGCAGCCGGTTCCCGAGCGCGATGATGGCGCGGGTGATCGTCAGGCTATTCAGGTCGTCCGGAATGTCATGCACGAAGGAGCGGTCGATCTTCAGCCTGTGTATGGGGAGCCGCTTCAGGTAGCTCAGCGAGGAATAGCCCGTGCCGAAATCGTCGATCGCCAGCGTCACTCCGAGGGAACGCAACGCCTCGAGCTCGCTGATCCCGCGCTCCGCCTCCCGCACCAGAAAGTCCTCGTTGACCTCGAGCTCGAGAAGCCCGGCGGGCAATGAGGTTTCGTCGAGTATTTCCTCGACCCTGGCGGCGAAACCCTGCCACTGGAGCTGAGCGCCCGCCACGTTGATGCACACGCGGCGGAAGTCCAATCCCTCCAGCTGCCAGAGCCGGGCATGCTGGCAAGCGGTCCGCAGCACCCATTCCCCCAGCCTGCGAATGAGGCCGCACTCCTCCGCCACGCGAACGAACTTTTCCGGCGGGACCGGTCCCAGCTCCGGGTGCCGCCAACGCACGAGCGCCTCGACACCCGTGACGCGGCCGAAGCGCAGATCGATCTGCGGCTGGTAGAAGACACGCAGCTCGCGATTGTCCTGGGCGGTTCGCAGCCGCGTTTCCAGCACCGCCCGATCGTAGGCATCGCTGGTCAGCGCCCGCGTATAGAGCTGATAGTTGTTGCGGCCCTCGTCCTTGGCGCGGTACATGGCCGCGTCGGCGTTGCGCAACAGTTCAGGGCCCGAGTCTCCGTCCCGCGGATAGATGCTGACACCCATGCTCAAGGTGACGTGCACCTCCCGATGCTCGATATCGAACGACTGCCCAAAGGCGTGCAACAGCTTATCCGCCACCACGCGCGCGTCGTTCTCGGACCGGAGCCCTTCGACGAGTATCGCAAACTCGTCGCCACCGATCCGCGCCACCGTGTCCTCGAGACGTACGCACAGCGCGAGACGCTCCCCTACGGCCCGAAGCAGCTTGTCCCCCGCCGAATGCCCGAACGAGTCGTTGATCCGCTTGAAGCGGTCCAGATCGATGAAGATCACCGCGAACAGGGTATGGGTTCGCGAAGCGTGCCGGATACCGTGCTCGAGGCGGGCATTCAGCAACAGCCGGTTCGGCAGATCCGTGAGCGGGTCGTGATGGGCCAGGTGCTCGAGCCGCTCCTGAGAACTCTTGATCGAGCTGATATCGGAGAACACCGCGACATAGTTGGTAAGGCGACCGGCACTGTCGTACACGGCACTGATGGTCAGCCACTCTGGAAACACGCGCCCGGTCTTGCGCCGATTCCAGATCTCACCCCGCCACTGGCCTTGCATCCGGACGGACGACCACAGCGCCCGGTAGAAGTCCTCGTCATGATGACCCGATTTCCACATCCGAGGGTTGTTGCCGATGACCTCTCGGGGCTCGAAACCGGTGATCTCCACGAAGGCGCGGTTCACGTCCAGGATATTGCCGGTGGCATCCGTGATGAACACGCCCTCGGTGGTGTTCTCGAAAACCGTCGCGGATTGGCGGAGCTTTTCCTCAACCCGCTTGCGTTCGGTGATGTCCTGCACTACCCCGAGCACCCGCACCACGACACCGTTCGCATCCGTTTCCGGTCTCCCCCGGCACTCCAGCCAGCGCTCTTCGTCGTCGTCAAGCCGGCGTATCCGGTACTCCACGTGGTGCTCACACTTGTTCTTGATGGCCTCGCGGAGTGATCGCTCAAATACCGGAAAATCGTCTGGGTGCAAGAGGCGGGAGAGCATGGGCAGACTCGGTTCCTCGTGTCGGCCGACACCGGCTATGTCGCGGGTTTCTTCCGACCACAGGGCCTTGCCAGTAGCCAGGTTCAGCTCCCAGTAGCCGATCCTGGCGTAGGCCTGTGCATCGCGCAGGCGCTGCTCACTCTCGCGCAACGCGCACTCGGCCCGCTTGCGCTCGGTTATGTCGCGGTCAATGCCGCGATAGCCGAGCAGCTGTCCGTCCTGGTCGAAGACCGGGCGACCGCTCGTCTCGAGGATCACCAGACGCCCATCCCGGTGCAGGTTCGTGTTCTCCAGCGCCGTGATCGGCTCGCGGCTCGCGACCCGGGCCATGAACAGCTCGCGAACCCGGTCCGCCTCGTCATCCGGCATCAGATCGAACGGCTTCCTGCCGAGCAGTTCCGCCGGCTCATAGCCGAGCAACTGGTGAACATAGCTGTTGCAGTAGGTGTAACGACCCTCTGCATCGACCTCCCAGATCCAGTCCTGGGCCGTCTCCACCAGCATCCGGTATCTCTCCACGCGCGCCTCCAGGCGCCGCTGATTGCCGCCGGACGCCGCATCCCGCAGCGCAGTGCGGATCGCGGGGAGCAAACGGCCAAGCCCTTCCTTGTTGACGTATCCGTTGAACCCCGACGTCAGAAGGTCTGCGACCCTTTCCTCGCCGACCGGGCCCGCAAGCAGAATCGCCGGCGTCTCGGGGAAATACCGCTCGACGAGGTCGGGCAAACCGCCCAAGTGCACCCCGGCCAGCGGCCAACCGAGCAGAACCGCGTCCCACGCTCGACCGGCGGCGTCACCCAACCCCGCGACCGAGGTTACCCGCTCGACTTGGCAATCGGCCCTATCGTTCTGGAGGCATCGATCCAACGCGGAAAAATCGACGTCACTCTCCTCCAGGACCAGGAGCTGCAACCGTTCAGCCATGAGAGCAGGCGGCGACTGGATGCGAGAAGGAGGGGAAACGCGAGAGCCAGCTATCGCATCTCCGGGGACTCCCAAGCAAACGCGGTTTCCAGCCGCCGAATGAGACTGGGCCTCGCCTTTTTCGTCGGGAAGCTGATCCATGGTTTCGGAATGCCGTTCAATCGACACCTTCACTTAAGCATACAGGCCACATGCCAGGTTCAGGGTGCGCCGCGTCAAGGCACGAGCTCTCTGCCGCCGGTGAAACGCACCTCGCCATTGCGCCGGGCCATGCCGGGAGGAAGGTGCAGCGCGGGTTCCCCTGCGCTATCTTGGCACAAGAATCATCATGGATCCTGCGTACGCCTGCCCTCACGAACGCTGCACCCCCGCCACTATGGAGATCCTCATGATCAGCCTGACCGTCAACGGCAAAAAGCGCCGGCTCGACCTTGACCCGAACACCCCCCTGCTTTGGGCCATACGTGACTACATCGGCCTCACCGGAACCAAGTACGGCTGCGGCATGGCCCAGTGCGGCGCCTGCATCCTGTTCCTCAACGGCGCGCCGGTCCACGCGTGCTCGACGCCGCTCGCGGCGGCGGCGGGCGGCAAGGTGACGACCATCGAGGGACTGGACAGCCCCGTCGGCAGGCAGGTGCAGAAGGCATGGGCCGAGCTCGATGTCGTCCAGTGCGGCTTCTGCCAGTCCGGGCAGATCATGTCCGCCACGGCCCTCCTGACCCGGAACCCGTCGCCGACCGACGCGGACATCGATGCCGCCATGTCGGGCAACATCTGCCGTTGCGCCACCTACGCTCGGATCCGCGCCGCCATCAAGCAGGCCGCGGCCGAGCTCACCTGATGGGGGAACGGTAATGAACCCGGACAAGATCCAGAATTTGAGCCGCCGGAACTTCATCAAGCGCGGCATTACCCTCGGCGCCGGCCTGACGCTCGGACTGCAGCTGCCTGTCAGGGCGCGGGGCCTGCCAGCGGGGCCTGGGATCGCCGGTGGTGCTGAGCGCGCCGCCGTCAGCTTCGAGCCCAACGCCTTCGTGCGCATCGGCACGGACGACAGCGTGACCGTCATCGTCAAGCACCTGGAGATGGGCCAGGGTACCTACACGGGCCTGCCGACCCTGGTGGCCGAGGAGCTCGACGCCCGCTGGGATCAGGTCCACGCCGAGGGGGCGCCCGCCGACGCCAGGCGCTACAACAACCTCTTCTGGGGCCCATCCCAGGGAACCGGCGGCAGCACGGCAATCGCCAACTCATGGGAGCAGATGCGCAAGGCCGGCGCCGCGGCGCGGCACATGCTGGTCGAGGCGGCCGCGCGCCGCTGGCAGGTCGACGCGGCCGAGATCCAGGTCCGGGACGGCATCGTGTCGCACCCGGACGGCAACAGCGCCACCTTCGGCGCGCTGGCCGGAGACGCGGCGACGCTGCCGGTGCCCGAAGAGGTGGTCCTGAAGGACCCGTCGGAATTCCGGCTCATCGGCAATCCCCACATCCGCCGCAAGGACGCCGCCGGCAAGATCGACGGCAGCGCGCGGTTTACCCAGGACGTGACGCTGCCGGGCATGCTGACGGCCGTGGTCGCACATGCGCCGCGTTTCGGCGCGCGGGTCGA
The DNA here is from genome assembly GCA_964395315.1 of uncultured Chromatiaceae bacterium. Classification (GTDB taxonomy): domain Bacteria; phylum Pseudomonadota; class Gammaproteobacteria; order Chromatiales; family Chromatiaceae; genus CAVORB01. The sequence goes on along the minus strand of CAYNBI010000082.1, from coordinate 7,003 downwards.
GTCCTTCGACAAGGCCCCTGCCCTCGCCGTCCGCGGGGTCCGCCAGGTAGTCGAGATCCCCAGCGGCGTAGCCGTGCTGGCGGACGACTTCTGGAGCGCCAAGCTCGGGCGCGACGCCCTGGCGCAGGCCATCGTCTGGGACGAGAGCGGCGCGTTCAAGCTCGGCTCCGAGGAGATCCTCGCCCAATTCCGGGAGTTAGCGGCCAAGCCCGGCGCTGTCGCCCGCAGGGAGGGCGACCCCGAGGCGGCCATGGCCGCCGCGGCCAGGGTCGTCGAGGCGGAGTTCGAGGTGCCCTACCTCGCCCACGCCGCGCTGGAGCCACTGAACTGTGTAATCGCCCCGGACGAGGACGGGGTGAGGGTGCTCAACGGCGAGCAGTTCCAGACCGCCGACCAAGCCGCGGTCGCCGGCGTGCTGGGACTGGAACCACGGCAAGTGCGCATCGACATGCTATTCGCCGGTGGCTCCTTCGGCCGGCGGGCGAACCCCAAGTCGGATTTCCCGACGGAGGCCGCCGAGATCTTCAAGGCCGCGGGCGGCAAGGCGCCGGTCAAGCTGCAGTGGACCCGCGAGGACGATACCCGGGGCGGCTGGTACCGCCCGCTTTACCTGCACCGGCTGCGGGCCGGACTCGACGCGGACGGCAAGCCCCTGGTCTGGGAGCACCGCATCGTCGGCCAGTCCATCGTCGCCGGAACCGCCTTCGAGCCCATGCTGGTCGTCAACGGGGTTGACCAGACGTCCGTCGAGGGCGCCCAGAACCTCCCCTACGGCATTCCAAACCTGCTGGTGGACCTGCACTCCCCGTCGCTGGGGGTTCCGGTGCAGTGGTGGCGCTCCGTCGGCTCCACCCACACAGCCTTCGCCGTCGAGTGCATGATCGACCAGGTCGCGGCCGCCGCCGGACGGGATCCGGTGGCATACCGGATGGAGTTGCTGGAAGGTCATCCGCGGCATCAAGCCGTGCTCAAGCTCGCTGCGGAAAAGGCCGGCTGGGGCTCCCCTCTGGAGGAGGGCCGCGCCCGCGGCGTGGCCGTGCACGAGTCCTTCAACAGCTACGTCGCCCAGGTCGCCGAGGTCACGGTGCGCGGCAACGCTTTTAGCGTCGACCGGGTGGTCATCGCCGTCGACTGCGGCGTCGCCGTCAACCCGAACGTGATCGAGGCCCAGATGGAGGGAGGAATGGGCTTCGGACTGTCCGCCGCCCTGGTGAGCGAGCTCACCCTGAAAGACGGACTGGTCGAGCAATCCAACTTCCACGACTACCAGGTGTTGCGGATCCACCAGATGCCGCTGGTCGAGGTCCACATCGTGCCTTCCGCGGAACCGCCGACCGGCGTGGGAGAGCCGGCGACACCGGTCATCGCGCCCGCCGTGGCCAACGCCTTGGCGGCGGCCACCGGAAGGCGGCTGTACCGATTGCCGCTGAAGCTGGGCTGATGGTGCCGGAGTGCGCCGCGCAGGCCGCGGATGTCGAGGTCCTGTCCATTGCCCGCACCTGGCTGGAAGCCGGCCAGCCCGTGGCCCTGGTCACGGTGCTGCGCACCTGGGGCTCCTCGCCGCGGCCGCCCGGGTCCTTGCTTGCCATCGGCGACCACGCGCTGGCGGGCTCGGTCTCGGGCGGCTGCGTCGAGGAGGAGCTCGCCACGCGTTACCGCGGCGGCGAGCTCGGCGCACCCTTCCCCACCCTGGTGGATTTCGGCGTCGACAGCGCCGAGGCGAGCCGGCTCGGGCTGCCCTGCGGTGGGCGCCTCGAGCTTCTGATCGAGCGGCTGGATGCGCCGCAGCCGCTTGCCGCCCTGCTGTCGCGTCTGGAACAGGGGGCCCTGGTCGCCCGCAGGGTGTGCCTAAGAACCGGCGAGGTCAGCCTACACCCGGGTGCCGATCGCCTGGAATTCGAGGTGGACGACACCGCGGTGACCAAGGTCTTCGGCCCCGGCTGGCACCTGCTGCTGATCGGCGACGGCCAGCTCGCTCGCCTGCTGGCCGGAATGGCCCGCGTGCTCGGCTACCGGGTGACCATCTGCGACCCGCGGGAGCCGTTCGCCGATCCCTCGCCCCTGACCGGGGTCACATACCGCCGCCAGATGCCGGACGAGGCGGTGCGGGAGTTGGCGCAAGACCCGCGCAGCGCCGTCGTCACCCTCTCCCACGACCCACGGCAGGACGACCTGGCACTGAGCGAGGCGCTGCTGACCGGCGCCTTCTACATCGGCGCCCTCGGCTCGCGGCGCAGCGCGGCGGCCCGGACCCAGCGCTTGACCCAAATCGGCCTGACGCCGGCACAGCTCGAACGGCTCGACGCCCCGGCCGGCATCCCAATCGGCAGCAAGCGCCCGGCGGAGATCGCGCTCTCGATCCTGGCCAAGATCACGGCCGTCCGAAACGGGGTCGCGGAGAGTCGATGACCGGAATCGTGGGCGTGCTGCTTGCCGCGGGAAGCGCGGGGCGTTTCGGGGCGCAGAAGCTCCTGGCCACGCTTCCGGACGGTGAACCGATCGCCGTGCGTGCCGCGCGCAGCCTGCTCGCGGCCGCGCCCCATTCCCTAGCCGTGGTCCGCCCCGGCGACCAGGCGCTGACCCGTGTGCTGGCCGATTCCGGACTGCGCATCGCTGTGAACGAGCGGGCCGCGGCCGGACTCGGCAGCAGCATCGCCGCCGGCGTCTCAGCGAGCGCCGATGCCGATGGGTGGCTCATCGCCCTCGGAGACATGCCCTGGATCGGAACGGACACGATTCGAGCGGTCGCCGAGGCACTGCTCGGCGGTGCGGGGCTCGCGGCCCCGATGTACGAGGGGCGCCGCGGTCACCCGGTGGGCTTCTCATCCCGTTGGCGATCGCGGCTGTTGTCCCTAACTGGGGACGCGGGGGCGCGATCGCTGATCCAGGAAGCGCGCGCCGAGGCGCAACTGCTGCCGACGCGGGATCCGGGGATACTGATGGATGTCGATCGGCCGCGGGATCTAGCCCTGGCGGTCAGCGTTCGGCAGTGAACACCTCCGTCTCAGGATGAAAGGCATACCAGGCGAACCAGAAGCCGGTGATCGCGGCGATTTGTTCGCCATCCGGGCCGGAGGCCTGGGCGCTCTCGCTATCGCGGTCGAAGAGTATGCGAACATCCCTGCCCGCGAAACGCTCCCGAACCTCGCCACCGTCGAAGCGCGACAACTCCGCGAAGGGATAGGCCTTGAACCGGCCGTCGATCTCCAGACCCAGAACCCGCTCCTTCGGATGGTAGCGGCGGGACTGGGCCCGGACGGGGAAGAAGAGCCCCGATTCGCTCGTATAGCCCGCATAGGGGTCGCGCTCATAGTCCCGGCGGAAGCCCGTATCGGTGGACAGCACCCGGGTATCTGGATGGGCCCGTCGCCACGACCGCCAGGTAGTATGCGTCAGCGGCAGGGCCGTGAGCCTGTCACCCTTCGTGGGACCGGATATCGCCTGCTTGCGGATCTGGCTCCACAGCGACTCGGTCTCCCGGTCGTAGAGCAGGACATCGCTGTTGTGCAGCAGGCCGGACACGCCAAAATGCAGATCCTTTCCCTTCGCCCGCGAGAGGAACGCGACCCCGGTACCGCACAAGGGACAGTAGGTGATGACCACCCGCTCGCCGCCGAGCAGATCGTTCACGATCTCGCGCCGGTTCAGGATGGCGATCGGATAGGCCTTGGCCTCGCCGCCTCGCGCCAGCCCGAGAACCTGGTCATGCGCGTCCAGGAAACCCGCGTCCCGGGCGGAGACGAACCGCGGACGGTCGATGGCGGGAATGCCGTCCCGCGACGGGCCCCCCAGGTGGATCTCCACACTGGGCACCAGGCTCCCGGAGAGTTCGAAGCCGTTGTTCTACCGGCCGTAAGCGGCGGTGACCACCACCGCGAGCAAAAGGAGGCAGAGCCCGGCTGCTCGTGTGTGGAAAGCGTTCATGACGGCATCTCGATTCCAGTCCCATGTCATGCGTTCAGACCGGCCATGACACCGGGGGCTTGCGGGGACACGTCGATGGCGAGTACAGGGTTCCACAGGAAAAAGGCGGGGGGTGGGCGGATTCCCACCCCCCGCCACCCGGCCCTTCAGAACCGCAGATCAGAGTTTCCACCGAGACCCCTGTAGATGTCCGGGTCGTTACCGGTGTCAGTCGGGCCGCTGCGATCGGAGCTGAACAGATCGGGGTTGCCGTCCGCCCAGCCATGGTAGCGGTCGATGCTGTCGCCGACGCCCGGTTGCACACCGACGAAGTCCTCCGCGGTTGGGCGTTGCGTTGCCAGGTCCGAGTTGCCCAGCTCGAGGCCGTGATAGGTTTCCCCAGCATGGGCACTGGCGATGAACAGGCTTGCGGCAAGCGCGCCGATGATCGTCTTCATGAGCGTTTCTCCTGTGAGTGTGGTTCTTGACCAAGGCCGTTTCCGGCTCTCGGAACCTTAGAGGCATGCGGCATGCCAGACACTCCGGTAACATATGAAAAAGCTGCAAAAACAATATTATAGGTATTTCTTCCGCGCTCGATCGCGCACCATCCGCGAGGCGTGACGGATGAACAGTCAGTCGAAACGCGTTCGGCCTGTTGCAACGCTTCGTTAAGTACCGCATTACGGCCAGGCTCTTCGTGCTCACGAGGTCCCGCAAATGATCCCGCCCCTGCCTTCAACCGTCATTGCAGTCGCATTTGTCTTATCCGGAGCCATCCTGGCCGCGGACACCGGAATCGCACTGAGAAGCCACAACCAGGTGCGCGAGAACCTGAACGCCGGGTCGTATCCCGGCCAACCGGCCGCCCACCCTCCCCTTGCACCCTTGGGTTGGGACCAAGCCCTCGCGGACCGGGCCAGGCGCCACGCGAAACGCTGTGTGTGGACGCACGGCGATGACCGGACAGACGAGGGCGAGAACCTGGCCTACTCCACCAAGCCGACCTTCGGCATTGACGAGGCCGTGCTCCTCTGGGCCGAGGAGCGACACGGCTACGATCATGCGTCCGGGGCCTGCGTAAGCGAGCCATGCGGTCACTACACCCAGTTGGTCTGGCGAGACACGCTACGGGTCGGATGCGGACAAGCACTTTGCACGCCCTTGCGCCACCCCAGCGACTTGCCCCTGGCCGCGGCGGCCGTCTTTCATGTGTGCCGTTACGCCCCCGCCGGCAATGTCCAGGGCGAGCGGCCTTATGCCGCCGAGTGAGTGCCAGCCAAGGATAATTGAGCACGCTATAGTAATGAGTGAGGACGTTGCCGAGACCGCAACAAGACGGTGCCGGCGAAGCCAGGGACTCTCTTCAGCTTGCGGAGGCGGGAACTGCCAGGTCTCCTGCCAGGTTAGATCGGAAGACCAGAGCGGAGGAGAGCATGGAAAGCAGTCGAGCATTTGTACGCGCGGTATTGTTTACATCCTTGGCGCTGGGCACGGCGGCTGCACCGGCCGAGATCCAGTTCCAGGACGTCACTTCTCTGGCGGGTATAACCGCCACCGGCGAGACCTACGGCACCGGGTTCTTGGATGCGGACGGCGACGGCTACGCCGACATCTACGCCGACATGCACCAATGGACCCCGGAAGTGTTCTATTTCAATGCGCCAGGCGGAGCCGTAGCCGCCGGCGGACGCCAGTTTATCGATCTCGCGGATCAGGTATTGACCGGGACTGCCACCATTCCACCCGGCGGCCGGGAGGTCGACGGCAACTGGCACCCGGATACCCACACCATGGAGTCCGCCGACTGGGACAACGACGGCGACAAGGACATCATGGAGGTCACCGGCGCGGGCTTTATCTTCCCGCTATGGGAGAACGATGGCACCGGCACCTTTGACAACCGCGGCGGCGAGCTGGGCTTCAACTATCCCGAGACCTGGGCGTACCCTGGGCGTATGCCAGTTGGAGGACGCGCCCCCCTCTTCTTCGACATGGCGCCGATGGATGGCCTGCTCGACGTCCTCGTCATGTCCCGGGACAACTTCGTCGCGTACCGGACTCCTACCGCGATGTTCCGGCAGCGCCCCACGGCGAACGGTTCGCCGCTGTTCGTGATCGACGAGTCCACCGGCGTCGACCTCGCCAACGACGTCGCCTGCCACTACGGGGTGCTGGCGGAGTTGACGGGCGACGGGATCCAAGACGTCATCTGCTCCGATTCCGCCAGGGTACAGCGGGTGTGGGATGTCACCCGACTCCCCTTCCGTGAGCTGCGCGGCATGATCGGCGACGCGCTTTACACGGCTACGCCATACGATCTCGCGGTCGGTGACTTCAACGGCGACCTGCGGACCGATCTGTTCGCGCCCGTCGCCTCGTCGGCGACGAACGTCGTGGGCACCGTCGATGGCCGTACGATCCACGGCTGGTTCAACGCAAGCATTCCCTTCGACGCCGGCTTCAACTTCTCCGCCGTCGGCGCCGTGACCTTCGAGTTCGATTGGTGGAGCGAGATCGACGAGATCTTCATCGGCGCTGCGGGTACGCACCCCCCGTCGAGCAGTTATCAGCAGACCTATCCCGGCCAGCTGGTCGGGGGATTTCCCCGACACATCCTGTTCACTTTGACCGCCGATCAGGCAGAGGGCCTCGCAGCACGTAATCCGAGCGTGACAAGGGGTGTCTACATCGGCGTGGTGAACGGCCAGTGGCGGGTGCGGCTGACGGGTACCGCCACCTGGGAGGTCGGCATGCGCATCCGGGCCTCGACCTCGGTCTCTCAACTCAGTACGGTCGGAGGCGTTCGCCTCGGGCAGCCCACGACTGGCTCGGCCAACCTGTTCCTGCAGAACGCGAGCCATCAGCTGGTCAACAGCTCGAACCTGATCCAAGTGGTGAACCGGTCCTGCGGAGCCGCGGCCGCGGGTGATCTGGACAACGACATGGATCTGGATGTCTACGTTGGATGCACGGGCATACTGTCGAATCTGGCTAACCTGGTCTACGAGAACCAGGGTGACGGCCGCCTCGTGCCGGTACCCCAAGCGGGCGGCGCGGAGGGGCAGATGCCTGACGGCCGTCTCGACACGGTCAGCCT
>CAYNBI010000081.1:2384-18503 GCA_964395315.1 uncultured Chromatiaceae bacterium | reverse complement strand
CAAGGTCAGCATCATTCCCCGTGGCCGTGCCCTGGGATTGACCATGTTCCTGCCCGAAGAGGACCGCTACAGCTACAGCAAGCAGCGCCTGGAGAGCCAGATCTCCAGCCTGTTCGGCGGGCGTCTGGCCGAGGAGCTCATCTTCGGTCCGGAGAGCGTCACCACCGGGGCGCAGAACGACATCCACCGCGCCACCGACATCGCGCGCAACATGGTGACCAAGTGGGGCCTTTCCGAGAAGCTCGGCCCGCTGACCTACAGCGAGGATGAGCAGGAGGTCTTCCTCGGCCACTCGGTAACGCAGCACAAGAACGTCTCCGACGAGACCACGCATCTGATCGACGAGGAGGTGCGCGATTTCATCGAGCGCAACTACGAGCGCGCCAAGCGCCTGCTCACCGAGAACATGGACAAGCTCCATGCCATGGCCGAGGCGTTGATCAAGTACGAGACGATCGACGCCGACCAGATCGACGACATCATGTCCGGCCGAAGCCCGCGTCCGCCCCGCGATTGGGACGATGAGGGGGAGGAGACCGGCTCCGGCGGTGCGGCGGCCAAGGCGGAGGCGAAGGGAACCGCGGGGGAGGGGCCGATCGGCGGCCCGGCGGGCGAGCACTGACCCGGCGGCCGCGAAGGGGCCCGATGCACCTGTTGGATTGCGGGGGCAGGCCCCTCGATCTGCGCCGGCCGTGCGTCATGGGCGTGCTCAACGTCACGCCGGACTCCTTCTCGGATGGCGGCGTCTTCTTCAGCACGGATATCGCGGTCCGCCGTGCGGAACGGATGGCGGAGGAGGGGGCCGATATCATCGATGTCGGCGGCGAGTCGACCCGTCCCGGCGCCTCCTCCGTCAGCGCGGCGGAGGAGATCGCAAGGGTCGTCCCCGTCATCGAGGCGGTGGCGGCCCGCGTCGCGCTGCCCATTTCCGTTGACACCAGCAAGCCGGAGGTCATGCGTGCCGCGGTCGCCGCGGGCGCCGGGCTGATCAACGACGTGCGTGCGCTGCGCTTGCCGGGGGCGCTCGCCGCCGCGCGGGAGGCAGCTGTCCCCGTCTGCTTGATGCACATGCGCGGCGAGCCCGGTACCATGCAGCAGCAGCCCAGCTACAGGGATGTCGTTGCCGAGGTGGCCGACTTTCTCCGAGACAGGGTGCGCGCATGCGTGCAAGCGGGGATCCCCCGCGACCGCCTGTTGCTTGACCCGGGCTTCGGGTTCGGAAAGACGCTGGCGCACAATCTGGCGTTGCTGGCCGGACTCCCGGCGCTCTCCGCCCTGGACCTGCCGGTGGTCGTCGGCCTGTCGCGCAAGTCGATGATCGGCGCTCTGACCGGGCGAGACGTGGGCGAGCGGCTCGCCGGCAGCCTGGCCGCGGCGGTGCTCGCGGTGGAGCGAGGGGCGCGCGTGGTGCGTGTGCACGACGTGGCGCCGACGGTGGATGCGCTGCGCGTCGTCCAGGCGCTGGGCGGCGATTGAATGTCTCGGAACGCGATCGAGCAATCGGCGAGGGGGTATCGTGACGCGAAAGTACTTTGGCACCGACGGTATCCGCGGCCGCGTGGGCGAGGGGATCATCACCCCGGACTTCATGCTCAAGCTCGGCTGGGCCGCGGGTCGCGTGCTCGCCAATGGCCGCGGCGGTAAGGTGCTCATCGGCAAGGACACCCGGATCTCCGGCTATATGTTCGAATCGGCCCTGGAGGCCGGGCTGGTGGCCGCGGGGGCCAACATCCGCCTGCTCGGTCCCATGCCCACCCCCGGTATCGCCTACCTTACCCGCACCCTGCGGGCGGTGGCCGGCATCGTCATCAGCGCGTCCCACAACCCCTACGAGGACAACGGCATCAAGTTTTTCAACGCCGACGGGGACAAGCTCGCGGATGAGGTCGAGCTGGCCATCGAGCAAGCCCTGGAGCAGCCGCTGACGACGGTAGAGGCGGCCGCTCTGGGCAAGGTCAAGCGGGTCGACGACGCACGGGGCCGCTACATCGAGTTCTGCAAGAGCACTATCCCCGCTGCGATGAGCCTCAAGGGGCTGAAGCTGGTGGTCGACTGCGCCCATGGCGCCACCTACCATGTCGCCCCCTACGTGTTCGAGGAGCTAGGCGCCAGCGTTGTCGCCATCGGCGACGAGCCGGATGGCTTCAACATCAATCGTGCCGTCGGTTCCACCAATCCCCAGACCCTGATGGAGACCGTCGTGCGCGAGGGCGCGGACCTTGGCATCGCCTTCGACGGTGACGGCGATCGGGTGCTGATGGTGGATGGGCAGGGCAACCTGGTGGACGGCGATCAGCTGATCTACATCATCGCCAAATCGCGCCAAGGGGAGGGTGCCCGGGTCGGCGAGGTGGTCGGGACCCTGATGAGCAACCTCGGTCTCGAGCACGGCTTGCAGCGGCTCGGGGTCGGATTCGTACGCACCCGCGTCGGCGACCGCTACATCATGGAGCGGCTGAAACGCGGCGGGGGCATCCTCGGCGGCGAGCCCTCGGGGCACATCATCTGCCGCGATCGCACCACGACCGGCGACGGTATCATCGCCGCTCTCCAAGTCCTGGCCGAGCTGGTTCGCGGCGGGCGCCCGCTCGCCGAGCTCGCGGGCGAGGTGAAGAAATACCCGCAGCGCCTGATCAACGTGAGGCTGAGCAAGCGGATCGACGTCCTGTCCATACCCGCGGTTCAGGACGCGGTGGTGTCCGCGGAGCGGGAGCTCGACGGCCTCGGCCGCGTGCTGCTGCGCCCATCTGGCACCGAACCCCTGATGCGGGTCATGGTCGAGGGGGTCGAGGACGCGCAGGTCCTGTCCATCGCCAACCGATTGGCGGACCTGGTGCGCGCCGAGGTTGCCCGCTGACTCGGCTTCCGCCGCGGCTTGAGCCGCCGCGCCGATTCCCGGAGAATGGCCTCGCCCGACCGCTGGTCGCGTGCAGCAGCTCCGAATCATTGCCGGGGCGATCAGGCCATTCTTAGGAGTTATCGATGGCGGCGACGACCTCCGTCCACGGCATGTGGAGCACCCGTCTGGCATTCGTCCTAGCGGCCACCGGGTCGGCAGTCGGGCTCGGCAACATCTGGCGCTTTCCGTACACCGCCGGCGAGTACGGCGGCGGCGCCTTCGTCCTGGTCTACCTCCTGTGCGTCGCCGCGATCGGGATACCGATCATGATGGCGGAAATCATGCTCGGACGCCGCGGGCGCCAGAGCCCCATCAACACCATGCGCACCCTGGCGCGGCGCAACGGCAGCAGTCCCGCGTGGCAGCTGCTGGGGTGGATGGGAATCGTCACGGGATTTTTGATCCTGTCCTTCTACAGCGTGATCGCCGGCTGGACGATGGCGTATGCCGTGCGTGCCGCGGCCGGGGTGTTCACTGGCATCGATGCCGCGCGGGCCGACGCCGTGTTCGGTGGTCTGGTCGGGGATGCGGAGCGTCTGCTGGCCTGGCACACGGTGTTCATGACCCTCTGCGTCCTGGTCGTCGCCCGCGGCGTGGCGAGCGGCCTGGAGAAGGCGGTGCGCTTCCTGATGCCGGCGCTGTTCCTGCTGCTGGTGCTGATGGTCGGCTATGCCTTTAGCACCGGAGATTTCCAGCAGACGCTGAGCTACCTGTTCGCGCCCGACTTCAGCAAGCTGTCCGGGCAGGCCGTTCTTAGCGCCATGGGCCAGGCCTTCTTCAGCCTGAGCCTGGGTATGGGCGCCATCATGATCTATGGCTCCTACCTGCACAGCGAGGCATCGATCGGCACCAACAGCGTGATCATCGCCGGCATGGACACCCTCGTCGCGATCCTGGCCGGATTGGCGATCTTCCCCGTCGTCTTCGCCAACGGGATGGCACCCGAGCAAGGGCCGGGGCTGGTGTTCAAGGTGTTGCCGATCGCCTTCGGGCAGATGCCGGGGGGGGTTCTGTTCAGCACCTTGTTTTTCGTGCTGCTGGTGTTCGCCGCTTGGACCTCGGCCATCTCGCTGCTCGAGCCCATGGTGGCCTGGCTGGTGGAGAATCTGAGCTTCAGCCGGGTCCGGGCGTCCGTGCTGGCTGGCGTCGCTGTGTGGCTGCTCGGGATCGCCTGCCTCTTGTCCCTGAACGAGTGGTCCCACATCACCCTTTTCGGCAAGGGCTTCCTCGATCTGTTCGACTTCCTCACCGCCAACATCCTCTTGCCGCTGGGCGGCGTGCTGATTGCCGTGTTCGCCGGCTGGGTGCTGTCACGGGATGCGTCCGTCGACGAGCTGGATCTGGGCGAGGGTGTCCTGTACCGCTCCTGGCGGGCATTGATCCGCTACGTGGCGCCCCTGGCGGTTGGCCTGGTGCTCCTCAACGCGATCGGTCTCTTGTAGGTCCCGGGGTCCGGAACGGTGCCGGTCGTCAAGAAGAGCGCCCTCGTCCCCTATGCCGCCGAACAGATGTTCGAGCTCGTGGCGGATATGGAGGCCTACCCCCAGTTCCTGCCCTGGTGTCGATCCGCCGTCGTCGTGTCGAGCGAGAACGATATCGTGTGCGGGCGTATCGAGGTGGCGCGGCTGGGTGTGCATCAGACCTTCACGACCCGTAACCGCATCGACTGGGGCAGACGGATGGACATCGATCTGCTCGACGGTCCGTTCCGCAAGCTTACCGGCGGCTGGAGCTTCCTTGCCCTGCGGCAGGATGCCTGCAAGGTGGAGCTCGAGCTGGATTTCGAATTTTCGGGCAAGCTCATCGACAAGGCCTTCGGAGCGGTCTTCAATCAGGCGGCCAACACGCTCGTGGATGCCTTCTGCAAGCGGGCCGACGAGGTGTACCGTGGTTGAGCAGCGCATCCAGGTGGAAGTGGCATTTGCCCGGGAGGATGATCAGGCCCTGCTGGCGGTCGAGGGCGCGAAGGGGATGACGGTTCGGGAGGCCATCGAGCGATCCGGCATCCTCAAGCGGTTCCCGGAAATCGACCTCGACATCAACAAGGTCGGGATCTTTGGCAAGCTTGCCACGCTGGAGCAGGCCCTTGAGACGGGGGATCGGGTCGAGATCTACCGGCCCCTGATTGCCGACCCCAAGGCCCAGCGCAAGAAGCGCGCGGCGGAGGGCAAGGTGATGCGCAAGGGCGCGGGCGTGACGGAGAACTGACCGAGCCCGGCGGCGACAACCGTTGACGCCGGCGCGCTGCCTATTCCGCCGGGTCGACGCCGAGCTTGCTGAAGGTCTTGGCGATGAACCCGCGGTTGTCCTCCCAGTCCGGCACCTCGACGATCATTTCAACCGGCTCGCGCGCGGCGGCCCGATTGGGGTCCGGACGTATGTCGCCTTCTACTCTCACCAGGGCGTCGTCCTGGAAGAACAGGGCGAGCCGGGTCATCTGCATGTCCTGATGGCCCCTGCGGATGGTGTAGGTGTAGTCCCATCGGTCGGCATGGAACATGTCCGTCAGCATTGGCGTGCCGAGCAGGAAGCGAACCTGGCTCTTGGTCATCCCTGGCTGCAGGCGGTCTACGTTCTCCTCGGTGAGGATGTTTCCCTGTTGAACCGTCATCTTGTAGACGAAAGGCAACCGCTCCAGCGCCGAAGTCCGATACTCGGGCTTTTTCTCCGGGCTGGAGCATCCCGAGATCGTCAGGGTTGCACCGAGAGCAAGATAAATGAGAACCTTTTGCATCTTGTCGACAGGATTGAGGCCGCAGACAGTCACGCATGATACCGCACAGTTTCGACGGATTGTCGACCAATGTGGTCCCGGCGTTCGCCTCTCCGCCCGCCGGGCAGAGGCGATCGGCGATCCCGAACCTGTGCCCTCTGTCGCACGCGGGCTGAAGGAGCGGAATTATGGAGAACACCCAGATCAAGCGGGCGGGTCTGAAGGTCACCCTGCCGCGTATCAAGGTGCTGAAGGTGCTCGAGAGCAGCGGCAAACGGCATCTGAGCGCGGAGGATGTCTACCGGACGCTGCTTGAAAACGGCGAGGAGATCGGGCTGGCAACCGTCTACCGGGTGCTCACGCAGTTCGAGAGCGCAGGGCTCGTGTGCCGCCATCACTTCGAGGGCGGGCAGTCCGTGTTCGAGGTCAACACCGGCGGGCACCACGACCACCTGGTGTGCGTGAAATGCGGCAAGGTGGTGGAGTTCCTCGAGGAGGCAATCGAGGCGCGCCAGCGGGCCATCGCGCAGGATCACGGTTTCACGCTCGAGGACCACTCGCTGGTGATCTACGGAGTCTGCCCGCGATGTCAGGTGCCGCAGACCGCGGAGTGAATCGCCGCGGTCGTTGAGGCCGCGCTGTTGCGGACTAGCCCGCCTGCTTCCCGGGCTTGCGCGCGGAAAGCCCGATCATCTCGCGGGCGTGCTCCAGTGTCTTGCGGGTGATCTCCTTGCCCCCCAGCATGCGGGCGATCTCCTCTACCCGCGAATCCTGATGCAGCGCTGCGATGGCCGTGTAGGTGTGCCCGTCGCGGGCGTACTTGCGCACCTGCAGGTGATGGTTGGCCTGGGAGGCTACCTGCGGCAGGTGGGTAACGCACAGCACTTGGCGGCGTTCGCCCAGGGTGCGGAGCATGGTGCCGACGATCTCCGCGACCCGGCCGCCGATGCCGACGTCGACCTCGTCGAAGATCAGGGTGGGAACGCTGCCGCATTCCGCGGTCGCGACCTGGATGCCAAGGCTGATGCGCGACAACTCTCCGCCGGAGGCGACCTTCGCCAGGGGCGCGAGGGGCTGTCCGGGATTGGCGCTGACGAGGAGCTCGACCCGGTCCAGCCCGTGAGCCCCCGCCGCATCGGCGTCGTCCCTCGTCACCTCCGCGGCGAACCTGCCGCCGCCCATGCCGAGCTCCTGCATGGCCGCGCTGACCGTCTGCGAGAGGCGCTCCGCGGCCGCCATTCGCAGGTCGCTCAGGCGCTCGGCCGCGCGGAGAAATGCCGCCCGCGCCGCGTCGCGCTCCTGCTCCAGGTTGCCGAGGGTCACCTCGTCGCTTTCCAGGGTCCGCAGCTCCTGTCGCAGCCGCTCCAGTGTCTCCGGGACCTGCTCGGGGAAGATGCGGTATTTGCGCGCCAGGTCGTGCAGCTGGGAGAGGCGCCGCTCCAGCTGCTCCATCAGGCCCGGGTCCGTGTCGAGGTCGTCGAGATACTGGCGGAGTCCGCCCACGGCCTCCTCGACCTGGATGGCGGCGCTCTCGATCAGCTCCCGGGGCGCGGCAAGGCGCTGGTCGAAGGCGGTGAGCGAGTCGAGGTCGGCGGCGGCGCGGGCGAGCCCTTCATGGAGCGATGGCTCGCCGTCGTAGAGCGCGTCGAGCAAACGCGCGGAGGTGGATTGCAGCCGGCCGAGATTGGACAGGCGCCTGTGCTCGCGATCGAGCTCGGCGATGCCCTCCGCGGTGAGGTCCAGGGTGGCGAGCTCGTCCACCTGGTACCTTAAGAGATCCAGGCGCGCCGCGCGGTCGGCGCTCTCCGCCGTCAGGCGCCGCAGACGCTCGTCCAGCGTGCGGAAGCCCCGAAACAGCGCCGCGACCTCGGTGGCGAGGTCGGTGTGCCCGCCGTAGGCGTCGAGCAGCCCGCGCTGGTAGGCCGGGCGCAGCAGCGACTGGTGCGCATGCTGCCCGTGGATGTCCACCAGCCGTTCCCCCAGGGCTTGGAGCTGCGCCCCGCTCGCCGGGCGGCCGTTGATATAGGCGCGGGAGCGTCCGCCGCGGATCAGCAGGCGGCGCACCAGGCACTCATCGCCATCGTCGAGGTCCTGCTCGGCGAGCCACGCGCGGACATCCGGCTGCGCGCCCAGGTCGAAGCCGGCGACGATCTCCGCGCGTTCGCAACCGGCGCGGACCATGTCCGCGTCCGCCTTGTCGCCGAGCGCGAGCCCGAGGGCATCGATGAGGATGGACTTGCCGGCGCCGGTCTCCCCGGTCAGGGCAGTCATCTCGGGTTGGAGGTCGAGCTCCAGGGTGCTGACGATCGCCAGGTCCTGGACCAGGATGTGGGTCAGCATGGTCCGGAGCCCGGCGGATGTCCCCCCCAGCCGAGCTTGGCGCGAAGGATCTTGTAGTGGTCGTGGCCCTTCGGGTGCAGCAGGCGCAGCGGGTGGGGCGCCAGCTCGATGTGGACGCGCGAGCGCGGCCCCAGGGCGAGGTTGGTCTGGCCGTCGCAGGTGATCTCCACCTGGCCCTGGTCGGTTCCGCAGATACGGATCTCGATCCGGCTCGAGCCGCCGACGACCAGCGGCCGGTTGCTCAGCGTGTGGGGGCAGATGGGAACCAGCACCAGTGCGTTCAGGGTCGGGTGCAGGAGGGGACCACCACCCGACAGGGCGTAGGCGGTTGATCCTGTGGGGCTGGAGACGATGATGCCGTCCGAGCGTTGGGCGTTGACGAAATCTCCGTCGATGTAGGTCTCGAACTCGATCATGCGCGCCGTGTTCCACTTGTGAACCACGACGTCGTTGAGGGCGAGGTAGGGGTCGGGCGCGGACCGGGTTCCGTCCACGCGCGCGGAGAGCATGCAGCGGGACTCTTCTTCGTACTCGCCGGCGAGGATTTGGTCGAGACAATGCTCGATCTCGTCGGGGGAGACGTCCACCAGGAAGCCGAGCCGGCCGAGGTTGATGCCCATCAGTGGCACCTCCCAGGCCGCAAGGGATCGCGCCGCATGCAGCAAGGTCCCGTCGCCCCCTACGACGATGGCCAGGGAACAACGCTGGCCGAGCGCCGCGGCGCCCAGGACGCTCCCGCGCGGCGCCTGCAGCATGGCTCCGCTCACCTCGTCGAAGTAAACCTCCCGCTGGCGCGAGCCCAGGTAGCTCACCAGGCGCTGCAGCGTCGCCTTCACCTTGGCGGTTTCGCCCTGCTTTCCAATGATGCCGATTGTCTCGAACAGGGCCATGGGTCGAGCGACGCCGATTCTCTTGCTGGCTTGAGGCGAAGGCCACAAATTAGCACGCGGTCAGGGTGCAGCCAACCTTGACAGTCTCCGGCGCAAACCCTAAATTGCCGCACTTAGCACTCGCAATCAGTGAGTGCTAATTCGCGGGTTTTCCTCCGGTTTCCAGTTGAGTGGGCGTTACCAGCGTGACACCGAAGTTTGCAGGCGGCGACAACCGGGTTAACGAGAGGGCGCTGCACTTTCTCAAGGCCCTGGTGGAGCGCTACATCAAAGACGGCCAGCCCGTGGGATCGCGCACCCTGGCCAAGGACACGGGCCTCGACCTGAGCCCGGCGACGGTGCGTAACGTCATGGCCGATCTCGAGGACATGGGATTGGTCGCCTCGCCGCACACGTCCGCGGGTCGGGTGCCGACCGTGTCCGGGTACCGCCTGTTCATCGATTCCCTGCTGACCGTCAAGCCGCTGACGGAACGGGAGGTGGAGTCCATGCGGCGGCAACTGCAGGATCTGGACGACGCCACGCGCCTGATCGAGAGCGCCTCCCAGATCCTGTCCGGAATCACGCACCTGGCGGGGGTGGTCATGCTGCCACGCCGCGAGCGCAACGACTTTCGCCAGATCGAGTTTCTGCCCCTCTCGGGGGATCGGGTGCTGGCGATCCTGGTGACCGGCGAAGGGGAGGTGCACAACCGGGTGATCCATCCCGAGCGGCGCTACACCCCCTCGGAGCTCGAGCAGGCGGCGAACTTCCTGAACGAGATGTTCACCGGGCAAGACATGAAGGAGGTGCGGAAGCGGGTGCTGGAGGATCTCAAGCGCACCCACGCCCACATGGACCAGATCATGATGCGGGCGGTCGAGATGGCGCAGCGTGTCGTCGAGTCCGCGGAGCGGGCGGACGACTGCTACATCGCGGGCCAGACCAACCTGATGGAGTTCAACGAGCTCGCGCGCATGGAGCGCTTGAAGCAGCTCTTCGAGGCCTTTACCAAGAAGCGCGAGATCCTGCACCTGCTGGATCGCTGCATCGAGGCCGAGGGCATGCAGATATTCGTCGGCGAGGAGTCCGGCTATCAGCTGCTGGACGACTGCAGCCTGGTCACCGCCCCGTACAAGATCGACGACAAGGTGATCGGCGTGCTGGGCGTGATCGGGCCCACGCGCATGGATTACCCGCGGGTGATCCCCATCGTCGACGTGACGGCGCGCCTTCTAGGCGCCGCCCTCAAACTGCAGTAGAGGAAAGCGGGCCTGACGCCCGCGCCGGCTTGCGCGTCCCGCCGGCGCGCAAGATCGAGGTTGTGAAAGATTTTCGGAGGTGCACATGGTTACTAACCAGCAGACGAACAACGCCGAGCAGGAGCCCGACGCGGCGGACCAGGCGGAGCTGCCCGACCCGGCGTCCGCCGCGCCGGCGGAAGGTGAGGGTGCCGAGTCTCCGGAGCAGCTCGTGGCCCTGCTGGAGGACGCGCGCGCCAAGGCGGACGAGAACTGGGACCAGCTGCTGCGGGCGCGCGCCGAGATCGAGAACATCAAGCGTCGTCACGAGATCGAGCTGGAGAAGGCGCACAAGTTCGCGCTCGACGGCTTCGTGCGCGAGCTGCTACCGGTCCGAGACAGCCTGGAGCTGGGCCATGACGCCGCGCAGGACGGGCAGGCGGACGTCGACAAGCTGCGCGAGGGTACGGAGCTCACGCTGCGGCTGCTCTCGGGCGCCATGACCAAGTTCGGGATCGAAAAGATCGATCCCGAGGGCGAGCCCTTCAACCCGGAATATCACCAGGCCATGACCATGCAGCCGCGCGACGACTTGCCGCCCAACACCGTGGTGAACGTGGTGCAGAAGGGGTACACCCTCAACGGCCGGCTGGTGCGTCCGGCGCTGGTCATCGTGTCCAGCGCGGGCCAGGGAAAACAGGCTTGAAAACAGAAGGGTTTTGCCCCAACTGATTCGGCAGATCCTGCGCGGAAAGCGCAACGAATTCAACGCGGAGACCAAGAATTATGGGAAGAATCATCGGCATTGACCTGGGTACCACCAACTCCTGCGTCGCCGTGATGGAGGGGGACAAGGTTAAGGTCATCGAGAACGCGGAAGGCGATCGCACGACGCCCTCCATCGTCGCCTACAGCGGCGACGGCGAGGTGCTGGTCGGCCAGTCGGCGAAGCGCCAGGCCGTAACCAACCCGCAGAACACCCTGTTCGCCATCAAGCGCCTGATCGGCCGCCGCTACGACGACGCGGTGGTCAAGAAGGACATGGACATGGTGCCTTACAAGATCGTCCGCGCGGACAATGGCGACGCCTGGGTCGAGGTCAACGGCAAAAAGATGGCCCCGCCCGAGATCTCCGCCAAGGTTCTTCAGAAGATGAAGAAGACCGCGGAGGACTATCTGGGCGAGGAGGTCAAGGAGGCGGTGATCACCGTGCCGGCCTATTTCAACGACTCCCAGCGCCAGGCCACCAAGGACGCCGGCCGCATCGCTGGCCTCGACGTCAAGCGCATCATCAACGAGCCCACCGCGGCCTCGCTGGCCTACGGCATGGACAAGCAGCGGGGAGATCAGAAGATCGCCGTCTTCGACCTCGGCGGCGGGACCTTCGACATCTCCATCATCGAGATCGCCGAGATCGAGGGCGAGCACCAGTTCGAGGTGCTGTCCACCAACGGCGATACCTTCCTCGGCGGCGAGGACTTTGATCTCCGGATCATCGACTGGCTCGCCGGCGAGTTCAAGAAGCAGCAGGGCGTGGACCTGCACAATGATCCCCTGGCCCTGCAGCGCCTCAAGGAGGCCGCGGAGAAGGCCAAGATCGAGCTCAGCTCCAGCCAGCAGACCGACATCAATCTGCCCTACATCACGGCGGACGCCGCCGGTCCCAAGCACCTGAACGTGAAGCTGACCCGGGCCAAGCTTGAGTCCCTGGTGGAGGAGCTGGTGGACCGCACCATGGAGCCCTGCCGCATCGCGCTCAAGGACGCCGGGCTGACCGCCACCGAGATCGACGAGGTCATCCTGGTCGGCGGCCAGACCCGCATGCCCAAGGTGCAGGAGAAGGTGCAGGCCTTCTTCGGCAAGGCCCCGCGCAGGGACGTCAACCCCGACGAGGCGGTGGCCATCGGCGCCGCGATCCAGGGCGGCGTGCTGGGCGGTCAGGTCAAGGACGTGCTGCTGCTCGACGTCACCCCCCTGTCCCTCGGCATCGAGACCCTGGGCGGCGTCATGACCAAGCTGATCGAGAAGAACACCACCATCCCGACCTCGGCGCAGCAGGTTTTCTCCACCGCCGACGACAATCAGTCCGCGGTGACGGTGCACGTGCTCCAGGGCGAGCGCGAGCGCGCGGCGGACAACAAGTCGCTCGGCCGCTTCGACCTTTCCGACCTACCGCTGGCGCCCCGCGGCGTGCCCCAGATCGAGGTCAAGTTCGACATCGATGCCAACGGCATCCTCAACGTGTCCGCCAAGGACAAGGCCACGGGCAAGCAGCAATCCATCATCATCAAGGCATCCTCCGGCCTGTCCGACGCGGAGATCGCCCAGATGGTCAAGGACGCCGAGGCCCACGCCGAGGAGGACCGCCGCTTCCACGAGCTGGTCTCCGCCCGCAATCACGCGGACACCATGATCCACGCCACCCGCAAGTCCATGGAACAGCTCGGCGACAAGATGGAGTCGGGCGAGAAGGACCGCATCGAGTCCGCGATCAAGAACCTGGAAGAGGCCATGAAGGGCGAGGACAAGGACCGCATCGAGAGCCTCACCAAGGCGCTCGGCGAGGCCTCCGCCAAGATGGCCGAGCGGCTCTACGCCCAGCAGGGCGATGCGGCCGGTCCCGCGGGCGCCGGCGGCGCCGAGGCGGCGGGCGGCGAGTCCGGCGGCGCGAAAGACGACGTGGTGGATGCCGAGTTCGAAGAGGTCAAGGACGACAAGAAGTGAGCGGTTGACCGCTCGCGGTTGGCTGTCGGCCGGATGGTGTGCAGGCGCTCAAGGCGCCTGCGCACGTTTGTGCGAGGCGGCCAGGGCTGAAGGCTAAGAACCCAAACAATGACGAAACGCGACTACTACGAGGTGCTGGGCGTTAGCCGCAACGCCAGCGAGGCCGACATCAAGAAGGCCTACCGGCGGCTCGCCATGAAGTACCATCCCGACCGCAACGCGGGGGCGGAGTCCGAGCAGAAGTTCAAGGAGGCGAAGCTGGCCTACGAGGTGCTGAGCGACCCCAAGAAGCGCTCGGCCTATGACCAGTTTGGACACGCGGGCGTCGAGGCGGGCGGCTTCGGTGGTGGCGGACCGGGCGACTTCGGCGGCGCGGGCGGATTCTCCGACATCTTCGGCGACGTCTTCGGCGACATCTTCGGCGGACGCGCCGGCGGCGGGCGGCGGGTGCACCGCGGCGCGGACCTCCGCTATGACCTCAGCCTGACGTTGGAGGAGGCGGTTGCCGGCAAGGAGGTCAAGATCCGCATTCCGTCACTGGTGGAGTGCCAGTTCTGCGGCGGCAGCGGGGCCAAGCCGGGCACCAAGGCCAAGACCTGCTCCACCTGCCACGGCGCCGGGCAGGTGCGGATGCAGCAGGGCTTCTTCTCGATCCAGCAGACCTGTCCCCAGTGCCGCGGCGCCGGCACCGTGATCGAGGAGGCCTGCTCCCACTGCAACGGACACGGCAAGGTTCAGGAGCAGAAGACCCTGTCGGTCAAGGTGCCGGCCGGCGTCGACACCGGTGACCGCATTCGTCTCTCCGGCGAGGGCGAGGCGGGGGAGCGCGGTGGGCCGCCCGGGGACCTCTACGTGCAGGTCAACGTCAAGGAACACCCCATCTTCACCCGCGAGGACAACAACCTGTTCTGCGAGGTGCCGATCGGCTTCGTGACTGCGGCGCTCGGGGGCGAGCTTCATGTCCCGACCCTGAACGGGAAGGTCAACCTCAAGATCCCGCCCGGCACCCAGACCGGCAAGATGTTCCGCATGCGCGGCAAGGGGGTGAAGCCGGTGCGTGGCGGCGTGGTGGGCGACCTCATCTGCCGCGTGCTGGTGGAGACCCCCGTCAACCTCACCGAGCGCCAGAAGGAGCTGCTGCGCGAGCTCGACGAGTCCGTCCAGGCCGGCGGAGAGAGGCACAGCCCCCATTCCAGCTCCTGGCTCGACGGCGTCAAGAGCTTCTTCGAGAAGATGGGGCTCTAGCCAAGCCGTGCCGGAGGGTGCAATGGGCCGCAAGGCGGCTTGTATTGCGCCGCATGGGAGTGGTCGTCCGGTAGCCCCGAGCACGGGAAAACAGGTTATTGCGCAGTGAGCTGCAGATCCAAGATCCGGCCTCTTGATCGCGGACGGGGATCGTCTTGCGGAACGGGCTGGTTGAACTGTCGTGAGAGTAGGAGTCACAAGCGAGGCATGTCGCCGATCGCAAGGTCGCAATAGGAGAAGGCCTTTCCGCCAAGTGTAGAACTGGATTGAAGACCCCGAAGGCGTGAGAGGCCACGGTACGCAGGAGATGCCGATCTGGGGTTCCCGGTATCGTGAGGAAATGACGGACCGCGCGTACGAACCGTTCGGTGCGGGCTTCAATCAGACGGTGCGTGCACGCATCCTTGAGTTGACGTTCTTCATCGCGTCCATTCAGGAGTACTAAATCAGGACTGAGCGCGATCACCAATCTGTCGGCGCGGCGGCAGACGATCGCCAGGCAGTTACGCCGAGGTAGCCGCTGCGTCAGACTTCCCTCCAGCCCGGAGTAGGCACAAGGTCTACAGCGTCAAATCCGCGGCAACCGTCCGCATCCAGCGCAATATGCTGTAGGCTGGTGCGCCCTTCGCTGGTCTGCAGCAATTCCCGGAGTTTGATTTATGTCCGATATCAAGATCGCAATCGCGGGCGCCGGCGGGCGCATGGGTCGCACCCTGATCCAGGCGGTCACGGAAGCGCCCGGTCTAGCCGTGACCGTCGCCAGCGAGCAAGCCGGCAGCAGCCTGCTGGGTGCGGACGCGGGCGAGTTGGCGGGGGTGGGGCGCCTCGGCGCGGAGGTGCGTCCCGACCTCGAACCGGTCGTCGACGCCTTCGACGTGCTGATCGACTTCACGGCCCCCGCCGCGACCATGCGTCACCTGGAGCTATGCCGCCGGAGCGGGACGCGGATGGTGATCGGCACCACCGGCCTCGACGCGGGTCAGCGCACCGCGATCGCGGAGGCGGCTCGGGACATCGGCATCGTCTTCGCCCCCAATATGAGCGTCGGCGTCAACCTCTGCTTCAAGCTGCTCGACATCGCCGCGCGGGTGCTGGGGGACGAGGTCGATATCGAGGTCATCGAGGCCCATCACCGCCACAAGGTGGATGCCCCCTCCGGCACCGCCATCCGCATGGGCGAGGTGCTGGCGAACGCCCTCGGGCGCGATCTCGCCGAGGTCGCGGTCTACGGGCGCGAGGGCCACACCGGGGCGCGCGATCGCAGGACCATCGGCTTCGAGACCATCCGCGCCGGCGACGTGGTGGGAGAGCATACCGTATGGTTCGCCGCCGACGGTGAGCGCGTCGAGATCGCGCACAAGGCCTCCAGCCGCATGACCTTCGCCCGCGGCGCCGCGCGGGCGGCGGGCTGGATCGCCGGGAAAGACCGGGGACTCTACGACATGCAGGACGTGCTCGGTCTGCGTGACCTGTAGGTGCTGGTCCCATCCGACGTCTCGGCGCTGCTGGCTGAAATCGAGTCCGAGCTGCGTCGGCAGGGCCAGTGGGAGCCCGTCCCGCCGCCTGCGCACGCCCTCGAGAGCGGGCTTCCCTTCTGCTGCGACACCCTGCGCTTCACGCAATGGCTGCAGTGGGTCTTCATTCCGCGCACGCGGGCGCTGCTGGATGCGGGCGGCCCCATGCCGTCGGCGAGCGGCATTCGGCCCATGGCGGAGGAAGCGCTCCGCGGCTGCGCATGGGAGCCGATTCCCCTGCTGGTGCTGCTCGACCGCTTCGACCGCATGATCAACGCGGGTTCCGCCAGGGACTAGGCACTGGCCGGCTGGTTCGACCCGGGGCTCGGGTTCGTCCCCGTCCGATGTCGGTTGTCGTGCGCGCAACGGCCCACCGGTCGAAACTTCCCGGGGACTGAGGTGCTCAAACTCGCTAAAATGCGAGCCTTTCGGGAACGGTGACCGATTCAGCGATTCCCGCGGCACGGGGATGTGACGCCATTTCCAAACGCGTGAGCGTATGGAAATGAAGCCACCCAGGAACCGCGCTTCTTGGGTGGCATGCTGATGGTGGCCAGGATGGCCAATCATCAGC
>CAYNBI010000081.1:0-2284 GCA_964395315.1 uncultured Chromatiaceae bacterium | reverse complement strand
TCCGAGGAAGTGCACATGTTCGAGAAGACGATGCAGATTGCCGGTTACGACGACGAGCTGTGGCAGGCCATCCAGGGCGAGGAGCGGCGCCAGGAGGAGCACGTCGAGCTGATCGCCTCGGAGAACTACACCAGCCCGCGGGTGATGCAGGCGCAAGGCTCGGTCCTGACCAACAAGTACGCGGAGGGCTATCCCGGCAAGCGCTACTACGGAGGCTGCGAGTACGTGGACGTGGCCGAGCAGTTGGCCATCGACCGGGCCAAGGCGTTGTTCGGCGCTGATTACGCGAACGTGCAGCCCCATTCCGGCTCCCAGGCCAACGCGGCGGTCTACATGGCCCTGTGCCAGCCAGGCGACACCATTCTCGGCATGAGCCTGGCCCATGGCGGCCACCTCACCCATGGTGCCAAGCCGAACTTCTCCGGCAAGCTCTACAAGGCGGTCCAGTACGGGCTCGACCCGTCCACCGGGGAGATCGACTATGCCGAGGTCGAGCGCCTGTGCCGCGAGCATCGGCCGAAGATGATCGTCGCCGGGTTTTCCGCCTACTCGCGCGTGGTGGACTGGGCGCGCTTCCGCGCCATCGCCGACGAGGTGGGCGCCTACCTGTTCGTCGACATGGCCCATGTCGCGGGTCTGATCGCCGCCGGCCTCTATCCGAGCCCGGTGCAGATCGCGGACGTGACCACTACCACCACCCACAAGACCCTGCGCGGGCCGCGCGGCGGCCTGATCCTGGCGAAGGCCAACCCGGAGATCGAGAAGAGGCTCAACTCGCTCGTGTTTCCGGGCACCCAGGGCGGACCGCTGATGCACGTGATCGCGGCCAAGGCCGTGGCCTTCAAGGAGGCGATGGAGCCGGACTTCAAGTCATACCAGAAGCAGGTGCTGCTCAACGCGCAGACCATGGCGGAGGTCTTCATGTCGCGCGGCTACGACGTGGTCTCCGGCGGCACCAGCGACCACCTGTTCCTGGTGAGCTTCATCGAGCAGGGTCTCACGGGCAAGGATGTGGATGCCTGGCTGGGGGCGGCCAACATCACGGTGAACAAGAACGCGGTGCCCAACGATCCCCAGTCGCCCTTCGTCACCAGCGGCATCCGCGTCGGCACCCCGGCGGCAACCACGCGCGGGTTCGGCACCGAGCAGGCGCGGGACCTCGCCGGATGGATGTGCGACCTCATCGACGCCCGCGGCGATCCGGTAGTGATCGAGGCGGTGAAGGCCAAGGTGCTTGAGCTGTGCGCCCGCTTCCCGGTCTACGGCCGGTGATCGTGGCGCCGCCCCGGAAAAGCGCTGTCGCGGCTGCTCGTTGGATTCCACCTGAGACACGTTAAGACATGCGCTGCCCGTTCTGCGGAGCCCAGGATACCAAGGTCATAGATTCCCGTCTCTCCGGCGAGGGCGACCAGGTGCGCCGGCGCCGCAAATGCACGGAGTGCAAGGAGCGCTTCACGACCTACGAGAGCGCCGAGCTCAACCTGCCGCGGGTGGTCAAGCGCGACGGCACACGGGTGCCCTTCGACGAGGCCAAGATGCGCTCCGGCATCATGCGGGCGCTGGAAAAGCGACCGGTCAGCACCGAGGAGATCGAGGCGGCGCTTGCCCGCATCCATCGAGTCTTGGTCTCGACCGGGGAAGGGGAGGTCTCCTCGCGCTTTATCGGCGAGCTGGTCGTGGAGGAGCTGCGTGGTATGGACCAGGTGGCGTATGTGCGCTTTGCCTCCGTCTACCGAAAGTTCGAGGACGTCAACGCCTTCCGTGAGGAGATCGAGCGACTCGAGAGCCAGCCGACCCCGGAGGCGCGGCGCAAGCAGATGGATTTGCTGGCCGAGCTGGAAAAGAAGCCTTGACGGGGGCGGACGACTACGCCCACATGGCCCGCGCGCTC
Organism: uncultured Chromatiaceae bacterium; assembly: GCA_964395315.1. GTDB lineage: Bacteria > Pseudomonadota > Gammaproteobacteria > Chromatiales > Chromatiaceae > CAVORB01. Next base: position 393 of record CAYNBI010000081.1, on the reverse strand, counting down.
CGGCTGGCGCGCCGCGGTCTCTACACGACGGAACCCAACCCCCGCGTCGGTTGCGTGCTGGTGCGCGACGGCGAGGTCGTCGGCGAGGGCTGGCACCGACGCGCCGGGGAGCCGCACGCCGAGCGCGTAGCTCTCGCCACCGCCGGTGAGCGGGCCCGGGGCGCAACCGCCTACGTCACCCTCGAGCCCTGCTGCCACCATGGCAGGACGCCGCCTTGCGCCGATGCGCTGTTCGAGTCCGGCGTCTCGCGCGTGGTCGCCGCCATGCAGGATCCCAATCCGCTGGTCGGCGGCAACGGGCTGGCCCTGCTGCGTCGGCGCGGCGTGGAGGTGGAGGTCGGGGTGGGTGCCGATCAAGCGCGGGCGCTCAATCCGGGTTTCATCAAACGCATG
>CAYNBI010000080.1:0-18568 GCA_964395315.1 uncultured Chromatiaceae bacterium | reverse complement strand
CCGGCAAGCGTGGTGAGGACGCCGGTGTAGTCCTGTTGCGCCAGAAGAGGGGCGACGCGGTCCTTCAGCATGGCCAATCGCGCGGCGAGGCGCTTCTCCGATTCCTCCACCAAAGCATCCGTATTCGGCTCGCTTGGGATCACCCCCAGCTCTTCACTCTTGCGCAAAATGTTGCGAGTACGTTTGTTGGCGGCCGTCAGAGACTCCGCCTCAGCGAGGGTGCGGAACTCGTTGACTGCCAGAATCCGGCGGTGAATATCGCTCGGAACGGCCACGTCGACGGCAAGTACCGCATCGACCACGTCGCTCCCGATGCCGAGATCCTGGTAGTAGCCCTTCAACCGCTCCAAAGCGTACTCGAACACCTCCGCGGCCGTGCCGCTAACGCTCACCTTGTCTCGCAGCTCTTGCGCGGCAAACTCCAGCACTTCCCGTAGGTCGAGCGGAAGCGGCGTTTCGATGAGTATGCGAAGCAACCCGATGGTTGCCCTGCGCAGCGCGTATGGGTCCTTCACCCCGGTTGGCCGTTGCCCGATCGAAAAGATTCCAATCAAGGTGTCCAGCCTCTCCGCCACCGAAAGAATGCGTCCGCAATCGGACTGCGGTAGCCGATCCCCGGCATGCCGCGGAAGATACTGCTCTTCCATCGCGGTGCTCACGCAGGGATCTTCCCGCGACCGTTCGGCGTAGTGTCGGCCCATGATGCCCTGCAGACTGGGAAACTCAGCGATCATCTGCGTGACCAAGTCGCATTTGGCGAGATAGGCCGACCGCGCGCAAAGCTCCTCGTCGGCACCGAGCAGCCCAGCGAGGTGCCGGCAAATCTGGGCAACTCTCGCCGATTTTTCAGCGACGGTGCCGAGCTTTTCCTGAAAGACTACCTGCGTGAGCTTCGAGGCGTAGTGATCAAACGGCTTTTTGAGGTCTTGCTTCCAGAAGAAGGCGGCGTCGGCAAAGCGAGGTCGGATGACCCGTTCATTTCCCGCTCGCACTTGCTCCGGATCCTGGCTGCGAATATTGCTGATGGTGATGAACCGAGGAAGCAGCTCCCCGTTGGCTGAATGCACCGGGAAATACTTCTGGTTCTTCTGCATGGTTTCGACCAAGGCCTCGGCGGGGACCTCAAGAAACTCCTGGTCAAACGATCCGATCAAGGCCGTCGGCCATTCGCAAAGCGCCGTAACCTCGTCGAGCAGGTCCGCGTCGAGCGCTGCCTTGCCGCCCGCCTGGGCTGCAAGCTCTTCCACCTGCCGTTGAATCAATTCGCGCCGCTTGCAGAAACTGGGTTCAACGAATCCCTGGCTGCGCAGACACTCCGCATATTCACTGGCCGCGCTTATCGGAATCGCCTGGGGGTGGTGGAACCGGTGACCTCTGGTTTCTCGCCCAATCTCAAGGCCGAACATGCGTCCCGGTACGACTTCGCTTCCCAGCAAAAGGGTGATCCAGTGCACTGGACGGACGAACTGATCGTCCCGATCACCCCAGCGCATGCGTTTGGGTACGGGCAGGTCCCCAAGGGCCTGCTCTACCATCGGGATCAGTAGATCGGCGGTGGCAGCTCCCGCTGAGACGGAACGAAAGACGAGCCACGCGCCCTTCGCGTTCTCTTCCCGGTCCAACCCGGAGACCTCGACGCCGCAGGATCGGGCGAACCCTTCGGCGGCCTTTGTCGGCGAGCCGTCCGCGGCGTACGCAGCCGTGAGAGCCGGTCCTTTTCGGCTGATGGCCTGATCAGGTTGCCTCGTCGCAATCCCGCTGATCAAGAGCGCCAGACGCCTCGGGGTCGCGTAAGACTGCACTTCGCGGTGGGCGATCCGGTTGTGGTCCAGCTGTTTCACAAAACCTTCGCAGAAGGCGTCTGCCAGTCGCTTGAGGGCTGTTGGCGGCAACTCCTCGGTGCCGATTTCGACCAGCAAGTCGGTTCGATCGCTCATTGCGGCTCCCCCTCCTATGCCTGTTTCTTCAGCATGGGGAAGCCCAAGGATTCCCGACGCTCGTAGTACGCTTGTGCGACCGCGCGCGCCAGCGTTCGCACCCGCAGGATAAAGCGTTGCCGTTCGGTGACGGAAATCGCTCCGCGGGCATCGAGAAGATTGAAGGTATGTGACGCCTTGAGGACCTGTTCGTACGCAGGCAGCGGCAGATCGCGCTGTATCAGGGCCTGACTTTGTCGCTCGCAGGTATCGAACAGCGAGAAAAGCGAGCCCGTATCGGCGTACTCGAAGTTGTATGCAGACTGTTCCACCTCGTTCTGGTGATAGACGTCGCCATAGGTGACGGTACCGTTCGCGCTCCGCGACCAGACCAGATCGAACACGCTCTCCACGCCCTGCAAATACATGGCGATGCGTTCCAGGCCGTAGGTAATCTCGCCCGTGACGGGGCGGCAATCGAGGCCGCCTACTTGCTGGAAGTAGGTGAACTGCGTCACCTCCATGCCATTGAGCCATACCTCCCAGCCAAGCCCCCAGGCGCCGAGGGTCGGCGACTCCCAGTTGTCCTCCACGAAACGAATGTCGTGGACAAGGGGGTCGATTCCGAGTGTGCGCAGCGAGTCCAGGTACAGATCCTGTATGTCCAGTGGAGAAGGCTTGAGCACGACCTGGTACTGATAATAGTGCTGCAGGCGGTTCGGATTCTCACCATAACGCCCGTCCGTCGGTCGCCTCGACGGCTGGACGTAAGCGCTGCTCCAAGGCTCGGGACCGAGGGACCGCAAAAAGGTCGCCGGGTGAAAGGTGCCCGCGCCAACCTCCATATCGTAGGGCTGAACGACAACGCATCCGCGCTCCGCCCAGTAGCGTTCCAGAGCAAAAATGAGTCCCTGGAAGGTAGTGTAATCCTCGTGCGAGCCGCTCAATCCGCACTCCCAGCCTGATGCTGACCAAAACGAAAATTATATCCGTTCGTAAGCCCACTTATCCAACGACGACTGCGAACCGGCGATTGGAGGCGCGGGCTCTCGCCGGCGCAGTCCAGTATAATCAGGCTTCCGATTGCGACCGCATTTGCCCACCCTCGCTCGAGGAAGCAAGCCGCGGCACGGCAACGGTACGCCGCGCGTGCGCAACACGAGTGGCCCGATAGGGGGATTCAGGAGTGTCTCAGGAGCTGCGCGAACAACGAGCGCTCGCGATTTCTCGTACCGCGATCGTCGGTGGAGTAGCCAATCTACTTCTATCCATCGTCAAGGTGCTAGCGGGACTGATCTGGCAATCGCAAGCCCTCGTTGCGGATGGCATTCACTCTTTATCCGATCTGTTTTCCGACATCCTGGTCTGGCTCGCCGGGCGTCATGCCACCCAGGCACCGGACTCGGAGCACCCTTACGGCCATGCCCGTTATGAAACCGTCGCTACGCTGGCTCTCGCGGTAATCCTGGTCACCGTGGCCGTTGGAATCGGGTGGGACGCGGCCGGTCGCCTCTTCTCCCCGGAAGACCTGCTCCATCCGTCGCCTTTCGCCCTGTTTGCGGCCGTTGCTTCCATACTTGTGAAGGAATGGCTCTACTGGTGGACCCTGAGATACGCGCGACGGGTTCGCTCCGATCTGTTGAGGGCGAACGCTTGGCATCACAGATCCGATGCGGTTTCCTCGGTCGTGGTGTTCATCGGCGTGGGCGGGACCCTGGTCGGTCTGCCCTATCTGGACGCGGTGGCCGCGATCATCGTTGCCGTCATGATTGCGAGAATCGCCTGGGAGTTGGGTTTCGATGCGGTCAGAGAGCTGGTGGACACGGGACTGGAAGCCGAGAGGGTTTCGGAGATCAGAAAGACGATCCGAACCGTGGGCGGTGTCCGCGATATCCACATGCTTCGAACGCGAAAGCACGGTGGCTATGCCTCGGCGGACGTCCATGTGCTGGTAGACCCGAAGGTAAGCGTTTCCGAGGGGCACATGATCAGTGTCCTGGTCGAACAACGCCTGAAAGACCAAATCGACGAGATCACGGATGTGACCGTCCACATCGACCCCGAAGACGATGAATCAGCCCCTCCCTGCAGCGGACTGCCTTTGCGTGCAGAGGCGTTGGGTGGACTCGAAACCCTTTGGGCGGGCATCGACGAGGTCCGAGAACGCCGGCGTACGGTGTTGCACTATCTGAACGGACGCATCGACGTCGAGGTCTTCCTGCCACTCGCGCTGTGCGAGGCCGACGCGGGCCGCGCGAGGGCGATAACGGAAAGACTGCGGGCCGCCCTAGCGGGCGATTCCCGCTTTCGCCAGGTGTGGGTCTATTTCGAGGCATGCGCACCATAATTGTGCGTTATTGCGAGACACCGTATCGTTTCAGTGCAAACCCAGCACCTGTGGTCCGCGATGCCGCGGAACAACGGCCCCAACTCGGTGCCACCCGGCGATGGAACTCTCCCTCCAGTACGTTGCGTGGTTTGTCCAGGCTCAACATATCCCTATGATTTTCCGTTCTTATTCGTCCAGAAAGCGATTGACATTCGGGTTTCGCGGAGCCTCTCTGCTCTGCTCTGCCATCAAAATGGTACAGATCATGCTATCTTCGCGCAGCGGTTGCAGTGCTTAAACCCAAGCTTGTCGCTGCAAGGGCTCTCCGCGCGTCCAAGGAGAGTACGGCCAACGACGGGCTTTGATCTCCTCGCGGAACTTCACGAAGCCATCGACGCGTATCGCCGTTATCCGAACCAGTGAGCACCAGCCGCTTCACGTTACACTAGCGTCTTTAGCGTCCGCGCTAACCGGCGCGAACCCGGATTCTGAGCTCTTACTCAATACGCCCCAGAACAACAGGCAACCTTCGGAGACCAAAGTAGATGTCCTCAAACGTCATTAAGCTCATCAAAGACAAGGAAGTTAAGTTCGTGGATCTGCGCTTCACCGATACACGCGGCAAGGAGCAGCATGTCTCCATGCCGGCAAGCACCGTGGACGACGACTTCTTCACGGAGGGCAAGATGTTCGATGGTTCTTCCATCGCCGGTTGGAAGGGCATTCAGGAATCCGACATGGTACTGATGCCGGAAGCCGAAAGCGCAGTGATGGACCCGTTTGCGGACGAGAACACGCTGATCATTCGCTGTGACATCCTCGAGCCGTCGACCATGCAGGGCTACGAGCGCGACCCTCGCTCTCTCGCCAAGCGCGCTGAGGCCTATCTCAAGTCCACCGGCATCGCCGATACCGCATTTTTCGGTCCGGAGCCCGAGTTCTTTGTCCTGGACGACGTCCGCTGGGGAGCCGACATGAGCGGCTGCTTCTACAAGGTGGACTCCGAGGAGGCCGACTGGAACTCTGAGCGCGTCTACGAGGATGGCAACATCGGCCACCGACCAGGCATCAAGGGAGGCTACTTCCCGGTTCCCCCGGTAGATTCGTTGAACGACCTGCGTGCTGCCATGTGCCTGGCGATGGAGGAAATGGGCGTCCCCGTCGAGGTCCACCACCACGAAGTGGCCACCGCCGGTCAGTGTGAAATCGGTACCAGGTTCTCTACCCTGGTTCAGCGCGCGGACTGGAACCAGATCATGAAGTACGCGATCTGGAACGTCGCCCACGCCTATGGCAAGACCGCGACCTTCATGCCGAAACCGCTGGTCGGCGACAACGGCAACGGCATGCACGTACATCAGTCTCTCGGCAAGGACGGCCAGAACGTCTTCTCCGGCGACAAGTACGGTGGGCTCTCCGAGACCGCTCTTTACTACATCGGCGGGATCATCAAGCACGCGCGCGCCCTCAACGCCTTCACCAATGCCTCGACAAACTCCTACAAGCGCTTGGTGCCGGGATTCGAGGCGCCGGTCATGCTCGCCTACTCGGCCCGCAATCGCTCCGCATCCATACGCATCCCGCACGTCGCCAACCCGAAGGGGCGCCGAATAGAGGTCCGTTTCCCGGATTCGACGGGCAACCCGTATCTGTCCTTCTCCGCGATGATGCTGGCGGGTCTAGATGGCATCCAGAACAAGATCCACCCCGGGGATCCGATGGACAAGGACCTTTACGATCTTCCGCCAGAGGAGGAAAAGGCCATTCCGCAGGTCTGCTACGCGCTGGACCAGGCCCTGGACGCCCTCGATAAGGACCGCGACTTCCTGACCGCGGGTGGCGTTTTCAGCGACGACCTGATTGACGGTTACATCGCGCTCAAGATGCAGGAGGTGACCCTGTTGCGCATGACCACGCATCCGCTCGAGTTCGACATGTACTACAGCCTCTGATTGGCGGATCGCGCGACCAGCGCAGAAAAACGCCCCGAGAGGGGCGTTTTTCATTTGAGCCAACGGCTGCTCTGCACTAAGCTTTCACCATGCGTGAAGTTGCCGTTATCCTGCTCCTGAGCCTAGCGTTCCCGGCCGCGGCCGGTGTCTACAAGTCGATGGGCCCGGACGGCGGCGTCCAGTATTCAGACCGACCTTTGGCCGGATCGGAGCCCGTTCAAATCGATGTCCGGGACGAACCCGGCGATTCCGAAGCCACTGGGCCAGAGACCGAGCGACCCGGTGCGGACTCCGGCCCGTACGAAGCATTCGAGGTCGTCGTTCCAGAGCCGAACGCAACGATCCGAAATAACGAGGGCGAGGTCCAGATAGGCCTGCTCATCGATCCTGCTCTCATGCCCGAGCATCGGCTGCACCTTGAGCTCGACGGCCAACGGGTTCCGGGGGGTGCGGCGGGCGCTCAGGTCATGCTTCGCGGCCTCTCATTCGGCAGCCATCGCCTGCGTGCCCTGGTGGTCGATCAGCTCGATGAAGTAGTCGCCGCCACGCCTCTCGTCGACTTCCACCTTCGCAAGCAGCTTCCCGAGTCAGCACTTCCGTAGCCGGGCCGCAGCGCACGCACCATTCTGGTGCGGCATGGGCCGATCAGTGTCTTCCGCTGCAGCGTACCTCCGTCCGCGAAGCCACCGAACGCCGCTGCCCAGGCGATACCCCGTATTTCTGGTCCGGTTCTTGCTCGCTCTCCCGGAGGGATTCTTATCCACGACTACCGCGTACCGGCCGCCTTTCGAGAAAGGCGGCGACCGCTGGAACAAGGATGGACTGGACGGGTTCCATCCGGGTCAGGAACAGACTTAGCCGTTGGTCAAAGCCGCATGACGATCCAAGGTTCGAGGAAAACGAGCCTCGAGAAAACCGTTCTCGATAACCTGAATACCGCGGTCTTGCTATTCGATGAGGCGATGCACCTCGCCTACATCAATCCCGCTGGCGAGGTGCTGTTTGCGGTGAGTGCCCGTCATGTCCTCGGGCAGAGGGCAAACGACCTGGTCGCCTGTCCTGACCATCCGGTGGAGCCTCGGCTTCGGAAGGCGCTCGCAACTCGCCATCCTTTTACCGAACGGGAAGTGAATATCCGCGTCACGGACGGGAGCACCATCACGGTGAACTGCACCGTACTGCCACTGCATCACTTCGAGTCCGCCCCGGAGCTGCTGATGGAGCTCCATCAGGTGGACCGTCAGCTACGCATCACGAGGGAGGAGCACCTCATCTCCCAGCACCAGGCGACCCAGGCGTTGATTAAGGGGCTTGCCCACGAGATCAAGAACCCGCTCGGCGGACTACGCGGCGCGGCGCAGTTGCTCGAAAAGGAGCTACCCGACAAGTCCCTGCGCGAGTACACCCGGATCATCATCGATGAGGCAGACCGACTGCAGAAGTTGATGGACCGCATGCTCGGCCCTAACCGCATCCCACGGGAGCGCAACGTCAACATCCACCACGTGTTGGAGCACGTGCGGGGCCTGCTGCTCGCCGAGTCCCCCGCCGGGCCCGCGATCGATCGCGACTACGACCCGAGCATTCCTGAGCTAACGGCCGATCCGGATCGTCTGATTCAGGCGTTGCTCAACATAGCCCGCAACGCCGTGGCCGCGGCTGGACCAGACGGCGCGGTCGTCCTGCACACCCGGGTTCTCCGACAGTTCACGATTGGCAATCAGCGCCACCGCCTCGTGCTTCGGGTCGAGGTCGAGGACAATGGTCCCGGAATCCCCCAGGAGCTTCAGGAACGCATCTTCTTTCCGATGGTCTCCGGGCATCCCGGCGGTACCGGCCTCGGACTTCCGATCGCGCAGGAGCTGATTAATCAGCATGGGGGTCTTATCGAGTGCGAAAGTCAACCGGGGAAGACCCGTTTCTATATCTATCTCCCGTTGGAGCTTGCCAATGACTAGGGCGCCGAAGGTCTGGGTCATCGACGACGACCGCTCGATTCGCTGGGTACTCGAGCGCGCGCTCCAAAAGGCGGACATGGACGTCACCTGCTTCTCCAACGGCGTCGGCATCATGGAGGCGCTGGCCAGGGAACGTCCCGACGTGGTCCTCTCGGACGTGCGCATGCCGGGCATCGATGGGCTGGCGCTGCTGCGCCAAATCACGGCGCGGCACCCCGGACTGCCCGTCATTATCATGACCGCCCACTCCGATCTCGACAGCGCGGTATCAGCCTTCGATGGCGGGGCCTTCGAATACCTTCCCAAGCCCTTCGATCTGGACGAGGCTGTCGATCAGGTTCGCCGAGCCTGTCCCAGACGTGCCGAATCCGGGCTGGATACAGAGGAACCACCTGGACACACTCCGGACATCGTGGGCGAGGCCCCAGCGATGCAGGAGGTATTTCGCGCCATCGGTCGCTTGGCGCGCTCGAACATCACGGTGCTCATCAATGGTGAGTCCGGCACCGGTAAGGAGTTGGTGGCCCGCGCGCTGCACCGTCACAGCCCGCGTTCCACTCAGCCCTTCATCGCCTTGAACATGGCTGCGATCCCGCGAGACTTACTTGAATCTGAGCTGTTCGGCCATGAGCGGGGCGCCTTCACCGGCGCCCAGGCCCGCCGCGAGGGGCGCTTCGAACAGGCCGATGGCGGGACCCTGTTTCTCGACGAGATTGGCGATATGCCCGCTGAGCTTCAGACCCGTCTTCTGCGCGTGCTAGCCGACGGGGAGTTCTACCGGGTTGGCGGCGTGGCTCCCATCAAGGTCGACGTCCGCATCATTGCCGCCACACACCAGAACCTCGAGGAGCTCGTTCGCGAGGGACGGTTCCGCGAGGACCTGTTCCATCGCATCAACGTCATCCGCATCCACCTCCCCTCCCTTCGCGAGCGGCGCGAGGACATCCCGCTCCTGATGCGCCACTTTCTCGCGCAGGCGGCGAGGGAGCTCGGCTGTGAGCCCAAGATCCTGCTGCCAAGTGCTGCGGACAAACTCAAGTGCTTGGACTGGCCGGGTAACGTGCGCCAGCTTGAGAACACGGCCCGCTGGCTCACCGCCATGGCCTCTAGCAAGGACATCCATGAACAGGATCTGCCTCCAGAGCCCTCGGACCCAGGCGGAGAGAAAACCGCGGCCGACGATCAGTGGCAGTCGTCGCTGCGCCTGTGGGCGCGCAACAGCCTCCAGCAGCAGCGCGCGGGCTTGCTAGACACGGCCTTACCCGCGTTCGAAAAAATCCTGATCGAAGTGGCCCTCGAGCACACCGGAGGGCGGCGCCAGGAGGCGGCGCGTCTGCTGGGTTGGGGACGCAACACTCTGACGCGGAAGATCAAGGAGTTGGGTCTGGACTCGGGAGGTTGCTCGGCGGAGGACGAAGAGTAAGATCGCCCCGGCGTAAGGGTCTAGCGCCCAGTTGAATCCAGCCTCAATACCCCAATTTTTTTCAGACGCGTCCAGTTAGCATCGAGGATGTAGAAAGAGAATGGACAGCAGTAGTATCGAGCTACCAGGTTCCGAGGTCGAATTCATCGAATTGGAGAAGGACACTCTGAGGGTGCGGTTTTCCCGCGCCTACATCATCAAGACCATGACCGGGTCTACGGATCGCACCCGCTGGTGGCAGGCCGGCGACCTCGTGCTCGACGAGGCGGAGATCGATGGGCCACTGCCGCGCGGACCCCTGGTGTGTGCCGGTGGCGACATCGACGACAACGTTTTTACCTACCGGGATATGATTCCGATTCCCTTGGCGAGCCGGGGGCGAATCCGCTGCGAGCTAAGATTCCGCGACACCGCGTCCTCGCTCTCGGCGCATGGGCGAGCGGTGCGTCTGGAGCTCGAGGAGCAGCCAAAATACATCGAGCACATTCGCCAAGAGAACGGTTAGCCACACGACGCAGGGTGGGCCGACGCTATTTGCGCCGCGAGGCAAGCGCATGCGCCCTTCGGGTCGTTTCGGGCAGCCGGTAACGTGTGGTGCAGGCCATGACATACTCGATGGCCTTCTCGAGGGCGATCCGGTGGCCCACCGAGACATAGAGCGGACGAACCGCGGTACGCGTGCGGACAACCGCACCGATGGTCTCTTTACCGTCTCTGAGCCACGCCGCCGCTCCCTTCTCGGCCCCGACCGGCTCGTGTTCGCCGATTAGCCGCGATTTCGCAACTCCGATGCTGGGCAGATCGGCGAGCAGCCCGAGATGGCAGGCCAAGCCGAAGCGCCTTGGGTGGGCATAGCCCTGACCGTCGCACAAGAGCATGTCGGGGCGCACGTCGAGTGAGTCCAACGCGTCCAGAACCGCCGGAATCTCGCGGAACGACAGGAGCCCCGGAATGTATGGAAAGCGGGTGGGGCGTCTGATGAGCGCCTTGTCCAATGGTTGCAGGCCGGGAAAACCGAGTACCACGATCGCGGCCCGCGTCATCTTGCCGCCATCCTCGAAGCCGACATCCACACCGGCGACAGCGCGAATCTGGCCGAAATCGTCGTGGGGGATGACCAGCGGTCGAAGCCTTTCCTGAATCGACCTCGCCTGTTCCGGCGTCACGTCCCAGGGGTGCAGTAGAGGCATCAAGGTCAGCGCATGAGAGACACCCGCGTCAGAGTCACGGGTTTCCGATCCCTTCCTCGTCTCGCAGGGTGCAGAACGAGATTGCCGCCCCGGCTCGTGCCTACGACCTGCGCGTGTGAGCTGAGCGCTGGATGCTTGTGCTCGGTGCGGATGGCTGTGGGAGACGCCTTGTTCGGGGCGATGCGCCGTCGTCAAAACGCTCGATTTGTTCCTTGCTGCCCAGGTCGTATGCGCCTCAGGCAGTTCTGACGCCATCCGTTTGGGGCCGCATGGGGATGGTACCTCGAGGGTGCAGAAAAAACCCGCGCCACTGCGCGGGTTTCTCTCGGCGCCGCCGGGGTTGCGGCTTTGAGGTACTGTTTTACAGCCTGGACGAGCCGACGATCTCGTGGGCGATATCCACTACCCGGTTGGCCATGTCCATGTACTCCTGCCGGTAGTTGGCAAGAAGACCCTCGCTCGAAGCCCAGTAGTCCTTGCCGGAGACGCCGTGCTGGTGCTCGTACTCGATGAACTGCTTCTGCATCTCGAGCATCTTGTCGATCAACTCCTGCTTCTCTTTCTTCAAAGCCTCGATGTCGCTCATGGCTCTCTCCCAACAACGTTCGGTTTCGTTAATCTGTCGGCCTGTTAAGTTTATGCCGAATTCTTAATATACCATGGACAATGGTGACCCGGTCAACCGGCGTGTTCGTCCCGCTCGACCGCGCCATGATCCGAAAGGTCCCGATGTCGCTCGGGCTCAGCAACCGCATGCGGGTGCTTCTTGGCCGTGCAAACGTAAGCTGCCTGTGAGCTGGCTGACCTTGGCCAAACCGTGGCGGCCGAGGTAGTCGCCAATCCCCCGGTTGATCTTCGGAAGGATCAGTGGATCGTAGAATAGGGCGGTTCCGATCCCGACGGCGGTAGCCCCGGCGATCAGGAACTCGAGTGCATCGTCCGCGCTGGCGATTCCCCCCTGCCCGATGATGGGGGTGCCGTGATCGCGGCAGACCTGATAGACCTGATGGACCTTGAGGAGCGCTATCGGTTTGATCGCGGGTCCCGACAGCCCACCCTGGTTGTTGCCGATGATCGGCGTACGGCTCTCGATGTCCACCGCCATCCCCATGAGGGTGTTGATGACCGAGAAGGCATCCGAGCCTGCGTCCAGACAGGCCCGCGCACTGGCGGCGATATCGGTCTGATTCGGTGACAGCTTGGTGATCAGAGGCTTGCGCGTGGCCTTGCGGCATGCGGCTACGACCCGCGCCGACATGGCGACATCGTTGCCGAAGGCCACGCCACCCTCCTTGACGTTCGGGCAGGAGATGTTGATCTCGATGGCGTCGATGGGGGAATCGTCGAAGCGTCGGGTGACCTCGTAATACTCGTCCACCGTAGAGCCAGAGACGTTGGCGATGAAGCGCGTCTCGCTGAAGTCGAGGCTGGGCAGGATATCGCGCACTACCCGGTCCGCCCCTGGGTTCTGCAAGCCGATGGCGTTCAGCATGCCGTCCGGTGTCTCGCAGACACGGTGCGCGGGATTGCCCAGACGCGGCTCGAGTGTCGTGCCTTTCAGGCACACGGCCCCCGCATCGCGGTTGGAGAAGCCGCGCACGCGGGTATACTCGTCCCCGAACCCGACGCAACCGGAAAGCAGAACGAGCGGCGTACTGAAGCGCAGACCGCAGAAATCGATCGCCAGGCGCGGGTCGTTCTCGGTGCTCATCTCGGATACCTTGTGCATAGCCTTCGGCGATCCCCGTGAGCCCTGGGCGGCGGTCGATTGCGGTTACCTAAGATCATGCTTGACGTCGTTCTCTACCAGCCGGAGATCCCTCCGAACACGGGCAACATCATGCGGTTGTGCGCGAATACGGGCGCGCGTCTCCATCTGATCGAGCCGCTTGGGTTTCGCTTGGAAGACCCCCTCTTACGCCGCGCCGGGCTCGATTATCGGGAGTGGGCAAGCGTCCGGGTCCACCCGTCGCTGAGTGGTTACTTGGATACCTGTCCCCCTCGGCGATTATATGCCTGCAGCACCCGCGGCACAGCGGCCTACACGTCCGCGGCTTTCCGCCCCGGCGATGGGCTGCTGTTCGGCCCTGAGACGCGGGGGCTCCCGCAGGGGGTCCTGGACGAGCTGCCAATAGAACAGCGATTGTTCATCCCCATGCGGCCGGGAAACCGCAGCCTGAATCTGTCGAACGCGGTGGCCATCATGGTCTACGAAGCCTGGCGCAAGAACGGCTTCGCCGGTGCGGACCGGATGTGACGTCTCAGTAGAACTCCGCCTTGCTGCTGCGCATGAGGAGGTTCTCGGTCGCCCGCTCCGGCGTAGTCCCCAGATACAGGACGCCGTAGACCTGATCGCTGATTGGCATCTCCACCCCCAGCGACCGCGACAGGGCGTAGACCGAGGCCGCAGTGATCACGCCTTCCACCTCCTGTCCGATCTCCCGCTTGGCTGCGGTAACCCCGACGCCGCGCGCGAGCGCCAGCCCCATGCGCCGGTTGCGGGACTGGTCATCGGTGCAGGTGAGCACCAGGTCGCCCAACCCCGCAAGCCCGGTAAAGGTCTCTTTCTGGCCGCCGAGCGCCGTGCCGAGCCGGACCAGCTCCGCCAGGCCGCGCGTGATGAGCGCTGCCCGGGTGTTGGCCCCGAAACCGAGGCCGTCGGCGATGCCGGTGGCAATGGCCAGCACGTTTTTAGACCCGCCGCCGACTTGAACGCCGACGATGTCGTCGCTGGTATAGGCGCGGAAACGATCGCCGTGCAGATACTGCGCCACCCTGCCTGCGTGTGCGAGGCTGGGTGACGCTACGGTGACGGCGGTGGGCAGGCCCTGCGCTACCTCGCGCGCGAAGCTGGGGCCGGAAACGACCGCAAAGTCGCGGGGGCCGAGAGCCTCCTCCGCGACCTGATGCAGCAACCTACCGCTGCCCGGCTCGAAGCCCTTTGTCGCCCAGGCGATCCCGAGCTTCGGGGGCAGTGGCCGCGGAAAACGCTTGAGGAGCTCAGCGAAGGCGTGGCTTGGCACGACGATCAGTACGTCATCGGCGCCCTCGATTGACTCTTCTAGCCCGAACACGGGTTGTAGCCCTGCGGGCAAGGGGAATCCAGGGAGGAACTTCCGATTCTCACCGTCGCGGCGTAGCTGTTCGACGTGCTTGGACCAATGGTCCCACAAACGCACCCGATGTCCGTTGCGGCACAACAGCAAGGACAGCGCGGTACCCCAGGACCCTGCCCCGAGGACCGCGACAGTGGTTGCGGACGCCGCCGTCAATGGGGTGCCGTCTGGGAGCCTGTCTTCGCCTTCTCGGCCATCTGCTGCTGGTGCTGAGCGTACAAGGCGTCGAAGTTCACCGGCTGAAGAACGACCTGCGGGAAGCTTCCCTTGGTGACGAGGTCGGATACGACTTCCCGCGCATAGGGGAAGAGCAGGTTCGGGCAATAGGCGCCAAGCAGCGGCCCCAGCTCTGCCTCAGGGAAACCCTTTACGCCAAACAGTCCGGCCTGCTGGACCTCGACGATGAAGGCGGTCTTGTCTTCCGTCTTCGTCGTGGCCGTGACTGACAAGACGACCTCGTAGGTGTCGTCTCCCAGCCTGTTCACGGAGGTGTTCAGATTCAGCTCATGCTGAGGCTGCCAGTTCCCGCGAAAGATCGCGGGCGCATTCGGGGATTCGTAGGAGACGTCCTTGGTGTAGATGCGCAGCAACTGGAATTGACGCTCTGTCGCGGTGGTGTCGTTGTCGGCCATGGGGTGAGATCCGTATTTCCGGGTGGGCGTGGGTGTGGCGGCTGGTTGGGAGGTTAGCGCTTTTTCCGAGTGAGCGGCAGGTTTGCGCTCTGCCAGGCGAGTATGCCTCCACGCAGGTTGTAGACATCCTCGAAGCCCTCCTTGCGCAGCTGCCGGCAGGCAAGGGACGACTGGGACCCCGAGCGGCAGCTGATCACGATCGGTTTGTCCTTGTGCTTCTGCAGCGTGCCGATCTGATTCTTGAACCCGTTGATCGGGATGTTAACGGCATTCACGATATGGCCTTTGGCGAAGTCGGCCGCGGGCCGCACGTCGACTACCAGCGCGTCGCGGCGATTGATGAGGTCGGTCGCTCCGGTTGGATCTACGGATCCCTTGTTTCCGAGCGTCAGGTTGTGGACCAGCAGGCCGACAATCGCCGCCAAGGCGACGAAAAGCAACCAGTGGTTGCCGACAAACTCGATCAGTTGTTGAGGCTGCATAAGGGCTTGGGAAGCTGTGTAGTCGGGCTCGGCAGGCGGCCAGAAGGCACCATGGCGCCCCCCGCTCGCGGCGGAAGTATAAGGCCCAACGCCGGGGTAGTCATCCCCACCGGCGTGCCGGAGGCGTTCGAGCAGATGGCCCGAACCCTCGTCGCGATTGAGCGAATCGTTGAGCCTAACGGGCCTGGTGGCAGAAGACTTCGCGCATCATCCCAATCAAACGGAGCGTGCGGGAGTCGCTTACCCGATAGTAGACCCGGTTGGCGTCCTTGCGTGAGGCGAGAATTCCCTTGTCCCTGAGTATGGCGAGATGCTGAGAGATGTTGCTTTGGGAGGTGCCGACATACTCGACAATCTCCTGCACGCTGATTTCTTGGTCCCCGAGCGTGCAGAGAATTTTGAGCCGAAGCGGATGTGACATGGCTTTGAGTGAGCGCGATGCCCGATCTATGTCGCCGTCGTCCGCAAACAGACCGATATCCTCGTCGTCCTCCTCGGCGGCGTTGAGGACGGGATTGGAGGGCCGACTCAGATTGCGTACCATTAAGGGTGATCTCGATCAATCCATAACAATAAGATAATAAGCTTTTTTTTTGCGAAAGCGAAGTCGCCAGCGCGGCGTCACGGTAATTGGCGCGGCGTTGCAAGTCAGCTCCCATGATCCGGCGTCGTGTGCGGTCGGGTATCGGCTCGATATCGTGGTGAGGCGGCCGCCCGATGCGGGACCTCCCGCTAGGCCGGTGCGCTTGTCGGGTGCGGCTCAGTGTGCGACATTGCGGCGTCTCCCAAGAGAACCTGACGAACGCGCTCGCAGCGCGTCGTTCTCAAGGTAGACGCCGATTGTTGGCCATCCTCGCTAAAATCAGCACGTCACGCTTATGTGCCGCGAGGGGCGCTGAAGTGATCAGCATCCCGCGAGATTCCTCCTTACGGTTCCGGTCACCAGATGAAGGGGCTCCTCGTATCGCTTACCTTTCTGTGCATCTCGACCGCGGTGGCGGTGCCGGGACTCGCCGGGGTAGAGGAAGATGAGCGGGACTTTGAATCCAAGCGGCAGGTTCTCGACCAGCTCGAAGAGCAAGTTCGAGGCCTCGAGCATGACCTTGACGCCATGCGTGGCAGCCGCGCCGTGCTCGCCTCGGAGCTCGAGCGGTCAGAGCGGGAAATCGCTGATTTGGCTCGCGCCGGACGCCAGCTCACGGGCATGATTCGCGCGCAAGAGCAGAACCTCGCGGACCTGCATGCGCAGCTCGAGCGCGAGCGCGAGGCCCTCGTCAGAGAGCGCGTGGGCCTCGCGGGGCTGATTCGTTCCGCTTACGCCCTGGGCAATGGCGACCGCATCCGGTTGCTGCTGGATCAGGAAGACGTGGCGGGACTCGGGCGCGTCATGTCCTACTATGGCTATCTCAACCGCTACCGCATCGCGCGTATGGCCTCCGTGAAGGATCGGGCCCAGCGGCTGGAATCGATTGCGCACGCGGCCGCGGAGGAAACCGTGCGGCTGGCGCAACTCGCCGATCGGCAGGAGGAGACGCGTTCCCGCCTCGCGGAGACACAGACGCAGCGCATGGCGCTTCTGGAGGAGCTGGAGGCGACCATCTCCGGCGGCGAGGGGCGCGTCATCGATCTGAAGAGCGAGGCCCACGGTCTGCGTAACCTGCTCGATCAGCTCGAGCGCCGGTCGCGCGAGCTTCCCGAAGCGGAGTTCGTCCAGGAGGCCATCGGCCAGCGCAAGGGCCAGCTGGGCTGGCCCTTGCCCGCGATCCGGCTGACCGAGCGCTTCGGCAGTCCGAAGGGAGACGGGGGGCAGCGCTGGGACGGTGTCCTGATCCAGGCCCCGGAGGGCGCGGAAGTTCGTGCCGTTCATCCGGGAAGGGTCGTCTATGCAAACTGGTTGCGTGGTTTCGGCTTATTGATGATCATCGAGCACGAAGACGGATACATGACCCTGTACGGTCACAATCAAACGCTGCTCAAGGAGGCGGGGGAATGGGTCGCAGCCGGTGACCCGATCGCGCTGAGCGGAATGAGCGGCGGCTTGCGCTCGGGCGGGCTCTACTTCGCCATCCGGCACCGCGGCAAGCCGCTCGATCCGGTCAAGTGGTGTCGCGCGGCCAAAGCGGCGGACGGTGCGCAGCGCACGGACGCGCGAGCCAAGCTGTCGCGGGAGGAACCCGCGACGATTTCACCGCTCCAATTGGGCGCAGGCGGCGCTCCCACAAAGGTCTTGCCGCGTGGCGTTGCTGCCTGTTCCACTTCTTAGTGATCCCTGATATGAAACATCGCTTCCAGATCGTGTTGGCCCTGACGCTGGGGCTGACGTTGGCCAACGCCGGCGCCATTGCCGCTGAGAGCCCCGCCGAGGGGGACAACGGCGGCGAGGCGCTTCCGCTTGAGGAGCTGCGTACCTTTGCCGAGGTTTTCGGGCGCATCAAGAGCGACTACGTCGAGACCGTAAGCGATCGTGAGCTACTGGAGAGCGCGATTCGCGGCATGCTCTCCGGCCTCGATCCGCATTCCTCTTATCTGGATAGCGAGGAGTACCGCGACCTGCAGGTCGGCACCAGCGGCGAGTTCGGCGGTCTCGGCATCGAGGTCGGCATGGAGGATGGCTTCGTCAAGGTGATCTCGCCGATCGATGACACCCCGGCCCAGAGGGCCGGCCTCAAGGCCGGCGACCTCATCATCCGCATCGATGACAAGCCCGTTAAGGGGATGAGTCTGAATGACGCGGTAAAGCTGATGCGCGGAAAGCCCGGGACGGAGATCGAGCTCACCATCCTGCGCGATGGCGGGGACCGTCCCACCAAGGTCACCCTGGTGCGGGACGTCATCCATGTCGCGAGCGTCAAGAGTCGGACCCTCGAGCCCGGATACGGCTACGTGCGCGTCTCCCACTTCCAGTCGCGAACCACGGAGGACATGCTCGAGGCGGTCAACAAGCTCAGAGCGGAGAACGAAGGCGGTCTCAAGGGGATGGTGCTGGACCTGCGAAACAACCCGGGTGGCGTGCTCAACAGCGCCGTCGGCGTGAGCGACGCCTTCCTCGGCGGCGGCCTCATCGTCTACACCAAGGGGCGTGTGGACGACTCGGAGCTTCAATTCAAGGCCGGCCCGGACGACGTGCTCGATGGCGCGCCCATGGTGGTGCTCGTGAACGCGGGTTCCGCATCCGCCTCCGAGATCGTCGCCGGGGCACTGCAGGACCACAAGCGCGCGATTATCATGGGCGGCCAGACGTTCGGTAAGGGGTCGGTCCAGACGATCGTGCCGATCGACAACCAGACGGCGCTCAAGCTCACGACGGCGCGTTATTACACGCCCTCCGGTCGTTCGATACAGGCCATGGGCATTGAGCCCGATATCACCCTGCACCGCGGGGAGCTCAAGATTACCGAGGAAACGGACATCGAGCCGCTGAAGGAGGCCAACCTGTCGCGGCACCTGGAGGACGCGGACGACGGTGGTGCGGATGTCGAGGACGGCAAGCAGCCAGAGGACGGTGGCGGGGAGGCGCCCGAGGCGACCGACGCCGGCCCGTCGGCCAAGGACGGACAAGAGGACGAGAAG
>CAYNBI010000079.1:0-18706 GCA_964395315.1 uncultured Chromatiaceae bacterium | reverse complement strand
CGGCGGGGCCGGGACCTTCACGGCCTTCCAGCCCTCGGACCCCATCACGCCCGCCGTGAGCGGCAGCCTCACCGCCTTCTACGGCGCGGGGAACGACGGTCAGCAGGGAGTCTATGCCTGCGACCAGACGCTGGCCGGTGGTCTCTGCGACGCCCTGGTCGACACCGACACCGCCATCCCGGCGGCGGGGGGTGCCGGGACCTTCTCCAGCTTCGAGCGCCTCGCCCTCGACGAGGTGGGCAATCTCGCCTTCGTCGGCGGGGGCATGGTCACCTTCGGCGGCGGCGATACCGAGCTGACGCTCCCGGTCAAGGGCGTCTACACCCTGATCGGCGGGGTCCTGGCCGGCGTGGCCGACCTGTTCACGGCCATCCCCGAGGGCGTCGACAGCTTCACCGACTTCGGGGCGGTGGCCATGGACCCGGGGCAGGTCGTGTTCGTGGGCTATGGCAGCGGCGGCCAGAAGGGGCTCTACACCAACTGGGGCGGGCCGCTCGCCAAGGTGATCGCGGTGGGCGATGCGCTCGACGGCAAGACGGTGAGCGACCTCTCGCTCGGGGCCTTCGGCTTCAGCGGCGGGCAGCTGGCCTTCCGGGCGAGCTTCGACGACGGCTCCCAGGCCGTCGCCACGGCTGGCATGTGCGCCGAGCTGGGCTTCGAGGGCTTCCTGCCGCCCATCGGCGGGGCGGATGCCAGCGGCGGCTCGGCCAGCGACCCGGTCGCCACCTTCAAGCTCAAGAGCACGGTCCCGGTCAAGATGCGCCTCGCCTGCGGCGGGGTCCCGGTAGCCACGGGCACCCACACCCTGAAGGTGGCCAAGGTGAACGGCGCGACCAGCACCGACCCGGCAGTCGACGCCACCCCCACGGACGCCGCCACCACCGGCAACGCGTTCCGCCTGACCGATGAGACCACCGGCGAATGGCACTTCAACGTCAACACCAAGGCCCTGAGCAAGGGGATCTGGCAGGTCATCGCCACGCTCTCCGACGGCTCGGTGCACACCGCCGTGATCGGGCTGAAATAGAGCGCCATGGCCGGGGGCGGCATCGCCGCCGCGGTGCCGCCGCACGACGGGTGGGGGCTGGCAAGCCCGTATCAGCGACAAGGGATGCAAGGGCGTTCGGCGGGGGTCAGGCCGGGGCGGCGGCGCGGGTAGACGCCGGCCACCCTCCCCCGCCACGGGCCTCGCCAGTTCCCCATCCGGCGTCCAGGCCCGGGGGGCTGCCGCCCGCTCGGGGCAGGACGCGATCGGGAGTGTCTGCGTTTCCGTCCGGCCTGCGCCCACACGGGGCGCCGCGGCCAGCTCCTCCCGAGTGATGACCTGCAACTCGCGCCAGACGCGCACATACTCCCGGCGGGAGCGCCAGCCCCCTGGCAACGGCGTTTGCGATCTTTGTCGTCCGTCGGCCGGGCAGCGGCGCCTCAGCCTTCGCCCTGCACCCTAGCCTCGTCAGCCGCCCCCCGGCTCGCCGCCCCGCCGTGGAACCTCTCGCGCAGGCGCTGGAAGACCACATACAGCATCGGGATCAGGAAGATGCCGACGGTGGACGCCACCAGCATGCCGCCGAAGACCGCGGTGCCGACGCCCCGCTGGCTCGCCTCTCCGGCCCCGCTGGCGATGATGAGCGGCACCAGTCCGAGGATGAAGGCGAAGCTGGTCATGAGTACGGCCCGGATGCGCAGCCGGGCCGCCGTGCTGGCCGCGTCCAGGATCGACTTGCCGGCCGCCCGCTCCTCCATGGCGAACTCGACGATCAGGATCGCGTTCTTGCTGGCGAGCCCGATCAGCACGACGATGCCCACCTGGGCGTAGAGGTCGTTGGGCAGCCCTGCGACCCAAAGCGCGGCCATGGCGCCGAGCACGCCGACCGTGACCGAGAGCAGCACCGCGGTCGGCATCGACCAGCTCTCATAGAGCCCCACCAGAAACAGGTAGGCAAACAGCACCGCCAGCCCCAGCACGATCGGGGTCTTGCCCCCCGCCTCCTTCTCCTGGAAGGCGGTCCCGGTCCACTCGAAGCCGAAGCCCGCGGGCAGCGTTCGGGCCGAGACCTGCTCCATGGCGGTCAGGGCATCGCCCGAGCTCCGGCCGGGCGCGGGTCCGCCCTGGATGGTGGTGCTGCGGTAGTTGTTGTAGCGCTGCAGGAGCTGGGGCCCCATCTGCAGCTCCGGGGCCATGATGGCGCGGATCGGCACCATCTCGCCCTTGGCGTTGCGGACATGGATCCGGTAGACGTCGTCGAAGCGCTTGCGGTCCTGCTCCTCGCCCTGGACCTGGACCTGCCAGACGCGACCGAACTTGTTGAAGTCGTTGACATAGTAGCCGCCCAGCGTAGCCTGCAGCGCGGTGAAGATGTCGCTCACCTGGATCCCGAGGGTCTGGGCCTTCTCCCGGTCGATGTCGAGATAGACCTGGGGGTTGTTGGTGGCCCAGGTGGAGAAGACGCGGCTCAAGGCCGGGTCCTGATTTGCCGCCAGGATCAGGGCGCGCATGACCGCCGCCAGCTCCTCCGGTGGCTTGCCTTGCAGATCCTGGAGCTGGTACTCGAAGCCGCCGCTGGTCCCGAGGCCGATGATGGGCGGCAGGTTGAAGGGGATGACCCGCGCGGCGGCGATGCCGGCGGTCTCGCGTGCGACGCGGGCGATGACCGCGTCCACCTTCAGGTCCGGGGTGGTGCGC
Source organism: uncultured Chromatiaceae bacterium (assembly GCA_964395315.1). Lineage (GTDB taxonomy): Bacteria > Pseudomonadota > Gammaproteobacteria > Chromatiales > Chromatiaceae > CAVORB01. Next base: position 16,023 of record CAYNBI010000079.1, on the reverse strand, counting down.
TCCGCGAAGGGCTTGAGACGCCCGATCACGAAGGCGGCGTTGGACTCGATGGCGCCGTCGAGGATGCTGTAGCCGGGCACCGTGAGCACCCACTCGACGGCCGGGTCCGCCTTGACCATCTCCTCCACCTGGCGGGTGACGTCCATGGTCCGGTTCACCGAGGCCCCTTGGGGCAGCTGGATCTCCGCCATGAAGGCGCCCTGGTCCTCCTCGGGCAGGAAGCCGGTGGGCGTCACCTTGAACAGCCAGCCGGTCGCGAGCCCCGCCCCCGCCACCGCCACCAGCACCAGGATCGACACCCGCACCAGCCGGGCGACCAGATGCGCATAGCCGTCGCGCACCTTGTCGATGCCCCGCATCACGTAGCCCATGAGCCCCTTTTTGTGCCCCCCCGGCTTCAGGAGGATGGCGCACAGGGCGGGCGAGAGGGTCAGCGCGTTGATGGCCGAGATCAGCATGGAGAAGGCGACCACCGCGGCGAACTGCTGGAAGAGCTGCCCGGTGATGCCGGGGATGAAGGCCACCGGCAGGAAGACCGAGAGCAGCACCAGGGTGATGGCGATGATGGGGCCGGTGATCTGGCCCATGGCCTTCTTGGCCGCCTCCCGCGGGGGAAGGCCCTCCTCCTCCATGATGCGCTCGACGTTCTCCACCACCACGATGGCGTCGTCCACCACGATGCCGATGGCGAGCACCACCGCCAGCAGCGAGATGGTGTTGGCCGAGAAGCCGATGGCGAGCAGGAAGGCGAAGGTGCCCACCAGGGCCACGGGCACGGCGACGAGGGGGATCAGGGTTGCGCGCCAGCTTCCGAGGAAGATGAAGACCACCAGGATGACCAGGGCGAAGGCCTCGAACAGGGTGTGCACCACCTTCTCCAGGCTCGCCTTGACGAAGTCCGTGGTGTCGTAGATCACCGCGTAGCTCAGGCCGTCGGGGAAGCGCCCGGCGAGCCGATCCATGGCCGCCTTGATGCCGTCGGCCACCGCCACTGCGTTGGCGCCGGGGGCCAGATAGATGGCCATGGCGGCGGTCGGGTTGCCGTTCAGCCGGCTGACGGAGTCGGACTGCTTGGCGCCGAGCTCCACCCGGCCCACGTCCTTCACCTTCACCGTGGAGCCGTCCGGGTTGGAGCGGACCACGATGTTCTCGAACTCGGACGCGTCCGTGAGCCGGCCCTTGGTCTGGAGGGTGATCTGGAACTGCTGGTCCGGGGTCATGGGCTGGGCCCCGATGCGCCCCACCGCGGCCTGCACGTTCTGGCTCTGGATGGCGGCGATGACGTCCGAGGGCGTAAGTCCCAGGGCGGTGAGCTGGTCCGAGCTCAACCAGATGCGCATGCTGTAGTCCAGCGGCCCGAACAGGAAGACCTCGCCGACGCCCGGCACGCGGGCCAGGGTGTCGACCACGTTGATGGTGGCGTAGTTGCTCAGGAAGAGGGAGTCGTAGGTCCCCTCCGGCGAGTACAGGCTCACCACCTGGAGCATGGCGGTGGACTTCTTCTTCACCGTGAGCCCCTGGCGCTTGACCTCCTCCGGGAGCTGGGGCTGGGCCAGGTTGACCTTGTTCTGCACGTTGACCGTGTTGATGTCCGGGTCCGTGCCCAGGGCGAAGGTCACCGTGAGCGAGTAGCTGCCGTCGTTGGCGCTCGTCGACTTCATGTAGAGCATGCTGTCGACGCCGTTGACCTTGGATTCCACCGGCTGGGCGACGGTGGACTCCACCACCGCCGCGCTGGCACCGGGGTAGGCGGTGGTCACCTGCACCTGGGGCGGGACGATGTCGGGGAACTGGGCGACCGGGATCTGGGTGATGGCGATCAGCCCGGCGAGCGAGATGACGACCGAGATGACGATCGACAGCCGCGGGCGGTCGATGAAGACGTCGGAGATCATTGACCGCTGCCCTCCGTGGCGGCGCTGGTGGTCTGGTCCGGCGTGGCGCTCACCACCTGCCCGGGCAGGACCTTCTGGACTCCCTCGGTGATCACCAGCTCACCCTCTGCGAGGCCCTTGGTCACCACGATGTCCGGGCCCACCTGCTGGCCGGTCTCGATGCGGCGCACCTGGGCCTTCTTGTCCTTGTCCACCACCATCACGAAGACACCCTGCTGGTCCACCTGGAGCGCCGCCTGGGGGATGACGATGGCCGACTGGGGCTTGCCTGCCTGGGCCGTCACCCCGACGTACTGGCCGTCGACCAGGATACCGTCCGGGTTGGGAACCTCGGCGCGCAGAGTCACGGTGTCCGTGCCCTGGTCGGTGGTCACGTCGACGAAATCCAGACGCCCGGTCTGGTCGTAGAGGCTGCCGTCCGGCAGGCGCACCCGTACGACGACCTTGCTCGGGTCGCCGCCCTTCTCCTCGACGTCGCGCTTCGCCTTCAGCAGCTCCCGCTGGGTGAGGGGGAAGGTCACATAGATGGGATCGCGGCTGACGATGGTGGCGAGCGTTCCCGAGGAGGGGCCAACCAGGTTGCCCACCGTATACCTGGCCATGCCGATGCGCCCGGCGACCGGGGCAGTGACCTTGGTGTAGCTCAAATCGAGCTCCGCCGCTGCGAGCGCCGCCTTCGATTGGGCGATGCTTGCCTCCGCGATGCCCGCCTTGGCTTGCAGCTCGTCCACCTGGGCCTGGGAGATGTTCTTGCTCTTCAGGAGCTCCTGGCCGCGGGCGAGCTGGGCGTCCGCGTTCTTGGCGTCCGCCTCTGCCTTGGCGACGTCCGCCTGGCGCTGGGCCACCAGCGATTCGTACTGGTCCGGCTCGATCAGGAACAGCAGATCGCCGACGGCCACCTGCTGGCCCTCGGTGAACTCGCGCTGCTTGAGGAAGCCCTGGACGCGCGCGCGCAGCTCGACCTTGTCCACGGCCACCACCCGGCCGACGAATGGGGCCTCCTCCTCCACCGGCTTGGTCTCGGCCTTGACCACGACCACCGAGGGAGGCGGGGCCTGGGCGATGGAGCCTGCCTCCTGTTTATCGCCGCACCCGTGCAGGAGCACCAGGGTCAAGGGCAACAAGCCGAGCACGAACCCAAGCCGAGGCGCGCCTGGTCCGCGGCACTCGGCAGAGGCGGAATCGCGCCGGCAGACGCGGATAAGGGGGAGATGCAACATCGGTGAAGTTCCTCTGCACGGGACGGGCGCCCCATTCTAAATCCGGGACCAGCACCTAGCGTACCCGAAAAGCTGCGGGTTGCCCGACCAGGGCGATCGTAGACAGGTGGCTTTGCCCTGGCCCGAACCGCGGCCATAGTATTGCCCGACGTTGGCCGAAACCCGGGGTTGTGACATGGCACTCGAGCTCTTCCGGCGGGAATACGGTGACGGCGGCGCGCCGCCCCTGTTGCTGCTTCACGGTCTGTTCGGATCCTCCGCCAACTGGCACGGCATTGCCCGCCGACTGGCAACCTCGCGCCGCGTCCTGGTGCCCGACCTCCGCGGCCACGGGCGCTCGCCCCGCGTCGAGCGCGTGTCCTATCCGGACATGGCCCGGGATCTGAATGCACTGCTGGACGCCGAGGGCATCGATCAGGCGGCGATCGTCGGCCACAGCATGGGAGGCAAGGCCGCGATGTGGCTCGCGCTGACGCGGCCCGAGCGGGTGAGCGCCCTGGCGGTGGCTGACATCGCCCCGGTCGCCCACGCCCACCGCTTCGACGGCATTGTCGATGCCCTCTCAGCCCTAGACATCGCGAGTCTGTCGGACCGCGCGCAGGCCGACGCCCAGCTCGCGCAACAACTGCCGGATACCGCTCTGCGCGGCTACCTGCTTCAGAGCCTGGTGCGCGAGGCCGAGGGTTGGCGCTGGCGGCTGGATCTGCCCGCACTGGCGGACTCGATGGGCGACATCGCCGGCTTTCCGGACCCAGCCGGGCGCCAGTATCCAGGCCCCGCGCTCTTCATCTACGGAACCGGTTCCAGCTATGTGACCGGCGAGGACCTGCCGGCAATCCGCAGCCTTTTCCCCCTGGCCCGATTGCGGGCCGTCCCCAATGCGGGGCACTGGGTATACGCCGACCAGCCGGACGCCTTCGCGCGGGCGCTCGAAGGCTTTCTCCCCGGCTGACCCGCCCCTCCCCGCCCTTACAGCAATATCTCGCGCCGCTATATACTGCGCCCTTTGCCAAAGCTTGGTTTTGGAGTCATCCCATGGCGCAGAGCGATATCAAGAAAGTGGTCCTCGCCTACTCCGGCGGCCTGGACACGTCGGTCATCCTCAAATGGCTGAAGGAGAACTACGGCTGCGAGGTGGTCACGTTTACCGCCGACATCGGCCAGGGGGAGGAGGTCGAGCCCGCCCGCGCCAAGGCCGAGGCCGCGGGCATCAAGGAGATCTACATCGACGACCTGCGCGAGGAGTTCGTGCGCGACTTCGTCTTCCCCATGTTCCGGGCCAACGCCATCTACGAGGGCGAGTACCTGCTCGGCACCTCCATCGCCCGCCCTCTGATCGCCAAGCGCCTGGTGGAGATCGCCAACGAGACCGGCGCCGACGCCATCTCCCACGGCGCCACCGGCAAGGGCAACGACCAGGTGCGCTTCGAGCTCGGCGCCTATGCGCTGAAGCCGGACGTCAAGATCATCGCCCCCTGGCGCGAATGGGACCTGCTCTCCCGCGAGAAGCTCCTGGCCTATGCCGAGGCCCACGGCATCCCGGTGGAGATGAAGCGCGAAGGCACCAAGTCCCCCTACTCCATGGACGCCAACCTGCTGCACATCTCCTACGAAGGCTACGACCTGGAGGACCCTTGGACCGAGCCCGGCGAGGACATGTGGCGCTGGACGGTCTCCCCCGAAAAGGCGCCGGACCAGCCGACCTACATCGAGCTGACCTACGAGCGCGGGGACATCGTCGCTATCGACGGCAGGGCGATGAGCCCGGCGGAGGTCCTCGCGGAGCTCAACCGCATTGGCGGCGCGAACGGCATCGGGCGCGACGACATCGTGGAGAACCGCTACGTCGGCATGAAATCCCGCGGCTGCTACGAGACCCCCGGCGGCACCATCATGCTCAAGGCGCACCGTGCGATGGAGTCCCTGACGCTGGACCGGGAGGCCGCCCACCTCAAGGACGAGCTCATGCCCCGCTACGCCAGCCTGGTCTACAACGGCTACTGGTTCTCGCCGGAGCGCGAGATGCTGCAGGCCGCCATCGACCAGAGCCAGAAGGTGGTCAACGGATTGGTGCGCCTCAAGCTCTACAAGGGCAGCGTCATGGTGGTCGGCCGCAAGTCCGACACCGACAGCCTGTTCGACGAGTCCATCGCCACCTTCGAGGAGGACGCCGGCGCCTACGACCAGGGCGACGCCACCGGCTTCATCCGGCTCAACGCCCTGCGGCTGCGCGTCGCCGGGCGGAAAAGGAGGTAGCACGCCGGCGGAGAGATGGTCTTGGCCGCCCACGGGCTCGGCGTCACGCGGGTGATCCTCGTCCGCCACGGTGAGACGGACTGGAACGCGGAGGGGCGCATTCAGGGCCATCTCGACATCCCCCTGAATGAGCGCGGTCTCGCTCAGGCCGCCGCGGTTGGCGAACGCCTCGCGGCCCGTCCGGTGAGCGCCCTCTACAGCAGCGACCTGCTGCGCGCCCGGCAAACCGCGGAGGCCATCGCCGGGCGCGGCGGGCATTCGGTCCGCACCGACCGGCGCCTGCGCGAGTGGGACCTCGGCATCCTCTCCGGCCTGCTGCGAACGGCGGCCGCCGACCTGCACCCGGAGGCGTTCCGCATCCTGCGCGACCGCGTCGCCGACCAGCCGGTGCCGGGTGGCGAGAGCATCCGGGCGCGCTCCCAGCGCGTCACCGCGGCGGTGCAGGAGATCGCCGACAGCCACCGCGGCAGGGCGGTGGTGATCGTCACGCACGGCGGCCCGCTCGGCGACTGCTACCGCCACGCCATCGGCGAGCCCCCGGAATCGCGGCTCAAGGTCGAGCTGTTCAACGCCGGGATCAACCTGATCTCGGTCCGGGAAGACGCCTGGACGATCGAGGCATGGGGCGCGGTCGAGCACCTGGAGGACGTCGGCACCCTGGCGAATTGGGAGGGCAGGTCTCCGCGCTGAACGGGCAGGACGCGAGGCCAGGACGGCCCGGCCACCTGCCCGCTTGCCGCGAGGGATCAGAGGCTCCGAATCACGGCCGTGGCCAGACCGCTCCGCAGGGCGAGATCCGTGGAAATCACGAAGATTCTGTCATGAGGTACGACGGCCGCGAGCAGGGCCAGGTTGTCGTCGATGCCCATCTCCTGCAGGTAGAGGGCGGAGCCGGCCACATAGGCCTGTCCTCCCTCGTGGCTGCCCTGCCTGTCGGGGGCCTTGCTCTGATGGATCCCGAGCACCGCGTCCGGGGTGATGAAGCGCTGCGTCCCGCCGGCGAGCACATCGACGCATGCCGAGAGACAGGTCTTGTCCACCGCGACGTTCAGGCCGCTCGAGCGCAGATAGCGGCCGAGCCGCCGGGCCTCGCTCACCAGGCCGCCGCGGCTGTCGATCACGACGCCCACCGCCCCGCTCTTGCGGATCTGGGCGATCACCCGGTCGGCGAATCCATCCTGAATCTCGCCCGAGACCCGCACCCAGTTGCCGGCGGTCTGCACCGAGCTGCGAAGCCGAACCGCCGCCGGCGGCGCCCCGGTGAGGGCCGCAAGCCGCGCGCAGGACGCCCTCGCCACCCCGCCGAGATCCGTCTGGCGCGCGCGCGAGCCCTCGATCAGCTCTCCGGAGCGCGCCAGCACCTCGTCCATGCTGAAGCCGTACTGCCTCGCCGCCGCGATCACGGTCGCGTCGGTGACCCCGATGTCGGAGGCCTGACTCACGCGCAGCAGGTGACATGCGGCGGCCAGCGACAACAGCTGATCGCGATCGATGTCCGGTGCCGGGGGGCCGGATGGGACACGCGGGGCAACGGCGGTGCCGCAGCCGGTCAAGAGGATCAGCAAGAGAAGCGCCGAAAGGGATAGCCGGACCATGATGATGCCGCCCGACGCGTGACTGATGACGGGACCCGCGGTTACCCGCGCCCGGCCGCTCCCCCTGCCGCCGGGAGCTCGGATGGACGCTCGCCGCGCGCCCGCATCGCCTCGAACGGATCGGGTCCGCTGCGCTCTCTGCCGCTGGCCCGCAGGCGCTCCAGGTAGTCGACCCACAAGGGTTGCCAGGCACGCCCTAGCTTGTACAGGTACTGCCAGTCGAAGAGGCCGGACTTGTGGCCGTCATCGAAGAAGATCTTGAGCGCGTAATTGCCTACCTGCTGCAGATCGCTGATACCGACGCCTTCCTTCCCCACCTGGAGAATCGCCTCGTCCGGACTGTGGCCCCGCACTTCCGCCGATGGCGAGTAGACGCGCAGGTACTCGCAGGGCAGCCGGAAGCGGGCGCCGTCGTCGTATGCGATCTCCAGGTAGCCGGACTTCTGATGCAGCGCGATGTCGGTCGGGAACGGACGGGATTCCATGGTGTGCGGGTCTCTCTCGGCGTTTTCTCGTCATGCCAGATGAGGATACCCGGCCCCTATCTAAAGTTCATCCGTGTTTCCCGACACCCGTTCCTGGACCAGCACCCAGGGACTCACCACCACCGCCCACAATAGGGCCTCGCGCTGGTACCAGACGCGGGCCTGCGGGTCCGATACCGGCCCGATCTCGCCCCGGCGCATCCATCGGGCAACCCGCTCCACGTCGTCCTGGGCCAGTCGCAGCGCGACCTCCACCAGATCCAGCCGGGGATCGACCGCCACCGCCCGGCCCTGCGCGTAGTAGCGCTGCAGCTCCCGCCAGGCGATCCTGCCGGTCTCGCGGTTGAGCTTAACCCGCAAGCCCTCGGCGTCTCCGCGGGCCGGCGGCAGATCAGACAACGCGGTGTCGAAGATAGTAATCGAGCAGCGCGGTGGTGGACGCATCGTGGTCCGCGGTCACCTCGCCCTGCCGGATCTCGTCGAGGATGACACCCGCCAGCTGCTTGCCGAGCTCGACCCCCCACTGGTCGAAGGAGTTGATCCCCCAGACCACGCCCTGGGTGAAGATGCGGTGCTCGTACATGGCGATGATGGCGCCGAGGGTTCGCGGGTTGAGCTTGTCCACCAGCATCGTATTGGTCGGGCGGTTGCCGGGGAAGGTGCGGTGCGGCACCAAGACGTCGACCTGGGCCGGACTCATGCCGGCGGCCTGCATCTCGGCACGCGCCTCCTCGGCGGTGCGCCCGCGCATCAGGGCCTCGGTTTGGGCGAAGAAGTTGGCCAGGAGCTTGGCATGATGGTCGCCCAGGCGGTTGTGGCTGTTCACCGGGGCAAGGAAATCCGCCGGGATCATCTGGGTCCCCTGGTGGATGAGCTGGAAGAAGGCGTGCTGACCGTCGGTCCCCGGCTCGCCCCAGACCACGGGCCCGGTGGTGTACTCGACCGCGAGGCCGTCGCGGGTGACGCGCTTGCCGTTGCTCTCCATGTCGCCCTGCTGCAGGTAGGCGGGCAAATAGCGCAGATATTCGTCGTAGGGAAGCACCGCATGAGTGTGCGCCCCCGCGAAGTTGACGTACCAGACTCCGATCAGGCCCAAGATGACCGGCAGGTTCTTCGAGAGAGGCGCGGACTGGAAATGCTCGTCCATTTCGTGCGCGCCGTCGAGAAGCTGGCGGAAGCGGTCCATGCCTACGGCGAGCGCGATCGGCAGGCCGATGGCGGACCACAGTGAATAGCGCCCGCCGACCCAGTCCCAGAATCCGAACATGTGGTTGGTGTCGATGCCGAACTCGGCGACCTTCTCCGCGTTGGTCGAAACGGCCACGAAATGGTCGCGCACCGCCACCTCGTTGCCGAGCTCGCGCACCAGCCAGTCGCGCGCGCTCTCGGCGTTGGTCATGGTCTCCAGCGTGGTGAAGGTCTTGGAGGCGACCACGAACAGGGTCGTCTCCGCCTCGAGACCCTTGAGGGTCTCGGCGAGGTGGGTGCCGTCAACGTTCGAGACGAAATGCACCTTGATGTCCGCGGACTGGTATGGCTTCAGGGCCTCGCAGACCATCAGCGGACCCAGGTTCGAGCCACCGATGCCGATATTGACCACGTTGGTGATGCGCTTGCCGGAGTAGCCGCGCCAGTCGCCGCCCCGCACGGCGGTGACGAAGTCCTCCATGCTCTGCAGCACCGCGTTGACCTCGGGCATGACGTCCTCGCCATCCACGTAGACCGGGCGGTTGCCGCGGTTGCGCAGGGCGGCGTGGAGCACCGCGCGGTTCTCGGTGTTGTTGATATGGTCGCCGGCGAACATCCGCCGGATCCACCCGGAGAGATCCGCCGCCTCCGCCAGCGCGAAGAGCAGATCCAGGGTCTCGCCGGTGACGATGTTCTTGGAGTAGTCGGCCAGGACGCCCGCCGCGCGCAGCGTCATACGCTCCGCACGTCCCGGGTCCTGGGCGAAGAGATCCCGCATGTGGACCTGGGACATCTGAGCCCAATGCGCCTCGAGCGCCTTCCACTGGGGGGTCTTGTTCACTAGCGACATGTCGCGTTGCTCCCGATCTTCGGATTTCTGTTTGGTCATCTTGATCCGCCGTGCGGCTCAGCCGTCGAGACCGCTGCGCCAGTCCTGATCATCGCGGTCGAACAGGCGGTTGGCCTCGTGGGGCCCCCAGGTGCCGGCGGCATAGGTATGGATGTAGTCGCGCTCGGTCGCCCACAGCTTGAGCACGGGGTCCACCACCTGCCAGGCCCAGTTCACCTCGTCGTAGCGCAGGAAGAGCGAGTGGTCCCCCTCCACGACATCCAGAATCAATGCCTCGTAGGCGTCGATGTGGCTGGCCCCGATGGTGCAGGTGCTGGCGTCGAGGCGCTCGGTCTGGGTCCGCATCTCCAGGCCCGGCTGCTTGACCTGGATTTCCACCCGCATGCACTCGTTGGGCTGGATGTTGAGCAGGATCCAGTTGGGCTTGAGCTGTTCGATGGCGGTGTGGCGAAAGAGCTGCTGGGGCGGGTGCTTGAAGCGGATGCTGATCAGGGAATTGGTCTCCGCCAGCCGCTTGCCCGTGCGCAGGTAGAAGGGCACGTTGCGCCAGCGCCAGTTGTCGATGTAGAGCTTCAGCGCCGCGTAGGTCTCGGTGGTGCTGTCGGGGGCGACTCCGGACTCGTCCAGATAGCCCGGAACCTTCGCGCCTTTGGCCTCGCCGCCCCGGTATTGGGCGCGAAAGGCATGGGCATGCACCGCCTGGCGCGAGATGGGCCTGATCGAGCGCAGCACCTTGACCTTCTCGTCGCGCAGCGCCTCCGCGTCCAGACTCGGCGGCGGCTCCATGGCCACCAGTGTCAGCATCTGCAACAGGTGGCTCTGAATCATATCCCGCAGCGCGCCGACGCCGTCATAGAAGCCCGCCCGCTCCTCGATCCCGTGCGCCTCGCTGTGGGAGATCTGCACGTGGTCGATGTAGTTGCGGTTCCACAGGGGCTCGAGCATCAGGTTGGCGAAACGGAACACCAGCACGTTCTGGACCGTGCTCTTGCCCAGATAGTGATCGATCCGGTAGATCTGGTCCTCCGCGAAATGCCGATGCAGATGCTGGTCGAGGATGCGCGCGCTCTCCAGGTCGAAGCCGAAGGGCTTCTCCACCACCAGCCGGCTCCAGCCGCCCGCTTGCCCGTTGAGCCCCTGCGCCGCCAGGTTGTCGGCCACCTCACCATAGTGGCCGGGCGCGATGGCGAGATAGAAGACCAGGTTGGCGGGCATCGCCGAATCGTCGCGCAACCGCTCCCGCAGGCCCGGATAGGCCCCGGCGTCGCTGAGGTCCCCGCGCACGAAGCAGAGCCGCGCGCCGAGGCGCTCCAGCACCGCCTGGTCCAGGCCCCCGCGGACGCGATTCTCCAGGACGCCCGACACCTCAGCGCGCCAATCCGCGTCGGACCATGCGCGGCGGCCGAAACCCACCACCCGGGTGGACGCCGCCAGCTTGCCTGCCGCCTCGAGGTGATAGAGGGCAGGCAGCAGCTTGTTGCGGGCGAGGTTGCCGGTGGAGCCGAAGATCACCAGCGAGCAGGGTTCGTTCATGTTGCCCCCAGCGGGATGGCCCAAGTACGCGCGGTCGGGCTTCGACCGACCCGAGCGCGGCCTCGATCGGAGGCGTCCGTCGTTTTCACGACCGCGGGCATGACCATTCGTTGTCGATTTATGCTAGTTTGTGCAGCGTATTCGCGCCGCGGTCCCCGTCCCACTCGATTCTCGGCAAGCACGCCAGCCATGGAGCAGTTCGCCACTCCCTCCCGTCCTACCGAGGACGGTCTCCGCGTCCTCGTGGCGAGCAGCGAGGCACACCCCCTCGTCAAGACCGGTGGCCTGGCGGACGTGGCGGGGAGTCTGCCTGCCGCGCTGCGCGACCTCGGCCACGACGCGCGGCTCATTATCCCAGCCTACCCCGGAGCGGTAAAACGAATCCGGGGGCTCAAGACCCTTTGCGAGCTCGCTATACCCGGCTCCCATGCGCCCGTGGGCATCCTCGGTGGGCGCTTACCTGACAGCGGGGTGCCCGCCTACCTGGTCGAAGCGCCGGAGCACTTCTGCCGCGAGGGCAACCCCTATACCGATGTCAGCGGTCGGGACTGGGGCGACAACCCGGAACGATTTCTCCTTTTCTGCCGCGTCGTCGCCCACATCGGCGAGGGTCTTCCCGGACTGGACTGGCGTCCCGAGGTGGTGCACTGCAACGACTGGCAGACGGGGCTCGTGCCGATGCTGGTGCACAATCAGCCGGACCGCCCCGCCCTGGTGTTCACGATCCACAACCTCGCCTATCAGGGCCTGTTCGACCGCGCGACCTTCGACCGCTTGCGGCTGCCGACCGGCCTCTGGTCGCTGAACGGCCTGGAGTTCCACCACCGACTTTCCTTCATCAAGGGCGGACTGGTCTACTCGGACCGCGTCAACACCGTCAGCCCCACCTACGCGGCTGAGGTCAAGACGCCACGCTTCGGCTGCGGGCTCGACGGGCTGCTCAGGGACCTGGGAAACCGCTTCACGGGCATCCTGAACGGCATCGACTACGGCCTCTGGAACCCAGCCGCCGATCCCGCCATCGCGCAGCCCTACGAGAGCGAGACCTTCGAGTTGAAGGTCGAAAACAAGCTCGCCCTGCAGCGCGAGTTCGGGCTGCCGCGCAACGAGCGGGCGATGGTCTTCGGCTACATCGGACGCCTGGTCGAGCAGAAAGGCGTGGACCTCATCCTGAGCATCCTGCCGCGGCTTCTGCTCCACCCGGACACGCAGCTCATCCTGCAGGGGGCCGGTAACGCCGCCATCGAGGACACCCTGCTCACCGCCACCGCGACGACCCCGGACAAGGTTGGGGTCTTCATCGGCTACGACGAGGGCCGGGCGCACCGCATCGAGGCCGGCAGCGACGCCTTCCTGATGCCCTCGCGCTTCGAGCCCTGCGGCCTGAACCAGATCTACAGCCTGCGCTACGGGACCGTGCCCATCGTCCACAGCACCGGCGGTCTGGCCGATACCGTCACCGATGCCACTGCCGAGACGATCGCGTCCGGCGCGGCGACCGGCTTCGCCTTCCACCAATCCAACGCGGACGCCCTGTGGGGGGCGGTTCACCGCGCATTGGTGATCTACCGGGAGCAACCGGACCTGTGGCGGAAGCTTGCGGTCACCGGCATGCGCAGGGATTTCAGCTGGGAGTCGAGCGCGCGCAACTACGTCCAGCTCTACCGGGAGGCGCTTGCCGACGCCAAGGCCTCCGCATCGCCGGGCTAGGCGTCGGATCAGGCGACCTGGGCCGGAATCTGGTCGCCCGTGCGCAGCACCCGATTGTGCTCGTTCAGGTAAACGAGACTGGGCTTGAAGGCGTCCGCCTCCGCCTCGTCCATCGCCGCATAGGCGCAGATGATCACGCGATCCCCCGGCGCCGCCTTGTGCGCCGCGGCCCCGTTGACCGAGATCACCCGCGAGCCCGCCTCGGCGCGGATTGCATAGGTCGTGAAACGCTCACCGTTGGTGACGTTGTAGATCTGGATCTGCTCGTACTCGCGAATGCCCGCGAGCCCAAGCAAATCCTCGTCGATGGCGCACGAACCCTCATAGTCCACTTCGGCATGGGTAACACACGCCCTGTGAAGCTTGCATTTGAGCAACGTCAGTTGCATCGCTACACACCTCCGGCGGACCGGGGGTCCAACCCTTAGTCAAACGATAGGAATAATTATTTCAGAAAAACGTCGATGTCGCTCATTTTTTTGCTGCAGCGCATCATTTTCCCTTCCCGTCCGCAGGAATCCACGACCCGATGCCTCTCCAGGACCTCGTCGCGGACAAGCCTGCGGCGCGAGTGCGGAAGGGTAGCGCGCCCGGGCGGGCGACTCAAACCCGATCCCCGCCGACCCGCAGATTGTCGATCAGCCGCGCCCGGCCGAGCCGGGCCGCCGCCAGCACCACCAGGTCACGATCCAGTGCCGACGGCGGTCCCAGGTCCTGGGCGCGGCGGACGCTGAAGTAGTCGCACTCCATTCCCTCCGCGTCCAGCTCGGCCGCACCGAGGCGCTCGGCCTCCGCGGCCGCCGCGCCCTGCCGCAGCCGTTCCGCGGCGCGCAACAGCGCCTGATAGAGTCGGGGGGCGCGCGCGCGTTCGTCCGATGTCAGGTAAGCGTTGCGCGAGCTCATCGCCAGGCCGTCGGCCTCGCGCACCGTGGCCACGCCGCGGACCTCCACCGGCATGCACAGATCCCCCGTCATGCGCCGGATCACCAGCAGCTGCTGGAAGTCTTTTTCGCCGAACAGGGCGACATCGGGCTGCACCATGTTGAAGAGCTTGCAGACCACCGTCGCGACACCCACGAAGTGCCCCGGCCGGCTGGCGCCGCACAGGATCTCGGAGAGACCGGGCACCTCGACCCTGGTCTGCGCCGCCTCGCCATGCGGATAGACGGCCTGGACGCTCGGCGCGAACAGCAGATCCGTGCCCTCCCCCTCCAGCAGAACGCGGTCTTGCTCCAGGGTGCGCGGATAGGCGTCGAAATCCTCCGACGGGCCGAACTGCAGTGGATTGACGAATATGCTGACCACCGTGCGGTCGGCGGCCTGTTGCGCCTCCTTGACGAGCGTCAGGTGCCCTGCGTGCAGGTTGCCCATCGTGGGAACGAATGCCACGCGCAAGCCGGCGCGGCGCCATTCTTGCACCCGCCGCCGCAGCGCCGGGACGGGTTCGACCAGCTCCAAGGGCATCACCTCAATAGGGGGTCTGGGCTGTGCCCGGGAAAGCACCGGACTTGACGTCCTGCACATAGGCGCCGACGGCCTCGGCGACCCCGGGGCGCCCGGCGAGGAAGTCCTTGCTGAAGCTCGGGGGCTTGCCGGGGGTGAGCCCCAGCATGTCGTACAGCACCAGCACCTGACCGTCACATGCGTTGCCGGCGCCAATGCCGATCACCGGGATGGACAAGAGGCGGCTGATCTCGCCAGCCAGGACCGCCGGGACGCACTCGAGCACCAGCATGCCGGCACCGGCATCCTGCAGCGCCAGGGCATCGTGACGGATGGCGTCCGCCGAGGCATGGTCACGGCCCTGGTACCGGTAGCCGCCGAGCCGGTGTATGGACTGCGGAAGCAGCCCGAGATGGGCACAAACCGGGACGCCGTGCGTGGTCAGGAGCTCAATCGCCCTGACCACCGGCGCACCGCCCTCGAGCTTGACCATGTGCGCCCCGCCCTCCTGCATCAGGCGGCCGGCGCTCGCCAGGGCCCGGTCCGGGGTCGCGTAGGAAAGAAACGGCAGATCGCCGACGACGAGCGCCGTCTTGCGGGCGCGGGCGACACAGGCGGTGTGATAGACCATCTGGTCGAGGGTGACGGGCAGGGTGGTGGACTGCCCCTGTATGACCATGCCCAGCGAATCGCCAACCAGCAGGACCTCGACACCCGACTGCTCCAGCAGGGAGCAGAAGCTCGCGTCATAGCAGGTGAGGCTCGCGATCCGCTCGCGGCGTTCTTTCATTGCAGCGAGCGTGGAGATGGTGACGGGTGCGGCGGCCATGGGCTACTCCTGGTGGAGGTCGGGCGATTCTGCCAGCTGTCCGCCGCACTCACAAGCCGGCGGCGGCCGCTCCGCCAACCGGACCACGCCCTCGCCGGCGCAACGCGCCAGCAGGTCCGCCAGTCTCCCCTGCCCGGGAATCTCCAGCTCCGCCGGCGCCAGATCCGCCAGCGGAATGAGCACGAAGGCGCGCCCTCCGATCTCCGGATGCGGCAGCCGGAGGCCCGGCTCGTCGACCACCGCGCCGCCGAAGAGCAGGATGTCCAGGTCCAGCGTGCGCGGCCCCCAGCGGGTTCCATCGCGCACCCGGCCGTGTCGGCGCTCGATGCCCTGCAGCGCGGCCAGCAGACCGCGCGCGCTCAGGCCTGTCTCCAGGCGGGCGACCGCGTTGACGTAATCCGGCTGATCCCGGGGTCCCACGGGGGATGTCCGATACAGGAAAGAGCAAGCCAGCAGGTGCGTGTCGGCGATCCCGGCGAGGTCCTCCAGGGCGGCCCGGACCTGCCGCACCGGGTCGCACAGGTTGCTGCCGAGCCCGATGTAAACGCCGCCGTGCAACGCCGTCGGGTCACTCCCCGGCTGTCGGCGCTGGCGCCGCATCCGGCCTGCGCGGCCGGCGCCGGCGCGGACGCCGGCGCTTACCGCCGCCGGTCATACCGGCCCGCTCCTGGGGGTTGGCCTCCTGGAAGCGCGTCCACCACTGCGCCGTCTCTTCGTCCGCTTCGCCCGCCTCCGCCCGCAGGACCAGGAAGTCGTAGGCGGCCCGGAACCGGGGATGGGTTACCAGCCGGTAGGGGCGCTTTCCCTGGCGCTGCTCCAGGCGCGGCTGCATGGCCCAGATCTCCTGCGTCAACAGGGCGAAACGTTTCGGCAGCGCCACCTGAGGGCGCTGCTGAGCGGACACCTCAGCGGCGGCCTGACTCATCGCTTCCAGCGGCGAGAGCCCCCGCCCCACGAGCTCATCGTAACGAAGGCGCACCGGCTCCCACAGCAGCACGGCGAACAGGAAAGCCGGCGTG
>CAYNBI010000078.1:0-18959 GCA_964395315.1 uncultured Chromatiaceae bacterium | reverse complement strand
CCACGCCCAGCTCCCGTGACAGGGCCTCTACGGGCTCGCCACGCAGCAGTCGCAGCACCGCCTCCTTCTTGCGGTTGGCCGACCAGCGCTTTGGCGCCGGATCGGCCGCCGAGCACCAGGCCAGCAGCGGGAGAGACCGGAGGGGGCGGGTAACCGCGGGCTATCTGTGGGGCGAGCGGGGATATGCGGGGCGCAGGGTTAACCGCCTTACCTAGGACCTGTCACCTCACTCTTGACCAAGTCCCCAGTCGACGCACGCACCGCTCACAGATGCACAAGGCCGTGGCGAAACAATCAGATGCGTTTGTGGGTAGAATTGTGGGTATCGCACAAGAACGGCTACAACTTAGTTATCATTATCAGATAGTTGCGCTGATTTAATGGCGGAGAGGGAGGGATTCGAACCCTCGATAGGCTATTAACCTATACACACTTTCCAGGCGTGCTCCTTAAGCCACTCGGACACCTCTCCGGGAGGTCTGCGCATCGCTTCCAGCAAGCCGGACGGGACCATCAGGCCCGCGCCAACTCGCCGCTTCCATTACGATTGCGAGCCGGGAAGAATATACGAACAGTTGAAGCCGCGCAAACCGGCGGCCAGGTTGTTCCTCGACCACAGGAGTGCCGATCCCGGCCATGCCCAAGACCAGTCGCGCCGCCCTGGGCACCCCCACGCTCGCCAAGCAGGCGGATCGTCATCGGCTCTACGAGCTCTCGGTCCAATGCCCGGAGGCGGAGGTGGACTTCATCGACCGTAACTATCGCCTGCTGCGTGGGCGGAGTGCGCGCTTGTTGCGGGAGGACTTCTGCGGAACCGCGTCCGTATGCTGCGAATGGGTGCGCCGGCGCAAAACCAACCGCGCCATCGGCGTCGATATCGATTCCGAGGTGCTCGCCTGGGGCCGGGCTCACAATCTCGCTTCCTTATCCAACGACGCCGCCGCGCGGGTAAGCCTTCTGGAGCAGGATGTGCTCGCGGCTGAATCCCCTCCGGCCGACATCATCGCGGCAATGAACTTCAGCTACTGGCTGCTGACGGACAGGGCTACCCTCGCGCGCTACTTCCATCGTGTCCGCAACGCCTTGAAGGACGACGGGATCTTCTTCCTAGACGCCTACGGAGGCTACGACTCCTACCGCGTCATCACCGAGGAACGCCAGATTGAGTCCGTCGACGGACAATTCACCTACGTCTGGGAGCAGGAAAAGTACGACCCCGTCACCGGCCGTCTGGTGTGCCACATCCACTTCACGCTCAGTGATGGCTCGCGCCTGGAGCGCGCGTTCAGCTATGACTGGCGTTTGTGGTCCCTGCCCGAGATCCGCGAGCTGCTCGCGGAGGCCGGCTTCGGACGGGTGATCTGCTACTGGCAGGGATGGGACGAGGAAGGCAACCCGGACGGCGTGTTCGTGCCTGTGGAGGAAGGCGAGCCCGACGCCGGTTGGATCGCCTACCTCACGGCAGAGAAAGGCTGACGCTCAGGACCCCTCATCGGGATTTCAGATCAGCGAGACGCACAGGGAGTGCGACGATAGCTCGCTTCATATTTTCATAATATGGAAATCATTCTGTATTGTGAAATTCGCGCAGCGTCATTAGAGTTCTCTTCAAGCCTCGGCAATCCCGCCGGCATGCAACTGCTAGATCACTGGAGAGACCGTCATGAGCGCAGCACCGGAGTACCTTTTCCCCGAAATCCCAGAGTTCACCACCGGCATCGAGTACTTCGGCGAGCCGTGGCCGGGCTTCTACAAAAATGCGGACCAACCGCTGATTGGGGAAGGTGATGGCTCCATCCAGGATGCCAGCGACCCCCGCGCCGCCTATCAGACCCTGATGGGCGCGGATGCGCTGCGCTACCTCACCTTGCAGGTGACCGGCGCGAAGGGCTCGGGACATCCGGGCGGCTTCGCGTCCAGCGCCGAGGCCCACGCCTCGCTGATGATGCTGGGCCACACCAACATCGTCACCGAGGTCGGCCATCACGCCCCCGGCTTCTACAGCGCCATGTTTCTCGATACCTCGCTCGAGGAGATGGGCATCCGCACCGTGGAAGACATGCGCAACCGCTTCCGCGAGCGCGAAGGGCTTCTCGGGCATCTCTCCGGGGCGATCCCAGGTATCCTCTCCCCCGCGGGCCCGCTCGGCCAGGGTCAGCACTTCGCAATGGCGGGCGCCCTGCTCCACCCCGACAAGCTGTTTGCGGTGACCATCGGGGACGGCGGCATGGGCGAGCCCTACCCCCTCTCGGCCATGATGCACTTCCACACCGCTTACCCGCGAGCCACCAATTTCCTGCCGGTGCTGATCTGGAACGGCTACAGCCAAGAGCACCACGCAATGGTCTCCACCTGGGACAACGAGCGCATGGTGGCCTACTGGAACGCACACGGATTCCAGGAGGTGATCCTGATCGACGCGAAGGATTTCGACGATAGCGCGCAGGACGGGGCCTACGTCGACAGCACTCGCTTCTCCTTCGACGCGCGGCTCGCATTCGCGGGCGCGGTGCTCCAGGGGATGGACCGCGCGGCCCGCTCCGCCCTGGGCGGGCGGCTTACCGCCTTCATCATCAAGCAGCTCAAGGGTGCAGGCGTCCACACCACCGGATCGAAGTCGCACAACCTGTACCCGAAGGACACCCTGGATCAGCCGCACATCAGCGAGGCCCTCAAGCGCCGCGCCCTGTCTCCGCTGGCCTGGGCCATCGTGCGCGAGAACTTCCGCCGCGCCGGGGGTGGTCCCGCCGTCGCGACCGCGGTGACCGAGCGCGCGATGTCACTTGCGGACCTTGGCCAGTTGCCGACCCGCGACTTCCCCGTGGGAGAAGAGGTGGTGCCAGCGACCGCGCTGGGCGCCCTGGTGGCGGCGGTCGGGCAGGCGGACCGCCGCTTCGTGGTGACCAACGCGGACGGCAACGAGGCGTCCGCGATGAAAAACATCAATGAGGCCCTGGGCATCCGCCATCCGACTACCGACCCGCTGTACAACCAGCGGCCCGACGGCCAAGTGTACGAGCCTCTGAGCGAGGATGCCTGCGCCGGTCTCGCCGCCGGCCTCGCCCTGTTCGGCTCCCGCTCGCTGTGGCTCTCCTATGAGAGCTTCGCCATCAATGGCTGGCCGATCTTTCAGACCGTGACCCAGGCCATGGCGGAGCTGCGCCGGCGCACGCCCTCGGTGATCGCCATGTTCACCGCGGGCGCCTTGGAGCAGGGCCGCAACGGCTGGACCCATCAGCGGCCGGAGATCGAGAACTACGCGGCCGCACAGATGCGAAACGGCAACGTCTACCCCCTGTTCCCGGTGGACACCAACATGCTCCAGGCTAGCTACGAGTGGGCGCTGGCGAGTTGGAACAAGGGCATCGCCATCTTTGCCTCCAAGAGCCCGCTGCCGGTGCGCACCACCCTGGAGCAGGCGCGGGACGCCGTCGAGCGTGGCGCGGTCAGCCTCTACGAGAGCGCCGGAGGCGACAAGGGCACGGTGGTGTTCGCGGTCACGGGCGACATGGTCTACCTGCCGGTGTTCGAGGCCAAGGATCTGCTTGAATCGAAGGGCTACCGCGTTCGCATCGTAGGCGTGGTCAACCCGCGCCGGCTTTACCGCCCCGAGGACGTCGCCTGGGAGACCTGCGCCCAGCCGGACAATGCCTTCCTGGACGATGATCACTTCAACGCGTTATTCGATGGCGACATGCTGTGCGCCGTGAGCGGCGGCCCCGGCGCTCCCCTGGAGCCGGTGATGCTGCGCACCCGCGCGCCCCGCCGCGACCTGATGGTGTGGAAGCGCGGCGAGACCACCGCGACCCCTGGCGAGGTCATGGCCTTCAACGGGCTGACGGCGGAGGACATGGCCGGGCGCGTGTCCAAGATGATGGGCTGAGCAGGGACTTCGGCGAGGGACTGCCGAATCCCGTGCTTTCTCACATCTACCTCGCGACGAACCACACGGGCGGAGAGCCATGGCAGAGACGAAGATCATCGTGCTCGACGACGACCCAACCGGGTCGCAGACGGTCCACAGCTGTCTGCTGCTCACCCGCTGGGATGCGGATACCCTGCGGGGCGCGTTACAGGACGACTCGCCCCTGTTTTTCGTGCTGACCAACACCCGCAGCATGGACGCCGAGCGGGCGTCCGCGGTCACCCGCGATGTGTGCCGTAACCTGCGCGCCGCCCTGGACCAGCTCGCCCGCGCGGGTCGCCCCGTCCAGCCCCTGCTGGTCAGCCGCTCCGACTCGACCCTGCGCGGACATTTTCCGGTCGAGACGGACGTCATCGCCGCAGAGCTCGGCCCCTTCGACGCCCACTTTCTGGTTCCCGCCTTCTTCGAAGGCGGGCGCCTGACGGTGGACAGCGTCCACTACATCGAAACCGGCGGGCGACGAATGCGGGTGGACGAGACCGAGTTCTCCCGCGACTCGGTATTCGGCTACTCCACCAGCTATCTGCCCGACTACGTGGCCGAGAAGACCCGCGGGCACATCCCAGCGTCCGCGGTCCAACGCTTCCTGCTCGATGACGTTCGGGGAGACGTGCGCGACCGTCTGCAATCGCTCTCCGGCAACGCCTGCTGCGTGGTTGACTGCGAGCGCCAGTCGGACCTCGACGGATTCACGGGGCAGGTCCTGGAAGCGGTCGCCACCGGCAAGCGCTTTCTGTTCCGTAGCGGCGCGAGCCTGCTCACCTCCCTGGCGGATCTGCCCCCGCAGCCGGTCGCCGCGGAGGACCTGCACAGCCAGATCCGCAACGATGGACCGGGCGCGGTGATCGTAGGCTCCCACGTGCGCAAGACCACCGCCCAATTGGAGGCCCTGCTGGCAGAACCTGACGTGGCCCCGGTGCAGCTGGACGTGGACCGCATCGCCAGTGACCGGCAGGGCCTGTTGACGGAGGTCCTCGCCGACGCGGCCGCCGCCCACGCCGCCGGTCTGACACCCGTGATCTACACCAGCCGGGTAGAGCGTACCTTCCCGGGTCAGGCGGCGCGGCTCGCGTTCGGCGAGCAGGTCTCGGGGCTGCTGATGGACGTGGTGCGCGGGCTGCCGGCGGAGACGAGCTTCCTCATCAGCAAGGGCGGCATCACGTCGAACGACGTGCTGAGCGACGGCCTCGCTCTGCGTAAATCGCGGGTACTGGGCCAAGTGCTGCCGGGCTGCTCGGTGGTGCGCTGCCCGGATGACCACCCGCGATTTCCGGGACTGCCGGTGGTCATCTTCCCGGGCAACGTGGGAGACGCGACCGCACTGGCAACGGCGTTCCGGCGCCTTGCTGGCGCGGCCCGATCGAACACCGCCGCCGCGGGCTGAGACCTGAGGCTCAGCCGTCGGCGGGCCGCATCTGCTCCGTGCGTATCCTGGGCGTGAAGTAGACGTCAGCGTCGTCGAGGTCGACCTCGTTGCCGCCGCCATCCTCCAGCGGCTGATCGTAGTCCTTCCAGCCCCGGAGCCCAGTCTGCAGGGAAACCACGTCGCGATAGCCCAGCACCTGCATGGAATGGGCCGCGAGCACGCTGCGGTAGCCCGAGCGGCAGACGACGACCACCTCGCGTTCCCGCGCCTGCACCAGCTCCGGCACCGTCTCCTCGTAGTCCCACTCGCAGGCCGACTCCAGGATGCCGCGCGGCACGTTGATCGACCCCGCGATGTGCATGGCCTCGAACTCCTGTGGTTCCCGAACATCCACGATCAGCAGGTCCGGATTCTCCTGCAACCGCTCCTCGAGGTCCCAGGGCATGATCTCGCGGACGTCCGAGAGACAACCGCGCACCATTTCGATGAAGTTCTTCATGGTTCGTATTCCAACCTGATCGATCGGGGTTAGGCGCCTCGGTGGTCAGCCCCCGGAGCGGGGCACGCTCCGGGGGCACAGGTCGTTCTCGACGGCGATGACCGCTGCCTCCACACGCGAGTGGATGTCGAGCTTGCGCAGGATCGCCTTGACGTGGAGCTTGACGGTCCCGTCGGAGATGCCCAGGGCGCGGGCGATGGTCTTGTTGCTCTGGCCCTCCGCGAGATGACACAGGATCTCGCGCTCGCGCGGCGTGAGGTCCGCGAACGCGGATGCCCTCGCGGCCGCCGGCCGCTCACCCTGCACCGCCCTGGCGAGCACGGCGGTCAGCTCCTTGGCGACCACCGTCCTGCCGGCGACGATGTCCTCGAGGGCCGCGATCAGCTCATCGGGCTCCATGTCCTTGAGCAGATAGCCCTGCGCCCCGGACTGCAGGGAGTCGATCAGGTCGCGCTCCTCGGCGCTGGTGGTCAGGATCGCAACCGGCATCCGCTGGCCCGAGGCGCGGAGCCCGCGCAGGACCTCCAGCCCGTTCATCCGGGGCATGCGCATGTCCAGCAGGACCACGTCCGGCGCCGTCTCGGCGACCCGGCGGATCCCAGCCTCTGACTCGCCCACCGCGTCCACCACCTCGATGCCGCGGCGCTCAAGGAGCTCCTGCAGCCCGAACCTAAACAGGGCATGGTCGTCGATCAGCAGCACGCGCATCAGGCCGCCTCTCGCGCACCAAGCGGCGACTTGCGATCGCCCGAGAACACCAGCTCGACGCGGGTGCCCTCCTCCGGCTCACTCTCGACGCGCAGCTCCGCCCCGATCCGTCGCGCCCGCTCCTGCATGATGGTGAGCCCGAGGTGCTCCCCGGCGGACCCGGCCGAGGGCACCGCATCGAACCCGATCCCGTCGTCCTCCACCAGCAGCACGTAGCTCCCGCCCGCGCGGGTAAGGAGCATGCGCACCGTGTGCGCCCGGGCGTGCTTGCGGATGTTGGCCAGCGCCTCCTGCGCGATGCGGGTCACCTGCAGCTGGGTGAAGGCTGGAAGCTCGAACGGGCGGCAGTTGTCGTGAAACAGTACGTGCATGTCCGTGCGCTGACGCAGCTTATCGGCAAGCTTCTCGAGGGCCGGGACGAGCCCGCATCGGTCCATCGGGGCGCGGAAGTTGGCCAGCAGGCCGCGCAGCTCCGCGTGCGCCTCGTCGAGCCCGCCGCGAATGCGCTCGAGGTCGGTGCGCGCCTCATCCGGGACAACGGACCGCGCCAGGGCGTCTTCCAGCATTTTGACCTGGAAGCGCAGGCTGGCAAGGGTCTGGGCGAGTGAGTCGTGCAGCTCATGGGCCAAGGCGTTGCGCTCCTCGACGATCGATAGCCGCCGCGTCTCCGCGTCGGAGCGCAGCTTCGCGACCGCGATGCCCAGGTGGTGGCCGACGCTGAACAAGAGCTCCAGTATGTCCTCCCGGCCGCTCACCCCGGGCTTGTCGACGAATACCGTGTAGAGCCCCAGGAGCTCGTCATGGTGCTCCAGGGGTACCGTCACCACCTCCATTTCGTCGCTGCCGAACATCTTGCGTCCGTAGACGCGCGAGCAGAAGCGGGCATCGTTGCGGCAGAGGATATCCCCCGGCGACAGCACCGTGCCGCACAGGCACAGGTCCACGGGCATCATGTCCTGGTCGCGCACCAGATCGTCGTCGAGCCCGATGGATCCGACCAGCCGCCGACTGCCGTCCGGCATCACCAGGCGCACGGTGGCCGCGCGCCCGTTGACCATTTCCTTGAGCACGCGCAGAAAGCGCAACAGAAGCTCATCGAGTCCCTGCGCCTCGTTGATGCCGGCGGCGACGTCGTAGAGGATCTTGATCGAGGCCGTCTTCTGCGCCAGACGCATGGTCTGGCGGGCGACCCGGCTGTCCATGTCCTCGTAGAGGTCCGTCAGCTCCGAGTTGAGGGTGCCGATGTCGCGCGCGATCTCGTTGAGGACACCAACATCGCGCAGCGCCTCGCTGGCGCCGGGCTCCCCCTGGCAGACGCGCGCCACCGACTCCTCCAGATTCACCAGCGGCTTGAGCAGCTGCGAGCGCAGGCGGACCCCCGCCAGCGCCAGCGCCGCCAGGGAAGCGAGCAGGAATCCCAGACACAGCAGCTGGACGCTGTCCGAGTGTGGCAGCCGCCAATGGACCAGCAGCAAGACCAGCGAGCCGGTCAGCCCGGCGGCAAGCACCAGCAAGGGGGCGACGAGACGGGCTGACCGGAGAATGCGCAGCACACCGCGCGGGGTCTGCCCCGGAGCCGGAGTGATCGAGCTTTCCTGTGCCATCTCGTGCATCGAGTCCGCGTCTCGCCGCCCGGAATGTGCTTCGCCCGGATGATAACCTAACCAGTGCAAGGCCTTGCGCCGCGTGACGCGCGCGGACACGGTCACGCCACCACCTCCAGAGACGCCTCGCGCTCGCGCCGCTGCAGCTCCCACATCTCAGCGTAGACACCACTGGCGCTAAGCAGCTGGCGATGCGTGCCCTGCTCGACGATACGGCCGGCCTGCATGACGAGGATGCGATCGGCGTCCACCACCGTGGACAATCGGTGGGCGATGACCAGTGTGGTGTGATCCTCTGCGACTTCCGCAAGCGTCTGCTGGATGGCCTGTTCCGTGTGGCTGTCCAGGGACGACGTAGCCTCGTCGAAGACCAGGATGCGCGGGCGCTTGAGAATGGCGCGCGCGATGGCCACCCGCTGCTTCTCGCCGCCAGAGAGCTTTAGACCGCGCTCGCCAACCAGAGTATCCCAACCGTCGGGCAATCCCTCGATGAAGGCGCGGATGTGGGCCATTTCCGCCGCCCGTTCGACCTCCTCCCGGGAGGCATCCGGTCGCCCGTATGCCAGGTTGTAGTAGATGCTGTCGTTGAACAGCACCGTATCCTGGGGCACCACGCCAATGGCCGCTCGCAGGCTGTCCTGCGTGACGTCCCGGATGTCCTGCCCGTCGATCAGGACCCCCCCGCCGGTCACGTCGTAGAAACGGAAAAGGAGCCGAGAGAGGGTGGACTTGCCGGCACCGCTGTGGCCGACCACTGCGACCTTCTGCCCCGGACCGATCTCGAAATCCACGTCGCGCAGAATCTCGCGCTCCGGCTGGTAGTGGAAATTCACATGAGCAAAACGGACCGCGCCCTGCCTCATCGCTAGCGGGCGCGCATCGGGGCGGTCCTCGATCTCCGGCTCTCGCTCCAACAGCTTGAACACCAGATCCATGTCCGCCAGGGCGTACTTGATCTGGCGGTAGACGATGCCGAGGAAATTCAGCGGTATGAACAGCTGCAGCAGGAGCGCGTTCACCAGCACCAGATCGCCGATGCTCATCGAGCCGGTCACGACACCCCGTGCGGCGAAGAACATGATGAAGGTGACCCCGAGCGCGATGATCGCACCCTGTCCGAAGTTCAACAGGGACATGGAGGTCTGGCTCTTGACCGCCGTCTCCTCCCAGTCGCTCAGGGTGCGGTCGTAGCGCCTGAGCTCCATGGGCTCGTTACCGAAATACTTGACCGTCTCGTAGTTGATCAGGCTGTCGAAGGCGTGCGAGTTGGCCTGGGAGTCGAGGCGGTTCATCTGGTGACGGAAGTCCATGCGCCACTCGGTGATGGCAAAGGTAAAGGCCACGTAAACGGCGACCGTGCCGAAGGTCACCAGAGCGAACACCAGGTCGTACTGACTGAACAGGATGGCCGCCACCAGACCGAACTCCACCAGCACCGGCAGCACGCTGAAGACCATGTAGTTGAGAATGGTGGCAACCGAGCGCGTGCCCCGCTCCAGGTCGCGGCTCACGGCCCCGCTCTGGCGCTCCAGGTGGTAGCGTAGCGAGAGCCGGTGCAGGTGCGCGAGCACGCGGGTCGAGAGCCGCCGCATCGCGCGATATCGCACCCGGGCGAACACCACGTCCCTGAGCTCGTTGAAGAGGGATGCGCTGAGCTTCAGCGCCCCGTAGGCCAGCAGCAGAGAGACGGGCAGGATCAGCGCCTGGGTCGAGACGCCTTCGAAGGCATCGACGATACCCTTGAGCACGACCGGCACGCCGACGTTGGCAACCTTGGCGAGCACCAGGCAGGCGATCGCGAGCAGCGCCCGGCCGCGGAATTCCCAGAGGAAGGGCAGCATGGCGCGCAGGTTGTGGGTATCGCGGCGGTCGCTGTGAGCGCGTTCGGTGGCGACTGTGTACATCCTGCTCCCGTGTTGGGTTTGGTTTGATCGACGCCCATATCCGGGCGAAGATTCTACCCGAACCGGTCATCCCGACCGGCTCGGCAGCCCCGAGAAGACGCTGACCGGTCCGGCGCTGCGAGCGGCACAGGGACTTGACGCCGTCGTCTAGGGCGTGACCAGTTGAAAACGAAGCCGTCCCAGCACCGCGCGGCCTGGGCGGCGCGCTGATCTTGGCCGGGACGGCCACTCGTCAGCGTCCTGACTAAGTGAGGTCGACCCATGGCAGATCCCACCCTGGACTCCGGTGGCTGCAGCCTGCAGGAACCCTTTGCCCTGCAGGTGCTCGGCGATCAGATGGAGCCCGAGTTCCCTGACAAGTGCATCGTCATCATCGAGCCGACGCCACAATGCCGCGACGGCATGTTCGTGTTCGCCGACGTGGAGGGGGTGCGCTGGTTCCGCCAGTACCGCAAGGACGGGGACGGCAGGGAATGGCTGATCGCGCTCAACGACCTCTACCCGGAGATCGAGCTCACCGGCCTGGAATGGGCGGTGCTGGGCGTCATCATCCAGCGCAACATCCGGCGCGAGATCAAGCACTACGGGTACCCGGACGAGGCTCCCCCGCCCGCGGCGAACATCACCGATCTTACGGGTCGGTCCTGAGCCGGGCGTTCTTCGAGTGCGCCGGAAGACCCCTCGCGCCTGTCTGCTCCTGGCCGCGGCTCTGCTGACCGGCTGCGGCGACCAGCAGGCTCCCACCGCGAACCCCGCGGGCCGGGAGCGGGCGCAGGACCATCTGGTGACCGTATACACCGCCGAGCGCGCCCCGGTCTCCGGTCAACACGAGCGCCCGGGCTCTCTACGCTTCCGCAGACTGGTGCGCATCTTCAGTCAGGAGGAGGGGCGGGTGACCGATCTCGCGGTGTTCGAGGGCGACCAGGTCGAGACCGGCCAGCTGCTGGTCGCGCTCGACGACGACCTGCTGCGCGCGGAGCTCGACAAGGCCCGCGCCACAAAGGAGCAGGAGAAAAGGGACCTCGAGCGCCTCGTGAGCCTGCGCGCCCGGCGCGCCGTCGCGGAAGACGAGCTGGCCCAGGCGGAGACATCGCTGCTGGTCGCCGAGGCGGAGGAGCGGCTGCTGGAGACCCGGCTCGCCTTCACCCGCATCCGCGCCCCGTTCGCCGGCGTGGTCACGGAGCGGCTGGTGGAGCCGGGCGACTTCGTGACCAAGAACAGCCACCTGCTCACGGTGGCAGACCCGTCGTCCCTGGTCGCCGAGGTCTACGCCTCCGAGCTGATCCTGCCGCACATCGCGGTGGGGGACGCGGCGGCGGTACGCATCGACGCCCTCGGCGCCGCGCAGTTCGACGGCAAGATCCTGCGCATTCATCCCGCCCTCAACCGGACAAGCCGTCAGGGCATCGTCGAGATCGTGCTGGACCCGGTGCCGGAGGGGGCGCGCGCCGGGCAGTTCGTGCGCGCGAGGCTCGAGACCGCCGCTGTCGAGCGTCTGCTGATCCCCTTCCGCGCCCTCGCGCGGGACCGCGGGGGGGAGTTCGTGTGGCTGGTTGACGGCGAGGGCAAGGCGGTGCGGCGCACGGTGCGAAGCGGGCTGCGCATCGCCGACCGCATCGAGATCCTCGACGGCCTGGCTCCCGGCGAACGCATCATTACCCGCGGCTTCCTCGGCCTGACCGAGGGCAAGGCCGTGAAGATCGTCGACGCGGCAGGCTGAACGCTGCCAGGACTGGGCATCTGGCGATGAGCATCTCCAGCTGGTCCGTGCGCCACCCGGTCGGGGTGGTCATGCTCACCCTCGCGGTGATGGTCCTCGGCGGCTTCGCGCTGGGCCGGCTCAACATTGACCTGCTGCCCCACATCATCTACCCGGACGTCCGGGTGCGCATCGTCGACCCCGGGGTGCCCGCCAAGATCATGGAGGACGAGGTCACCCGCCAGCTCGAGGAGCAGCTGGCGATCACCGAGGGGGCGGTTGCCATCCAGTCCCAGACCACCGAGGGACGGAGCTCGGTGGACCTCTCCTTCGCCTATGGCACCGACATCGACTATGCGCTGCGGGACGCGAGCTCGCGCCTCGACCGCGCCAAGCGTTTCCTGCCCGACGGCATCGACCCGCCGGTGATCTACAAGCGCGACCCCTTCCAGCTGCCGGTTGCCGAGTACGTGATCAGCTCACCCCTGCTGGACCCGGTGGAGCTGCGCGCCTGGGTCGACTACCGCCTGAGCCGTCTCCTCCTGACTCTGCCCGGAGTGGCCGCCGCGGAGGTGGGCGGAGGTCTGGAGCGCGAGGTGCAGGTGATCGCCGACCAGTTCCGGCTGGCGGGACTGGGGCTCGACGTGCTGGACATCGAGCAGGCGTTGCGGGAGGCCAACCGGGACATCTCGGCGGGGCGGCTGCGCATGCCCGACGGCGAGATCAGCGGCCGCACCGGCGGCCGCTTCACCAGCGTGGAGGAGATCGCCGACCTGCCCCTGTCCGCCGAGGATCCCGAGCGGCCCCTGTCGCTGCTTCGGCTCGGGGAGGTCGCGCGCGTCATCGACGGCGCGGCCGAGGAGCGCCTGCGCATCCGCCTCGATGACCGACCTGGCATCAAGCTCTCGATCCAGAAGCAGCCGCTGGCCAACACGGTGGCGGTGGTGGACGCGGTCGAGGCCGAGCTTGGGCGGCTCGCGGAGACGGGTGAGATACCCCAAGACATCCAGATCCGCCGCGTGGACGACCAGGCGCGCTACATCCGCCAGTCCCTCAACAACGCCGTCACCGCCGCCGTCAGCGGCGCCCTGCTCGCGATGGCGGTGGTCTACGTCTTTCTCGGCAGCCTGCGGCGCACGCTCATCATCGGCAGCGCCATTCCCATCGCGGTGCTGGTGACCTTCATCCTGATGGCGGTAAGCGGGCTCACCTTCAACATCATGACCCTGGGGGGACTGGCCCTCGGGATCGGCATGCTGGTGGACAGCACCATCGTCATGCTAGAGAACATCTACCGCCGCCAGCGCCTGGGCGAGCCGAACGCCCAGGCGGCGGACTCCGCGGCCTCCGAGGTGGCCAGCGCCATCGTCGCCTCCACTTCCACCAACCTCGCGGCGGTCCTTCCCTTCCTGTTCATCGGCGGTCTGGTCGGACTCCTGTTCCGCGAGCTCATCTTCACCATCTCTGCCGCCATCGTCGCCTCCATGGCGGTGGCGCTCACCCTGGTGCCGGCGCTGGCCGGGCGTGTCCCCGCCGGCCGCGAGGGCGCGCTGCGGCGGCTCGCCGACCGTGCGATGGCTGCTGCCCAGGAGGGTTACGCCTGGCTGCTTGCCCGGCTGCTGCGGGTGCGCTGGCTGGTAATCGCCGTCTTCGTCGCCGGACTCGTCTACACCGTCCCCTGGTTCCAGGAGTCGAGGCAGGAATTCCTGCCCAAGCTTGACGAGGGCGACGTGCGCATCAGTCTCACCGCGGACAGCGGGATCGACATCGGCGAGATGGATGCCCTCACGCGCAGGGTCGAGAAGCTGGTCGCCGCGCAGCCCGAGGTGGACGCCATCTTCACCACGGTGGGCGGCTTCGTCTTCGGGCGCTCCCAGTTCGAGAACGCCAACCGGGCCAGCCTTCAGGTGCTGCTCAAACCCCTGGCCGAGCGCGGGATCAGCAGCAACGACTGGATCGCACGTGTGAAAAAGTCGATAACCGCCGAAGAGATCCCCGGGCTGAAGGTCTATATGTCGACCCGCGGTATCCGCGGCATCCGCTTCGGCAGCGGCGACGACGACCTCAGCATCCGCATCAAGGGGCCGGATCTGGGCGTGCTGGCGGGCCTGGCCGACGAGGCGTTGGAGCGGCTCAAGGGCATCGAGGGCCTGCGCAATCTGCAGCATTCGAGCGAGGAGGTTACCCAGGAGCTCTCCGTTCGCCTGGATCGCAAACGTGCGGCGAGCTACGGGCTGCAAGTGGAGGACGTCGGGAACATCCTGCGCTTCGCCCTTGAGGGAAAGACAGTCACCGACTTCATCAGCGGGGACCGCAGCATCGACATCCTGCTGCGGCTGGACCGCATGGAAGTGGCGGCCCCGGGCGACCTGGAATCCATCGTCCTGTTCAGCAAAACCGAGCCCCGGGTGCCGCTGCGCCTGGGAGACGTGGCGCGCATCGAGATCCTGCCTCAACCCGCCACCATCGTGCGCGACCGCCAGCAGCGCATCGTGGACATCACCGCCTCGCTCGGGGACGAGATCACGCTGCAGGAGGCGATCGAGCAGTCCCTGGCAGCGCTTGCAGATCTTCCCCTGCCGCCGGGATACAGCATCTACGACGGCGGCGGACTGAAGGCCATGCAGGAGGGCCGCGACATCGGCCGCCTGCTGCTGGGGCTGGCCCTGTTCCTGGTGCTGGTGGTGATGGCGGTGCAGTACGAGTCGCTGCGCAATCCCCTGATCATCCTCATCTCCGTGCCCTTCGCCCTGATCGGCGTCGTGCTCGGCCTGCAGTGGACCGCACTGCCGCTGTCGATGCCCGTTTGGCTCGGGCTCATCATGCTCGCGGGCATCGTGGTCAACAACGCCATCGTGCTGGTGGAATTCATCGAGATCGGCCGCCGCCGCGGCCTGGACAAGCACGACGCCATTCTCGAGGCCGCCCGCCTGCGCCTGCGGCCGATCCTCATGACCACCCTGACCACCGTTGTCGGCATGCTGCCACTGGCGCTGGCCATCGGCGAGGGCTCCGAGATGCTGCAGCCGCTGGCGGTGACCATCGTCTCCGGGCTCTCCTTCTCCACCCTGGTGTCGCTGGTGCTGGTCCCGATGGTCTATCGGATACTCGGGGCCAGCGGCTCGACCGCCGCGATCGGGGAGCCGGTTCGCGGCTGACGCCCCGTCAAGGCTGTCCTGGGCGCCGTTTCAGCCCAGCTTCTCCAGGCGCCCGTATTGGCGGTAGAGCAGGATCCCGCCCCACGCGAGGGCGGCGATCATGATCAGGGAGCCGCCGAAGTGGCTCAATCCGGCGATTGTCCGATCCAGGTGCAGCAGGCCGGTCTCGGTGAGGAGGTAGTTCCAGTCGTGGAAACCGTAAGGGGTGGACTGACCGGTGTTGCCGCCGAGCAGCGGCAAGGTGCCAGCCCGTGCGTCGTTGATGTAGGGCGCGATGTCGAGAAAATTCTCGCCGAGCCACCACAGGGCCACGGAGGCGCCGAACGGG
The DNA here is from genome assembly GCA_964395315.1 of uncultured Chromatiaceae bacterium. Classification (GTDB taxonomy): domain Bacteria; phylum Pseudomonadota; class Gammaproteobacteria; order Chromatiales; family Chromatiaceae; genus CAVORB01. The sequence goes on along the minus strand of CAYNBI010000078.1, from coordinate 3,768 downwards.
TCGCGGGTCTTCAACAGCAGCACGCCGAGGGCGATCACGGGCATCAGCAATTGTCCCAGTGTTCCGCCGAGGGACATCATGAACTGCCCGAGGGGCCGGAAGAATACGTGACCGGCCTCGTGGAACGGGAGATTGACCAGGTGCAGCGCCGACTGACCGGCCGCATTGCTGTCGACCGACGAAAGCATGAGCATCGCGCCCCAGACAAGCAGCAGCGCGAGCAACAGCCCCCTGGCGGCGAGCCCCGGCCAGGACCCGGACATGGCCTTGTCCGGTAGAATCAGCTCGCGCAGTCCGCCACCCTCGGCGGGCTCCATCCGCAGATGGACCGGGCGCGGCGCCGGGTCGCCCGGACGAGGGTGGTACTTGTAGTACTTCTCGAACACGATGCCGCAGCGCTCGCAAATGGTGTTCGCCTGAGGCTGCGCCGCGTTGCATTTCGGGCATTGCATCTGGACTCTCCCTCGGGTGCGCTTCGCGTTGCCTCAAGGATCCGCCCCGGCGGACGACCCGTTCGAGGAATCCGGCAGCGAACGCACGATGCCGATCATGGTGGTGAAGCGCCGCCAGGGCCAGCCGCCGTAACGGTGCAGATCGGGCGCGTACATTTCGGAGATGGCGCCGTCCAGGTAGAGGGCATTCGGACAATCGAGGACATCCCGGAACAGGGTGCCGAAGTCGTGGAAGTTCACCGCGGCGTTGGAGATGGCGAACACCACCCTCCCCTCGCGATCCACGCCTACGCCGTTGCGGATGTGCTTGCTGTGATAGCCGGGGATGAAACGCGGGTGAAGCGCGCCCCCGATCACCAGCATGGGGCCGGACTGCACCGCGTGGCGTACCTCGCCCTCTGGCCGATAGTCATCGGTTGGAACAACGCGCGCGCCCGACGCCGTGACGTAGAAGACGCCGTTCGGCTCGAGGAAGAAGTTGCCGCCCCCCTCTCCCCGGTTCAACTGGTAGTAGCGTTCGCCGTTCTCGATGTAGAGTCCGAGCGGCGTGAACTGCTCCGAATAGATGCCGCCGTTGACGGCGAACACGAGCTCACGCCCTTCGGTCCCGAGGGCCTCGCGCAGGGCGTGCAGTCCGCCGTAGTCCGAACCGTCCGGCCGCTTCCAGAAGAACCGGAGCTGCTGCTCCTCCCCCTGGTCCAAGCGGTAGACGTCGAAGCTCGCATCTTGGTGGCGGACGGTGAAGGCCGATGCGGCAACGCAGGCATCCGTCGACGCGAGTGCGATTAAAAACCAGAACCAGCGCCAAGCAGCCATCTTGTCACCGGGACCCGCGCGGCCCCGATCAGGTCGCGGCTTTGGGCTTGCGCCTGCGGCGCGATCGGGTTCTGGTCGCCTGGGGGCGCTCGGCGGGCCGGGCGGGCTTGACCAGCACGAAGTCGATCTTGCGCTCGTCGAGATTGACCGCCGCCACCTGAATCCGCAGCCGGTCTCCGAGGCGGTAGACGGTCCCGGTGCGCTCCCCGTTGAGCCGGTGACCGACGGGGTCGAAGTGGTAGTAGTCGTTGTCCAAGGCCGTGATGTGCACCAGGCCGTCGACGTAGATCTCGTCCAGTTCGACAAAGATGCCGAAAGAGTTGACGCTGGTGATGGTACCGTCGAACTCCTCACCCAGCTTGTCCTGCATGTACTCGCACTTGAGCCAGGACTCGGCGTCGCGGGTGGCCTCGTCAGCGCGACGCTCGGTGCCGGAACAATGCTCGCCGATCACCTTGAGGTCCGGCTTCGAGTAATCGAAATCCGCGGCAGTGCCGCCGTCGAGAAGGTGCTTGATGGCGCGATGGACGATCAGGTCCGGATAGCGGCGGATGGGCGAGGTGAAATGGGTGTAGGCCGGGTAGGCGAGACCGAAGTGGCCGACGTTGTCGGAGCTGTACATCGCCTGCTTCATGGATCGCAGCAGCACGGTCTGGATCAGATGCCGGTCGGGCCGCGCCTTCACCTGCTCCAGCAGCGCGGCATAGTCCTCCGCCGTGGGCCTCTCTCGCCCGGGCAGTTTGAGCCCGAGCTCTCCAAGAAACTCGCGCAGGTCGTTGAGCTTCTCCTCGCTCGGCGTCTCGTGAATGCGGTAAAGGGCCGGCAACTTCTTGCGCTCGAACAGCCTCGCCGCCGCCACGTTGGCCGCCAGCATGCACTCCTCGATGATGCGGTGAGCGTCGTTGCGCACCAGCGGATGGACCGCCGCGATGCGTCCCTGCTCGTTGAACTCGAAGCGGGTCTCGGTGGTGTCGAAGTCGATGGCGCCGCGCTTGGCGCGCGCGGCGTGCAACGCCTTGTAGAGTCCATACAGCTCGTGCAGATGGGGCAAGAGGTCCGAGAAGCGCGCGCACAGATCGGGGTCGCCGTCCACCACCATGGCGGCGACCTGGTCGTAGGTGAAGCGGGCGTGGGAGCGCATCACCCCCCGGAAGAACCGCGAGCGCGTGACCTGACCCTCCAGATTGACGTACAGCTCGCAGGCCATGCACAGGCGGTCGACCTTCGGATTCAGTGAACAAAGCCCGTTCGAGAGGATCTCCGGCAGCATGGGAACTACGCGGTCCGGGAAGTAGACCGAGTTGCCGCGGTTGTACCCCTCGGCGTCGAGGGCGGCGCCCGGCTCGACATAGCTCGAGACGTCGGCGATGCACACCAGGAGCTTCCAGCCCTTGGGCTTGCGCTCGCAGAAGACGGCATCGTCGAAGTCCCGAGCGTCGGCACCGTCAATCGTCACCAGGGGCGTTCGGCGCAGATCCGTGCGCCCCTTCTTGGCGGGCTCCGGCACCTCATCCGTCATGCCCGCGATCTCCGCCTCCACCTCCGGGGGCCACTCCACCGGGAGGTCATGGGTGCGGATGGCGATGTCGGTCTCCATGCCGGGGGCCATGTGGTCCCCCACCACCTCCAGGACACGGCCGATGGGCTGAGTGCGCTTGGTCGGCTGGTCCGTAATCTCCGCGACGACGATCTGGCCCTGGCCGGCCTCGCCGATGCGGTCACGCGGGATGATGATGTCGTGAGCCAGGCGCTTGTTGTCGGGCACCACGAAACCGACGCCGCTCTCCTGATAGAAGCGCCCCACCACGGTGCGCGTACCGCGCTCCAGGACCTCGACCAGCGAGCCCTCCAGGCGCCCGCGACGGTCGCGGCCGGTAACCCGCACGACCACGCGGTCGTTGTGGAACAGGGCGCGCATCTGACGCGGGTAGAGATAGACGTCGTCGCCGCCCTCGTCGGGCTTGACGAAGCCGAAGCCGTCGGGGTGCCCGATCACCCGCCCGGCAATCAGGTCGCGCTTGTTGACCAGGCAGAAGGCGTCCTTGCGGTTACGCACCAGTTGGCCGTCGCGCACCATCGCGCCAAGACGCCGTTGCAACGCGACCAGGTCCTCCTCGGCGGAGAGGTCGAGGGCAGCCGCGAGCTCTTCGAACACCAGCGGAACACCGGCATCGGTCAGGGTCTCGAGGATGAACTCGCGGCTGGGGATGGGGTTGGCGTACTTCTTGGCTTCACGTTGGCGATGAGGGTCCAAGTCCCTGGGGGAGTTTGCTTTCCGGCGTCTGGCCACGATTGATGTCTGCCCGTTCCTGAAATCGCGCTAGTGTACCGTTGACAAGGTACCCTTGTCTCACTAACATTCCGGCTTCCTCGGGGCGGGGCGATACCCATCGCACCTCCTGAGCACCACCTGCCGAGGTGGCGGAATTGGTAGACGCGCATGGTTCAGGTCCATGTGAGCGAGAGCTCGTGGAGGTTCAAGTCCTCTCCTCGGCACCAT
>CAYNBI010000077.1:0-19159 GCA_964395315.1 uncultured Chromatiaceae bacterium | reverse complement strand
GGCCGTGACGCTGCGGACGGGCTGGGACGTGGCGGAGTCGGTGAAGGTGCACCACGGCACGGCGAGCGCGTCGGCGCCGGACCTCGACGCGGAGATCCTGATTCCGGGCGTCGACGGCAGGGCGGCGCAGCGGCGCGACCTGCACGGCTCCGATCACTGGTTCTGCTGCTACGGCTGTTTTCTTGCCTACCAGGTTCATCACGGGGCCCGGGACGAACCAGAGGCGGCTTACCTGCTCATACGGCTCGGCGTGGGTGGCTTCCTGGCCATGAATATCATGCTGTTCAGCCTCCTGCTCTACTCGGGTCCCTTTTCCGGGCCTGTTGTCCTCTTTCCTGGTGCAGACGCCTCCGCGGCTCCTGTCTTTGGTTGGGTGCTCTGGCTGCTCGCCACGCCGCTTTTCGTCGTGCTCGGTGGTCCGTTCCTGCGCGGCGCCTGGAGTTCGGCACGAAACGGCAGGCTAACGGCCGATACCCTCGTGAGCCTGGGAGCGCTGACCGCCTATTGCTACTCGGGTTGGCAGGTGATCCAGGGATCAGATCAGGTGTACTTCGACACTGTCACCATGGTCTTGCTCCTGTTCACGCTGGGACGCTACCTGGAGGCCCAGGGGCGGGTGCGCGCGGCGCGCAGCCTCGCGCCGATGCTGGCGGCCGAACGCGCAGAGGTTCGGGTCCTGACTGCGACGGGCGAGTCCCGACGCCCGGTGAAGGACGTACGACCGGGCGATGTTCTGTGCGTGTACCCGGGAGAGCGGATCCCAGTGGACGGGTGGGTGGTGGACGGCTGGTCAGAATGCGATGAATCCGTGCTCACCGGCCAGCACGAGCCCCGGCCCAAGGCGCCGGACGATCCCGTCCATGCCGGCAGCCTAAACGGCAACGGGTTCCTGTCGGTTTGCGCTGGCGTTCCCGGCGACAGGACGCGCTGGATCCGCATCGGCCAGCTGGTGCGCGAGGCACTCGCCCGGAAGTCCTCGGTCGGGGATGCGGTGGACCGGGCGGCGGCCCGCTTCATCCCGTTGGTGCTTATCCTGGCCGTCGCAACGGTCGCCTTCTGGGCGGGCCGCGGCAGCTTCGACCAGGCCCTGCTGACGGGACTGGCGGTCCTCGTAGTCGCTTGTCCCTGTTCCCTGGGTCTGGCCGTCCCGTTGGCGACGGCACTGGGCGTTGGCCGGGCGGCTGAGCGCGGAATCCTGATCCGCGGCGGTGCGGTGTTGGAGCGTCTCGCACGGCTTCGGGGCATCGCCTTCGACAAGACCGGCACCCTGACGCGAGGCCGGCCCCGCTTGGTGGCCATTCGCGCCGTAGATGGGTCGGATCTGCGCGTCCTGCACCGGGCGCAATGCCTGGCCCTCGCCTCGGAGCACCCGCTGGCCCGCGCCATCGCCGGGGAGGATGGAAGCGCGAGCAGCGGGGTTACCTTGGCCCGGGATGCCTGCGCGCATCCCGGCGCGGGCGTCAGCGGACGGGTAGACGGCGACCCTTGCGCGATGGGGTCCGCAGACTTCATGAGCCGGCTCGGCTGGCCGCTGCCCGCGGAGCTGCGGGTTTTTTCGCCCCCTGAAGGCGCGACCACCGTCTATGTGGGCTGGGCCGAACAGGTTCACGGGTGTCTTTACCTCGCCGACAGCGTGCGCCCGGAGGCAGCTTGGGTCCTGGCCGCGCTGCGCGATCAGGGACTGTATACCCTGTTGCTAAGCGGGGACCAGGTCGGGCCCGTGACCCGGTACGCAGAGGCGCTTGCGATCCCGTGTTGGTATTCCGACCTCAGCCCAGAGGATAAGGTCGAGATCATCCGGGATTGGATGGCGCGGCATGGGCCCATCGGTATGGTGGGCGACGGCTTGAACGATGGGCCTGTGCTCGCGGCTGCGGCAGTCGGCATCGCGGTCGGGAATGCGTCAGACTTGGCCAAGGAGAGTTCCGATGTAGTCGTGCCGTACGGTGGAATCAGCGATCTCCCTCTGCTGCTGCAGCTGGCGCAGCAGGTGCGCCGGTCGATACGCGCCAACCTCGTCTGGGCCCTTGGATACAACACCATCGCCCTGTGTCTCGCCGCGATGGGACTGCTGCAGCCGGTCTTGGCCGCGTTTCTCATGGCGGGTTCCAGCCTACTGGTCGTAACTCGGTCCTTAAGGGCCGATCGGGCCTTCCGCGCGCGCGATCCAATGCCGCCCCCCGCTACTGCCGTCTCGGGACCGAGAAATGCCTGCGGTTCGGAAATCTGAGGGCCCGCGATGGCGATGGAGCTTCCTGTTCGCCGTCCTGTTCGCCGTCACAATGCCCGCAGGTGCCGCTACTCCTGCGTCACGCCTGATTACGACACTAGCGGGATGGCCGATCGGCGATTTCGCACTAACGGACCAGCACGGACTCCCGTTCACTCAGGAGAACTTGGATGGCCATTGGACGTTTCTGATCATCGACGGCAGTCCTTGCGCCGGCGCGAACGAGGGTGCTCTGTCCGCTTTGGCAGGCATGTACCGCCGCATCGCAGCAACGAGGGCGCTCGAGGAGACTCAGGTGGTGCTTGTATCCACTGATCATCAGTCCAAGGCAGCAGCCGGTGTTACCGATCTCGCGGCATACGATCCTCGGTTCATCGGTGCCACCGGAGCTGCTGAAGGCCTTGCGGGGCTGCTGGACGACCTCGGGGTAACGGACTCTGAACGCGTATACGGTGAGACCGGAGGCTCATGCGGCGACCCGGAGTCGGAATCCGTATGGTTGATCGGCCCGGACCGTGTGCTACGAGGCCAATTCTCTGCTCCTTTCGATGTATTGCGCCTCACTTCGGACTTCCTGAGGACACGTCTCCGGGGGTGACCGACTGCCACCGGGATGAGGCGGGCGGCTGTTTTCTGAGCGCGAATCGCGCCGTCCGTTTGGCGCCGGCGATTGCCATGCCACCGTCTGGTTGCTGCTGTTCGCGAGGCGTTTGCGCGCTGTTCATGCCGCCCGGCAGAAAAGGACAACCAGAACCGGCTCTCCGCGGCGGGACAATGCGTTGGGTGCGATACGCGCCTTGCCAGCCCCCTAGCCGCTGGGTGGGCGTACTCGAAACCCTGCTCGTCTCTCGGCATGCAACCGGGTCCGAGCCCGGCGAGGAACGCCGCAAGGGCTCTTTGCCGATGTTCCTTGGCGAACGCCCATGGTTGCGTCCTGTCTCTGAACGCCGAAGGACAAAAGCGGCGCGACCTTCGAACAGCTTGGTCTCGAGTCCATGCGGCCCCACCTCTCCGGCTGATACACGAGAACACGTTTATGCTTTTCGCCTTCGACAACAGCTACGCGCGTCTGCCCTCGCGCTTCTATGCCCGGCAAGCCCCGGCGGCGGTGGCGGCGCCGGCGCTGATCAAGCTCAATCAGGCCCTGGCCACCGAGTTAGGGCTCGATCCGGACCGGTTGCGCTCGCCTGAAGGCCTTGCCGCGCTGGCGGGCAACGCGGTGCCCGAGGGCGCCGAGCCGCTGGCCATGGCCTACGCCGGCCATCAGTTCGGGGGCTTCGTGCCGCAGCTCGGCGACGGACGGGCGATCCTGCTGGGAGAGATCATCGATCCCAGGGGGGAGCGCTTCGACATTCAGCTCAAGGGCTCGGGGCGCACCCCCTTTTCTCGCTCCGGAGATGGGCGTGCCTGGCTCGGGCCGGTGCTGCGGGAGTACATCGTCAGCGAGGCGATGCACGCCCTTGGCATCCCGACCACGCGCGCACTCGCTGCGGTGGCCACCGGCGAGCCCGTCCAGCGCGAGACCGCACTGCCGGGGGCCGTGCTCACCCGCGTGGCGCGCAGCCATGTGCGCATCGGGACCTTCGAGTATTTCTCCGCGCGTGGCGACACCGAAGCACTTCGGCAGCTTGCCGATTATGTGATTGACCGGCATTACCCGGAGGCGCGGGACGCGGAAAGACCCTACCTGGCGCTGCTCGAATTCGTCATCGACCGGCAGGTCGGCCTGATCGCTCAATGGCTCGGTGTCGGCTTCATCCACGGCGTGATGAACACCGACAACATGTCGATCGCCGGTGAGACGATCGACTACGGGCCCTGCGCCTTCATGGACGTCTACCATCCGGGCACGGTCTACAGCTCGATCGACCATGGCGGGCGGTACGCCTATGGCAACCAGCCGCGCATCGCCCAGTGGAACCTGTCGCGCCTGGCCCAATCGCTGCTGCCGCTCATTGACGAGGACCCGGGCAAGGCCGTCGAGCAGGCCCAAGGCGCGATCGACTCCTTTCCCGAACGCTTCGAGCAGGCCTATCTCGAACGCTTCAGGGCGAAGCTCGGGCTGGGGGAGGCGCACCCGGAGGACGCCGACCTCATCGACGACCTGTTACAGGCGATGGCGGGAACAGGCGCCGATTTCACCAACGGCTTCCGCGCCCTGTGCGATGCGGCGGAAGGCGCGGAGGAGGGCTTACGCGCGGAGCTCGGCAACAGCGCCGCGGTTGAAGATTGGCTCAACCGTTGGCGCGACCGCTTGGTGCGCGAGGCATTGGAACCAGCGATACGGGCGGCGCAGATGCGGTCGACCAATCCCGCCGTCATCCCGCGAAACCACCGTGTGGAGGCGGCGCTCGACGCAGCCGTAAGGGGCGATTTGGATCCGCTCGATGACCTGTTGCGTGTCCTCGCTCGCCCCTGGGAGGATCGACCCGAAAGCCTGCCGTTTCGGCGCCCGCCCGAATCTCATGAGGTCGTGCACCAGACCTTCTGCGGGACTTGAGCCGTAGTGAACGGTTGTCGTCGAGAAGGCAGTTGAATCTCCCGCGCTATTTTTCGGCCTTGAAGCAAGCGCAATTGGCCTCTCAGGGGAGTAAATGAGTAAGTCTGCTGGCAGAACCCACCCGCACCGGATTTTTGGGGTCATGGGGTTGCGTGCGTACAACGGCGGAGCGCGACTCTTGCTGCCTATCGCTTGACTGGATGCGCCAAATCGAGCGGGATTAGGTTCGTGACCGCTTGACTGCTCCGACATCCCCTCGTTAGAGATGCCGAGCGCATCCTGAATCGGTCGAGTTCGTGAAACGGCGCCGGTCATGTCCGACCCGGGCGTCCTGTGTGTGAACAACTGCGCCCTGAGCCTTACTCTCGCGGTGAGTTAGGGGGGCGAGCAGTCCGTCAGGGGAAAGTCTCGCGGACTTCCATTGGCGCCTGTCCCGTCCAGCGCCGGAAGGCGCGGGAGAAGGACGACTGCTCGGAGAAACCGAGCAGGAAGCTGATCTCGCTCAAGGACCGGGAGGCGTCAGCCAGATACTGCGCGGCCAGTTCGCGGCGAACCGCCTCCAGGGTGTCGGAATAGCTCGTGCCCGCATTGTCGAGCTTGCGTTGAAGGGTGCGCGCGCTCATGCACAGCCCCTTGGCCACGACCGCCGCGCCTGGTGCCCCAGAGGGGAGATGCTCGATGATGGCCGCCTTGACCCGCGAGACGATGTCAGCGCTGCCTAGCTCGCCGACGTACGCGGCGAGGATCGCATCGTTGGCGAGCGCCAGCTCTCGGTTGGCGGTGGGCAGCGGCGCTTCCGCCTGCGTGCGATCGAGGATGAACTGGGGCTCTTCCGCGTCGAACCGGATGGGACAGCGGAACAGCCCGAAGTAATCCGCCCGGCAGCTCGGCGCCGGGTGGGTGAAGCTGACCTCCGTCGGGCTGAAGCCCTCGCCATGGGCGGCCCGGCACAGGCCCAGGACAACTGCCCAGCGGGCGTCCTGCAGTGCCGGCACGTCCGGCAGATCCTGGTCTTCGACTCGATAGGTGAGTCGCAGCCGGGTGTCCTCGAGCATGCTCTCGAAACGCACGATCGGATCGACCACGGCGTTGTAGCGCACGATGCGCTCGATGCCGGTGCCCAGCGTGCGGCTGGCGAGGAAGGCGTAGCCGAGCGCGTGGAAGTCCGTCGGCCGCCAGGCCTCTTCCGCCAACAGGCCGAAACAGGGGTTGCCAATGAGCCTCGCGGCTATCCCCCAGGCGGCCCGGGTCTTGCCGTCGGCGTAGCGCGCCCGCGATTGGCTCATCTGTGCGGGATCCAGGCCCGCCTCGCGGAACACGGCCTCCGGATCGACGCCATGACGTTCGATCAGCCGCCAGAGGATGCGTGCAGCGGATGCGAGCAGGGTCGGGGTCATCAGTGACGGTCCGTGTCGATCGATCAAGGTCTTTGCGGTGCGTCCCCGCAGCGACGGGGCTGCCGATCAAGGTTACCGCGATGGCGTTGCGGGTCAAGCGTCCAGGCGCGCCTCCCAGGTCGCGGAGCTTATCGTGCGCTCTTGCTCGGCCCGGGCGAGCGCCTCCCATGCCCTCTGCGGTACCGGCTGGTCCTTCTCCAGCGCCCACCGCGCGATGAAACCGCGCCAGAAGGCGATTTCGTCGCCTGGATTCCCTTTACCTCAACTCCTCCGCCCGCGCGTCCCAGGCCCAGAGTCCGATTACCGGTTCATCCGGCGTGGTTTCGGCCTCGATACGAAGCTGCGCGAGAGCCCAGTCGCGCGCGCCGTCAGGCAACTCCGGGTAGCGTTCGCGCTGCCCTGCCGTCCAGGCAACCAGCCCGGCAAGCTCGATATCGAGGGGTACCGCGGATGGATCGCGCAAGCGCTGTTCGAGCCAGCGACCCGCTGACCCGGCGATGGCCGCAAGCTGCTGGCGTCGCCAGGAGTCGGGACAGACCTTCTCCAACTCGGCCCCGGCGGCCAGCACCCAGAACCAGCTATGCGGCAAGTCTGGCGAAGAGAGCCGCCCGTCGCGCCAGAGATGATAAAGACGCCCGTCGCGCCACATCTCGCGCAGCAGGAAATTCATGGTCCGTACGGCATGTCCGACCGCTTCCTCGTTGCCGGTGGCGCGCCCCAGTTGCAACAGCGCCCAGACCGCCTGCGCATTGGTATCGCTGCGCTTGGCCCGGTCCACGGGCGGCGCAGGCCTGCGCGATCGCTCCCGGGGCGGCAAAGCGTAATACGCATTGTCTGCGAGCTGTGACTGGAAGAAGCCGCCATTCGCCTCGTCCCACAGCACATCGCGCAGGTAGTGCCAGGCCTGTTCGGCGACCAGCCGCGCCTGCGGATCATGCAAGCCAACCCGGGCCTGCCAGGCCGCCAGCCAGGCATTGATCTCGAGTAGCTTGGACGACTCGAGGTAGTCCCCGCGTGTCGGATCCACGAAGTTGAAAAAACCCTTGTCCAAGGAATCCCAGAGGCGTTGCCGTTCGGCCTGCGCAGCGGGGGGAATGCGGTCATGCCACAGGCCTTGATCCATCAGGTAGAGCCAGGTAAGCAGCGAGGTGCGCCGGAAGGTGACGCCGGTCTCGAACTGGCCCGAGATGGTTTCACGCGCGGGGTCGTAGAGGGACTCGAGATGGCGCAGATAGGCGGCGCGAAACTCTGCGTAGCCCTTGCGGTCCAGTGCACCGGGTTGATGCAGAACCACGCCGGGCGCGGACCCCGCAACGCGAGGAGCGCCCGGCCGCGCAAGCGCATCCAGCAGATTCACCAGGTCCGCGGGTGGCATGACGCCGACAAACTGGCCAAGCACCGCTCCCTGCGGCGAAAGCACGACGGTAAAAGGCAAGCCTCTACCGCCATAGCGACGCATCAGATCGGGGCGGGCATCGTAGTCCACGACCAGTCGCACAAAGTGCCGTGACAGCGCCTCCTGCACGGCCGGCGTATCGAGAACGTCGCGTGTGTATTGCTGGCACCAGCTGCACCAACCGGCGTCGAAGTAGACGAAAGCCGGCCGGTCGGTGCTCCTTGCCTGTTTCAGACCCCATTCGAAATCGGTTAGCCAGCCTTCCCGATGCCACTGTGCGTGCCCGAAGCTCCTTGCCTCGGCGTGACCGAACAGCATCAGCAACAGGCCGACAAAGGCTACCGCACAACGTGAATGGAGGCACTGCATCCGTCCGCTCATCTGCTGTCTGACCTCGCGGCTATCCCGGTCCGGGGTCAGCACGGCATCGAGGAAAAAGAAGGACCTGACCCCAGGGCCATGACCTCACGGCCATCACGATCAGCGGGTTGCCGATGGGAACGAAGGCGTGGCACCCACGCCGGTTGCCACCTCATGCCTTCGGCTGATCGGCCTCGAAACCCACCGGAAACGGCATCATCGGATGGCCGCGAGAGACCTCTTCCATGAAGACGACGCCCTGATGGGGGACGGCGAGGTTGCCCTCGTCGAACAGCAGCTTGAAGACCGCGTCGGCGTGGGGCGCCTCGACCAGGGCCATGACCACGTCGCGCTCGATCCAGACCAGGCTGCCCAGGCGCTGGCTCCGGCGGTCGCTGCCGCGGGCGTGGTGATGGGTCACCGAAAGCACGCCGGTGTGCTCCTCCACCAGCTTCATCAACTCCAGGCCGCGGCCGCTCATGACAATGGCCGTGATCAGTTTCTTCTCGACGCCATAGCCGATGTGGCCGAGTACCGTCATTCGCGGCGCTCCGTGTGCACGCCAAAGCGGGCGGCGATGTCGTGCGGGATGTGGGTGGCCATCTTCTCCAGGCGGGTCAGCCAGAGGATGCCCATGCCCGGCGTGTCCATCTTTGCGGTGACGAAGACGCGCTCGAAGATGTGGTCCGCCTGCTCGTCGGGAACGACGATGTAGATGACCTCCTTTTCCTTGTCCACGGTCAGGCCAAGGATGCCCATCCGCTTCTGCCGGATGCCGCTGCCGTGGGCATGGAACACCGTCGCCCCTTGGGCGCCTGCCTCCATGGCCACCCGCACCACCATGTCGGAGGTGCCGCGCTGGACGACGGCGGTCAGCAGGGTGACACCGGTCAGTACGATGAGCTCGTTGCCGGCACTCATGCGGTTCTCCTCTTGAAGCGACCACGGGTCCTGATGTCGATCCAGAGCCCTGTTGTCAGCACCGACACGATGGGCCCCACCGAGCACATGGCCAGGATGCCGAAGGCGTCGGCGATCTCGACGACATGGCCGATGCCGATGCCCAGCGCCATCAGAAGCGGCACCGTCACCGGCCCTGTGGTTACGCCCGCGCTGTCCCAGGCCAGGTTCACCAGCTCCTCGCGCGACAGAATGGTGAGCGCCAGAGCCAGCGCATAGCCCGCCAACAGCAAGGCCCACAGCGGCAGGTCGAACAGGATGCGGCTGACCCCGAGGGCCGCGCCGCAGCCAACGCCGATGGCCACGGAGTGCAGCAGCATGCGCTTGCGGAAGGCGCCGTCGGTGAGGTTCTCGACGGTCATGCCCATGGCGTTCAGGGCCGGCTCGGCGATGGTGGCACCGTAGCCCACCGAGAAGGCGAAGAGCAGGGTCATGGCGATGCCCAGCGCGAACGGGTACAAGGCCGGGTCACCGGTCTGCCAGTGCGGCGAGAAGGCCCAGGGGACATTAACGCCGGCCTGCTCACCGAGGGTCACGAGGCCGGCGGTCAGTCCCAGATTGAACAGCGCCATACCGGCGACGGCCATGGTGACGCCGTAGACGAAGACATTGCGCTTGCGGATACGGCGGCGCAGCAGGAGCACCTGTACCAGGACGAGCAGCAGCAGCAAAGGTACGATGGCGCGGAAGGCACCGATGATCTCCGGGAACGGGCTTTTCTTATGCCAGTCGTCGGCGTGCGTGGTGTCGATCGGCAGCAGGGCCTCCGCACCCTGGCCGGTCAGATAGGCAGCGACGCCGAGCACGGCGATGATGGGGAACAACGAGGCCAGCGTGACGATGCCGAAGCCGGACAGCGGATTGTCGCTGCGGCCCGTGGACGCGGCGACGCCGATGCCGACGGCCAGCACCAGCGGAACGGTCACCGGTCCCGTTGTGATGGCGCCGCAGTCCCAGGCCAGACCGATGATCGGCGCCAGGGCTGGCTCGTGCGCTGCCCAGACCGTCAGCGCCAGCGTCGGCGGCACGATGATCAGCACCAGCACCTTAAGTCGCCAGCCGAACATGAGCCGCAGCATGCCCAGGCTCACGGCCAATCCGACGCCGGTGGCCACGGCCAGAACCAGCCACAATGAATAGGGACCGAGGAGCTGCCGAAGCCAGGGCGCGCGCTCGCTGGAGATGGCATCAGCGGTCGCCTTCAGGGCGCCGATGGCTGGCTCGGCGAAGGTGGCAGCAGCCCCGAGCAGCAGGCTGAAGCCGAGCAGCACCGACGGATGCATTCGGCCCGGCATGTGGAAGCCGACGTTCTCGGCGAAGGGCATCAGGCCCCGCTTGACCCCCTCCATGAAGAACATCAGGCCGATGATGACGGCCAAGATGCCGAGGACGATGGTCTCTGTGTCCAGCAACGAGCTGCGCAACGCCAGGGCCTGGAAGGCCATCAGCAGCAGCGCCAGCGGCACGACGGCGCGCAGCTGCTCGGCGAGGCGCACCGAGACATAGGGGGTCAGCAGACGGTGCAGATCGATGGCCCGCAGCCGCGGAAGCGGCGGCCGGAGCCGTTCAGCCTCGAGGATGGCGGAGTAGCTGAGGCGACGCCTATGGCGCTTGATTGCGCCCAGGTAGGTGCTGTAGCGAATCTCGCGGTCGCTCAATCTGAGGATTACCTCCGACGGTTGGAGCCAGAGACGGGTCCTCCATCCGCGCCACGCCACCGCGAATGGAGCTGGGCAAAGAGGCTAGCATCGCCTGCGCCTGCGGGCAACGGCGCCGCCGGGCAGGCGCCTGGCATTCGCCCCGCTGCGTAACGGCTCTGGCCCCATCCTGAAGATGGAGCGGGAGATCAAAAAAGAAAGCGCTGTTTGCGTTGGCCGATTATTGGCTCGCGATCCGAGCCTGGCGCCCCTGCGAACTCGCCCCATAGCCTGTCGCGGTGACGGGCACGGGAGGTCGGGATGCAGGCACACGATTTCAGACGGCTCCTGGGCTTGGTCGATAGGCCCGGCGTCGAGCAGCGCGCGCAGCTGAAGCTGCATGCGATGGCTGGAAATGGCGCTCGCGCGGTCTCGGCGATTGTCTAGGGGCGCTTGGGGGGTGAGCTGCCCGCGATGCAGCCGGCGCGACGTGGTTCGTAATGGGCACGCCAATGGGCTGCAGCGCTACAAGTGCCGTGCCCGCGATCGGACTTTCAACGCTTTGACGGGCACACCGCTGGCGCGCCTGCGCCATCGGGAGAAACGGCTTGAGCAGGCCAGGGAGTTTGGATGAAGTTCTGAGCGTGCGTCGCGCCGCGGCAGAGATGTGTGTCCACCGCACGACCGCGTTTCGCTGGCGCCAAGGCTTTTTGCAGCTGCCTGCCACGGTGCATGCCAGCGCAAGGAGCTGTATCGCCGAGGTCGACGAGACCTACACCTTGACGCAGACGCTGGCCTCCGCCGCACGAGTCTGCCATCTTGAGCATCATTCGCTCAACACCGCGCGCGTTGAGCATCGGCGCGGCGCCTGGCTTACCCAGAACGTCAATGCCTATCACAGTCGCTGGCAGACTTGGATGGTTTGCTTCCACGGTGTCGCCATGTCGTAGCTGGAGAACTACCTCGGATGGTTCCGCGTTCTGGACCGAAACGCTCAACGCGGCGCTCCAGCCGCGTCACTGCTCGCGCTGGCGATCGTGGTATGACGCCGTCCACAGTCAATGCGAACAGCACCCCAATAATTCGGGATACTGCTCTGCCCTGCGCATGACGATGACGGGATGCAGGATTCCCCAGGCAACAGCCGGAACATGTCCAAACTGCTGATCACACTGCGCCATGCGCCAGACGACGAGATCCAGGAGATCCGCAGTCTGCTGCAGGAGCACCAGATCGATTTCTACGAGACCCAGTTCGGACCCTGGGGCATCTCCGCACCGGGCATCTGGGTGAATGACGACCACCAGTACGATCGCGCTAAGGCGCTGTTGGACGAATACCAGGAGAATCGCTTTCGCGAGAAGCACGCGGAGTACGAGGGACTGCGCCGCGCCGGACAGCACCGGACCTTCCTGCAAAACGTACTGGAAAATCCGGTACAGGTAATCCTTTATACCCTGATCGCCGGGCTGATCCTCTATTTCTCCATCAGCCCGTTTTTTCGGGACCACTGAACCCGGACAAGTTACTGGTAGCGAGGACTTGCATCGGGTGAGTGCTCACACCACGCTGCAGAAGGTCGAGGCCCGACCGTCAACGTCTTCAGTGTGGCGGAAGCGGTCGCTGCCTCCGCCTTGCTCGGCTGGCGCAATCGATGTCACCGGCGGCGACAGTTTGTCCCAGTGCGGCGGAGCAAATGTGTCCTACGCGGACGGCGTGGGCTGGGTGCACGGCCCCGGCGGCGAACTCGGGGTACCCGGCCTCACCACTTACGGCATTGGGGGAGAGCGACTTCGCCGATATCGTCGCCAAGGCCGCGTCGTCGAGCAGTATGAAGGACAACCCGATCACTCTGACCGAGGCGGAACTGACGGCAATCCTGGCTGCGGCGCTTTAGCCCTTCACCGGGCCCTCTCTGCAGCCGGGCGCTCCAAGCAGGTGGGGGTGCGCCGCCGAGCCCACCAAGGTTTCGCATAGGTTCTCGGTCCCCAGGCTGCCCGAGCAGCCGCGGGCAGCCAGCCCGAAAAGTTGAGCGATTTGCTTGTATTCCCTCCGTCGCCGGCTATCTTTTGGCGAAAGAAAGCAGAGGGCGAGGGCGCAGTCGCGTGCGGGTTGCGACGGCCGTACCTGGGTCCATCAGACCGGTTCGGCCCGACGCTGCATCCAATCATCGGCTTGCGGATCAAAACTCACCTGCCATGCACGTCCAGGAGGGGTGTCATGCGTTGGTACCCGTCTGTTGTCCCGAGCACACTCGCTCAACCGCCCCGTCGCGCCGGGCAAGCGGCGCATTCTTCGTGCTAAGCCCCCAACCGAGGATCTCCGACTATGCCTTCCGCATTGACCTATCCGGGCGTCTACATCGAAGAAGTTCCCAGTGGCGTAAGGACGATCACCGGTGTCGCCACGTCGATCGCCTTGTTCATCGGCTGGGCGGCGCGCGGTCCGACCGACCGCGCCGCGCGTCTGACCAGCTTCGGAGACTTCGAGCGCCAGTTCGGTGGGCTCGATTTGCGCTCGCTGCTCGGATACAGCGTGAAGCATTTCTACGAGAACGGCGGCGCCGACGCGTACGTGCTGCGCATCGCCGCCGATGACGCCGCCAGCGCCGACTGCGCGATCGGAGACCTCGCGGTCAGCGCCAACTCGCCGGGTGCCTGGGCCAACGACTACGCAGTGCGCCTGACGCGGCGGGCGGACGACGCGACCCGGTTCCGCCTTGATGTGCTGCATCGCCCGAGCGGCGACGTGGTGGTCGAGTCGTTCGAGAACCTGTCGATGACCCCCACCGATGCACGCGCGGTCGAGGCGGTGATCAACGGTCGATCCGGGTTCGTCACGGTCGCGGCCGGTAGCACGACCACGCCGGCGGACGCGACGGTCGACCTCGATGACACCACCGCCGGCGCCGACGGCACGGTGATCGGTCCGGCAGACGCCGCCTTTCGCACGGCCCTCCTGGCGCGCTTCGGACTGGGCAGCATCACCGACCGGATCGACCTGTTCAACATCGTTGGCGTGCCCGGGTTGACGGACGGCTCCACCGTGTCGACCCTGCAGGGGCACTGCCGCGACAAGCGAGCCTTCCTGATCGTCGATGCGCCCGAGACCGAGACCGTATCGACGGTGCCGGCGACGCTGAGCAACATCACCGGCGCCAATGCCACCAACGCGGCCTATTACTTTCCTTGGGTGCGGGCACCCGATCCGCTGCAACAGGGTGCCGTACGTGCGTTTCCGCCGTGCGGTTTCGTCGCTGGCATCTACGCGCGCACCGACGCCCAACGGGGGGTGTGGAAGGCCCCGGCGGGAAGCGACGCCAGCCTGACCGGCGCCGTCGGGCTCGCCATCAGCATGAGCAACGACGAGAACGGCCAGCTCAATCCGCGCGCGATCAACTGCCTGCGCCGCTTCCCCGTGTACGGCAACGTCGTGTGGGGCGCGCGTACTCTGCACGGCGACAACGACCGCGGCTCCGAGTGGAAGTACGTCCCGGTGCGACGTCTTGCGCTCTTCATCGAGGAGAGCCTGTTCCGCGGCACCCAGTGGGTGGTCTTCGAGCCCAACGACGAACCCCTGTGGGCGCAGATTCGCCTCAACGTCGGCGCCTTCATGCAGAACCTCTTCCGCCAGGGGGCCTTCCAGGGCAGCAGCCCGCGCGATGCGTACTTCGTGAAATGTGACGCGGAGACCACGACCCAGAACGACATCAACCTCGGCATCGTCAACATCCTGGTCGGGTTCGCACCGCTCAAGCCGGCCGAGTTCGTCGTGATCAAGATCCAGCAGATGGCCGGTCAGCTCGAGGCCTAAGGGGAGAAAGCCATGGCACAGTTCAGCGTCAATACGCAGCGCTTCGACCCGTACAAGAACTTCAAATTCCGCGTGAAGTGGGACGGCCGCTATGTCGCGGGTCTGAGCAAGGTAGGCGCACTCAAGCGCAGCACGGAACTGGTCGAGCACCGCGAGGGGGGCGATCCGTCCACCTCGCGCAAGTCTCCGGGGCGCACCAAGTACGAGGCGATCACGCTGGAGCGCGGCGTGACCCACGACACCGAGTTCGAGCAGTGGGCGAACAAGGTCTGGAACTTCGGCTCCGGGCTCGGGGCCGAGGTCTCGCTGCAGGACTTCCGCAAGGACATCATCATCGAGATCTACAACGAGGCCGGACAGCTCGCACTGGCCTACAAGGTCTACCGCTGCTGGGTTTCGGAATACCAGGCCGCGGCGGATCTGGACGCCAATGCCAACGCGGTGCTGATCCAGTCGATCAAGCTCGAGAACGAGGGCTGGGAGCGTGACTATGCGGTGACCGAGCCGACCGAACCCAGCTTCAGCGAGCCAGCCTGAGCGCGATGACCCCCTCCGCTGGCGATCTCCTCGCCACTTGGGAGCTGGGCCATGAGCGCCATCCGCTGGACCGCGCGCTGCTGCTGTTCGCGCTCGCGTTACCGGACGCGCCGCCCGACTCGCTCGCCGACCAGCCCCTGGGGCGTCGCAACGCCGCCCTGCTACGTCTGCGCCGGGCGCTGTTCGGGCCGCGGCTGCAGGCCCGTGTCGATTGTCCGGGTTGCGGTCAAAGATTGGAGTTCGACCTGGACGTGGCCCGCCTGTGGGAACCGGATGTGGAACCGCAGCCGTTAGTGGAGGTGGACGGGCAGCGCTTCCGACTGCCGACGACCCGGGACCTGGCACACATCGCCGATTCGTCCGATGTCGATCGCGCGGCGGAGGACCTGCTGCGGTTGTGTCGTGAGGATGGGGAAGATGACGCCGGGGAAACACCCCGGAGCGCCCTGGTCGAGCGTGTCGGAGAGGCCATCGGGAGCGCCGACCCTTGCGCCGCGATTGACATGGACTTCGATTGCGAGGCCTGCGGCCACACCTGGCGTACGCCGTTCGACGTCCCGGGCTTCCTCTGGGAGGAGCTCGATGCCCGCGTCGCGCGCCTGTTTGACGAGGTGCACCTGCTGGCCGCGCGCTACGGCTGGGGCGAGGCCGACATCCTGGCGATGTCCGACGCGCGGCGTGGCGCCTACCTCGAACGGGTGGAGGCATGAGCGGCCTGCTGCAGCGGCTGGCAAGGGAGGCGTTCGCCCAACAAATCCCGGCGATCTATCCACTTGCACGGCCGCGCTACGCGCCGCCCGCGGCGCCGCCGGCGCCCGCGGAATGGCCCGGACCTGGCGCTGCGGGGCAATTGCTCGTCGAGCGACAGAACGTGAATCCGGTCGGTCGGCGCGAATCGGCACCGATGACCGGTCAGCCGCGGCAGGCCGTCGAAGCTGTCCCCGAGGCATCCGAGGCGGGTGCCGCCGCTGTCACCGAACCCGGCCGAGCGGTGCCAGCCTTCGCGGTCGATCCGCCCGATCGCGGCGATGTCCCGACGGCAGGATGGGAGGAGTCGCCCGATTCGCCGGAAGTGACGCGGCATGCCGGAGCGGTGCAGACGCAAGGAGCGATTCCGGATTCCCCGCGCGTGCCGCCTGCGGGGTCCGCCGATCTCCCGCCGCCGCGGCCGAGGGGCCCGACCCCATCGCAGTTCGTTTCCCCCCTTTTGTCCGAGGCGCCGGCGCACGCTGGCGTCGGGCGGACGCGGGACGCGGCGCTTGCCGGAGCCCTGCCGCGCGCTGGCGTACCCAAACCACTGCTCGCATACGCTCCCCCGCCGACGCGGCCGCGGACGAATCGGCCGAGCCCGACGGCACCTCTGGTCACGCCCGAGCCCAGAGAGGTCCACGTGCACATCGGACGGATCGAGGTCACCGCGCTGCAGGAGGCGCCGGTGGCGAAGAAGGCGGCCAAGCCGCTGCGCCCGCCGATGTCGCTCGATCAGTACCTGGCCAAACGTGAGCGGGGGCGCGGATGAGCAGCGCACTGGCGATCGCCGGGGTCACCGCCGTGCTGCGCGATCTGCTCAACGATGGCCTGGTGAACCATAACGTGAGCGGGGTGATCGGCAGCACCGTGACGGTCAGCGCACTGCCGCCCGACCGGGTCGTCCCCAGCGACGGCACCGAGACCAGCCAGCTCAACCTGTTCCTGCACAATGTCACGCCGAACACCGGCTGGCGCAACGAGGGGCTCCCGGCCCATGACGGGTCCGGCCGGCAGCGCCTCAGCAATCCCCCTCTGGCGCTCGACCTGCACTACCTGCTCAGTGCCTACAGCGGCGCCGACCTGCACGGAGAGATCCTGCTCGGCTATGCGATGCAGCTGCTGCACGAGAACCCCGTGCTCGGCCGCCAGACGATCCGCACCGCGCTCAATCCGTCCCCCGACGTCGGCGTCACGCTGCCGCCGGCCCTGCGCGCCCTTGCGGACTCCGGTCTCGCCGACCAGATCGAGCACATCCGTGTCACGCCGGAGTTCCTCAACAGCGAGGAGATGTCGAAGCTCTGGACGGCGGCCCAGAGCAGCTACCGGGCGACCGCCGCCTACCAGGTCACCGTGGTCCTGATCGAGTCGACCCGTCGGGCGAGCAGCCCGCTGCCCGTGTTGTCTCGTGGCCCCGTTGATCCGGTGACGAGCCGCGAACGCGGCGTGGTCGTCACTGCCGGACTGGTGCCGCCGCTGCCGACCATCGAGGTGGTCGCGCCGCTCGACGGCCAGCCGGTGGTGCGGCTGGGCGAGACGGTGTCGGTTGGTGGCCATCATCTGGAGGGCGGCAGTCGCGCGGTCAGGTTGATCAACGAGCGCTTTGGGATCGATGAGCTCCTGCCCGCGACCGGCCCGGACTCGGCGACGGAGCTCCAGTTCGAGATACCGCTCGCACGGGCGGCGGATTTCCCGGTCGGCATCTACGATGTATCGGCGCGTCTCATCCCGGCGGGTGAGATGAACGCGCGCGAAAGCAACCGTTTGGCGCTGGTGCTGGCGCCCGATCTGACCGGGTTGCCGATCGACGTGACCCGCGACACGGGCGGCAGCGCCAGCTTCACGCTCAGCCTCACCCCGCAGCTGCGCGCAGGGCAGCCCGTGATGCTGGTGTTGGGCCGGCAGGAGGTGGCGCCGCAATCCTTCACCGCGCCGGCGAGCGCCCTCGATTTCGTGGTCGAGGATGCGCCGGTCGGCAGCCACCTCGCCCGGGTGCGCATCGACGGCATCGACAGTCTGATCACGGATCGCACGGCGACGCCGCCCGTGTTCCTCGACCGGAGGATCAACATCACATGAGCGGCAGGGTGGAGCATGCATGGTCCGAGGTGAACCAGCGTTACCTTGTCGCGGAACTTGCACTGCTCAAGGCGCGACTCACCGGAGAGGGCGCCGATCAGACTCCCGTGCAGCTGGCCCGCGCCGAGCTCACCGGCGCGACGGCGCTCGATCACCTGTGCGAGTGCTTTGGACTCAGCACCTTCGAGCGCGAGCTGCTGCTGCTTTGTGCCGGTGTGGAGATGGACGCAAGCCTCGCGACCCTGTGCGCCGAGGCTCAGGGTCAGCCGCAGCGCGCTTGGGCGAGCTTCGGGCTCGCGCTCGCCGCGCTCGACGAACCCCACTGGGATGCCATCACGCCGGTGCGACCGCTGCGGCGCTGGCGGCTGATCGAGATCGACGAGCACGCGACGCTGACGACGGCGCGCCTGAAGATCGACGAGCGCATCCTGCACTACCTCGCCGGCGTCAACTATCTGGACAGCCGCCTGCAGCCACTGCTGCGTGTAATTGCCTCGCCGGTGGCGCTCGCCACCAGGCATGTCGAGTTGGCGAAGACGATTGTGCGGGACCTGCAGGCCTCCAGCGGTCTGCCCCCCGTCGTGCAGCTCTTCGGTGACGATCGCGCCGGCCAGGAGGACGTTGCCGCCAGCATCGCCGAGACGCTCGGCTTGCAGCTCTACCTGTTCGCGGCGGGCGACCTCCCGTCCACCCGGCACGAGCAGGATGCGCTGACCGTGCTGTGGGAACGGGAGACCTGGCTCCTCGGCGGGGCACTGCTGATCACCGTCGACGAACCCCAAGAGGCCGTGCAGCGCCTCGTCGACCGGTTCGACGGGCTGGTATTCATCGCGGCGCGGGAGCCGTTGCGCCTCGAGCGCCCGAGTCGGCGCCATGCGGTGAACCGGCCCGACCCCCGCGACCAGAAGCGGCTCTGGGAGCAGGCGCTGGCCGCGGGGGCGAACCGCGTCAACGGCGCGCTCAACGGCGTCTCCGCGCAGTTCCGCCTGAGCGCGCGACAGATCCAGGCCATCGGCGCCGAAGTCGCTTCCGGGCAGGCCGCGCAGGCCGATGCGCCCGCCGCGGTGTGGCGGGCTTGTCGCGGCCTCGAGAATGCAAGGCTGGACCAGCTCGCGCAGCGCATCGAGCCGGTCGCCGGCTGGGACGACCTGATCCTGCCCGACGCGCAGACGGCGACCCTTCGGCAGATCGCCGCGCAGCTGCACCATCGCCTGACCGTCTACGAGGACTGGGGATTCTCCGGCAAGGGCGGGCGGGGGCTCGGCGTCAACGCGCTGCTCACCGGGGAGAGCGGCACCGGCAAGACCATGGCGGCCGAGGTGCTCGCGCGCGACCTGGCGCTCGATCTGTACCGCATCGACCTCTCGGGCGTCGTCAGCAAGTACATCGGCGAGACCGAGAAAAACCTGCGCCAGGTCTTCGACGCCGCAGAGCAGAGCGGGGCGATTCTGCTGTTCGACGAGGCGGACGCGTTGTTCGGCAAGCGCAGCGAGGTCAAGGACA
>CAYNBI010000076.1:0-19239 GCA_964395315.1 uncultured Chromatiaceae bacterium | reverse complement strand
CCTGCAGGACAGGGCCGTCGCCGTAATCAAACAGGTAACGAAGAAGCGCGATTCATGACTTTTGGAGGTCAACGGAACCGGACCTCTGAGGCGGGACCTTCGACTGGCTCCCTGGCATCCGAGCCGATCAGCGGCACCCGGGCCAGGGTCTATTCGCGGCGCTTCGGCCTTGCAAGGAGCGCGAAGGGGATCGCCAGGGGACCGAACAGCAGCCCCATCACGCCCCAAAAGACCGGGTTGCCCCCACGTCGTTTGGCGATCGCGTGACAGGCGACGACCGAGGCGAGCAGCAGGAGTGCCACCAGGAGGATCGCGCTCATGTCAGCCGCTTTCGGAACGCGGTGACCCTGGCGGCGACCTGGTAGCCGAGGCGCAGGTGGGCGGTCTCGCTGACGCGATTGGCGAGCTCCGTGTCCGAGGCCATCTCGGTGCAGCCGCGCGAGCGCGCCCAGTCCTCCGCGGCGGCGACGAGCCCGGCGCCGATTCCCTGCCGCCGGGCATGCTCCGCGACGTACCAGCCTTCCAGGTAGCCCACGGGGGAGGACGCACAGCCCTCTGCCCAGGCCCGCAGCGACACCTCCGCGAAGCCGGCCAATTCCCCGCGCGGGTCCTGGCAGACGAGGACGGCGAACCGTTCGTCATCGGACAGCATCATGGCCATTTCCCTGCGGTGCTGTTGTTCATCCGTCTCGGGCCACAACGCCATGCGCATGACGAGCCAGGACTCGGTATCCTCCGGCCTCACTTCCCGGATCAACATGTTCCGAGAACACCCGATCGGCGGCCGACAGACGCCTCCGTTGTGCCCGCCACGCTGGCTATGCTGGCGCCCGGCGACACTAGAGCCGCCGGCATGACGTCTCGTCGAGCGCGGCGCGCAGGATCTCCGGCTCTTGCGCCGGCGTCGGCTTCCAGGATCCGCCGCGGAAAATGAAGCGTCTGCCGGCGTCGACCACGGCCGTCTCTCCCGCCTCCAATCGCGGGATCACGGGACTCATGGCCAGCTCCGCCAGCGCCGCGTTCTGGCGTGTGAACGTGGCGCGGTCCAGCCGCCCTTCCGCATCGAACCCGAGCGTCTCGCAGATGAGCCGAACGACCGCGCAGGGTGCCCGATCATGCACCTCCACGATGGCCTCGGCCATACGCACTCGCCAGCCGGTAAAGGGTGTCGTCCAGGCCGGGGATGAATGTGCGGGGTGAGTAGGACATGGTTAGCCTTCTGTTTCCGGGTCACGATTGCCTTCACACCTGTGCGGCCGAGCTGTTCGCGAAGCGCCGCTGACATCGGTAAGCCTCGACACCTGGAGCCCCTTGGAGAAGCTGGCATACCCATGGTGCGCAGTAATCAACCCCGTCCTCGCCCAGGCATCGGGCAAGTCTCTTCGCTCCCGAGCCAGAACCTTGAGCCGTCGCCTCTTGAACGGTTTGACCTCCGTAACCTCGATGACGATGGTCGCCAGCTCGGCGAGCTCGGCCTTGTCCGTCCGCAGATTCTGCGGCGGTGCCCCATCGTGTTTTCTAGGATTGCCCGTCCGCCCAGATATCCTGAGGCCCTTATCGACCAGAGGCCGCCATCCCGGCGGCACACACCCGAGGAATTCATGTGTGGCCGCTTGATGTGATACTCCAACCCGGAGATCCACGCGAGCCAGTTCGATCCGGACACCCTGTGCGAGGCCAAGCCCCGCTACAACATCGCCCCGAGCAGCCGGACTGAATCACCCGCCAGGGGCTTGCCCCATTGCCAGAACTGGGTATGTTAAAAGTGAGATGCTAGGCGGCACGGGGCACAAGCGAGGTTCGGGAATACGAGCCGACGTCGCCCGTGACAAGGCGTCGATGCGACAACACCGGCGGCTGAGAGAGGAGGCCACGGCTGCGGCGTCAACGATACGCCGCCTCGGACTCCGTGAGACGTCCGTACGTTCGAACATAGCGGGGCAGCCCGCGCCGCCCCGCCTGCTGTTGGCTCAGAACTCCTCCCCGTCCCCACCGCCGAGCAGTCCGTCGAACAGACCGCCGCCCCCCTCATCCTCCGGCGCTGCCGGCTCCTCGGGGACCGCTGCCGGGGGTTCCGCGGCCTGGGCCTCGCCCCCGAAGATCCCCCCGAGCGCATTGGCGAGCAGCACACCGCCCGCGACCCCCATCGCCGTCTGCATCGCGCCGGCCATGAAGCCGCCGCCTTGGGCGCCCGGCTGAGCGCCCTGCCCGCCCTGAGCAGGAAACCGGGTGTTGCTCCAGCCGGTGCGTGCCGCGGCGCGGGGAGTGACGGCTGCCGATGGCTGGGTCTGTCCACCGCCGAACAGCCCGCCGAGGAAGCCACCGCCCTGGGGACGCTCGGCCACCTCCTGCTCCAGGGCCTCTATCCGCGTCTGGAGCTGCTTGAGCCCCTGCTCCTGGACCAGGACAACCTGGGCGAGCAGGTAGGGGGCCGCCGTCTGGCCGGACATCAGGTCGCGGATGAGGGCCTCGGCATCCGGATCGCGGGGAGGGGCCTGCGCCTCGGCCTGTTGCAGGCGTTGGAACAGGCCCTCGATCATGCTGCGCTCGTGCTGATTCACTGCTCGATACCTCGTGTGAAGAAACTGGCTTGGCTGGGGGTCGAGGCGGCACGCAGGGCCGCGATCCGTTCCTCCAGCGGGGGATGGGACAGGAACAGACGCTTGAGCCCCTCGGCCATCCCGCCGCTGATGGCGAAGGCGGCCATCTCGGAGGGCAGGTGCGAGGGCTGGTCCTGCATTGCGCGCAGGCGCTCCAGGGCCGCGATCATCCTGCCCCGGCCGGCCAGGCGCGCCCCGCCCGCGTCGGCGCGAAACTCCCGCTGGCGGCTGAACCACATGACCACGGCGCTCGCCAGCAGGCCGAGCAGCAGCTCCGCGGCGATGCTGGTCACGTAGTAGGCGATGCCCGGCCCCTGATACTCCTCGTCGCTGTTGGACGAGAGGGCGCGGTCCACGGCATAGCCGACCACCTTGGCGATGGCGACGACGAAGGTGTTCACCACGCCCTGAATCAGGGTCAGGGTCACCATGTCACCGTTGGCAACGTGGCTTACCTCGTGGGCGAGCACGGCCTCCACCTCCTCCAAGCTCATCCCGTGCAGCAAGCCGGTGCTCACGGCCACCAGGGCGTTGTTGCGGCTCGGGCCGGTGGCGAAGGCGTTGGGCTCGGGAGAGTCGTAGATCGCCACCTCCGGCGCCGCGATCCCGGCCGCCTCGGCTTGGCGGGCGACGGTTTCGAGCAGCCAGGCCTCGGCGCGGTCGCGCGGCTCGACGATGACCTGGGCCCCGGTGGACTTTTTCGCCATCCACTTGGAGATGGACAGCGAGAAGAAGGCGCCGCCGAAGCCGATCAAGGCGGAGAAGGCGAGCAGGCTGCCCAGGTTCAGTCCCTGGGCGGTGAGGAAGCGGTCGACACCGAGCAGGCTCGCGGTGACGAGCAGCAGGACGACGACCGCCAGGTTGGTCAGGACAAGCAGAAAGATGCGCTTCATCTCGTTTGTAGGTTCGCAGGTCAGTTGTTGATCTCTCCGGACCACGGCGCCGAGAAGCCCGCGGGAGGTCCGCGTGGTCTGCACGATGCAGGGGCGCGGAGAATGGATAGGTGCGAGTGTAAGGGCGAACTTTTGACAATATAATTCGAATGTTTTTTATCTTTTGTTCGACTCAGTCGAAACGAGAAGCCGATGCGGGGCAGCAGCTACAATCACCTCTACTACTTCTGGACAGTTGCACGGGAAGGCGGCGTGGCGCGGGCCGCGGACGTGTTGCATCTCACCCCCCAGACCATCAGCAGCCAGCTGAAGGTGCTCGAGGACGCCCTCGGGGTGCAGCTCTTCGACCGCTCCGGGCGCAAGCTGGTCCTAACCGACGCGGGTCGCCTGGCGCTGAGCTTTGCCGACGAGATCTTTCACCTCGGCACCGAGATGAGCGAGGCGTTGAAAGGACGCCCGAGCGGTCGCCCACTTCAGCTCTCGGTTGGTGTGGTCGACGTTGTGCCCAAGCTGGTCGCCTACCGGCTCTTGGAGCCGGCACTGCATCTGGGCGAGCCGGTGCGCATCCTGTGCCGAGAGGGCAAGCTCGACATGCTTCTCGCGGACCTCGCCTTGCACAAGCTCGACATGGTGCTGGCGGACACGCCGCTGGGCAGCGCAGTGAACGTGCGCGCGTTCAATCACCCGCTCGGGGAGTGCGGCATCACCTTCTTCGGTGCCCCACCGCTCGCCGCCCTGTACCGGCCCGGTTTCCCGGAATCGCTTCACGAGGCCCCGATGCTGCTCCCGCCAGATGGCACGGTCCTGCGCGGGGCACTGATGCACTGGCTCGACCGGCTCGGCATCCGCTCGCGGATCGTCGGCGAGTTCGAGGACCGGGCCCTGATGCAGGCCTTCGGACAGTCCGGCGTGGGTGTCTTCATGTCGCCGAGCGTGATCGACGCGGAGATTACACAGCAGCACGCGGTGGAGGTCATCGGCGCTACCACTGAGGTCCGTGAGCGCTATTACGCGATCTCAACCGAGCGGCGCCTGCGTCACCCCGGGGTGGTGGCGGTGAGCCAGGCTGCCCGGTCGGAGTTGTTTGCGGGATGAACCGCGGCGGCGTTTGCACGGTGCGGCGGGTCGCCGCGACGATTTCGACCACGTTTCGTGCCGGGGCCTCATGACCCAGTTCGTCGTTCTCAATGGCCTCCGCCATGAACAGGGCGACGTCCACGCGACACGCGTTGTTGCTCACGGGAATCCGAGCGCTGACCTGACAACCCTGTGCCGACGCCCCTGCTTTCGCGTCGGTGTCGCGATTCCTTCTGGGTCGAGGTCGAGAGGCCTTTGAGTCCTCCCGGGACAAATGCGGTAGAAGGCAACCGCCCAGTGAGGCCCCGTTGCGTTTGCTAGATTGAAATGATCCTGACATGCGTTGGCCGCACTGAGGCGTCGGCGGGGCGGAGCGTCAGACTGACGGAAACCTTCTTCCTCGACCGGGTCGACCGGATGCCAGCGCCCGCGAACGACAGCAGCAAGCGAGGCGATAGCGACGCGAACGTGGATCCAAAGACGCCTGCCTCCGACCTTTCGCTTTTCACCGTCCCGGGAAGATTGCGCATCAAGGACCTGAGGCGCTCCCTCGGACAGGCTCTCGTCGTCGCATCCGATCGCCCGATTCCCCTGGAACGGACGTTTCTCGACACCTTCGACTGGCGCCTGCACGCGGCGGGCGTTGTCCTCGAAAAACGCGTGTTGGACCAGACCGCCCACTTGATCTGGCAGCCGCTTTCCGGTGGATCCGCCCACCCAGCGGTGCCACTTGAGGCAGAGCCGCGTTTTGCCTCCGATCTGCCGGAGGGGCCGATGCGCCAGGAACTTGCCGCCATTCTCGGACCCCGCGCCCTTCTGCCGCAGGTACGGCTTGCCGGCCGACAACGCGTGACTCGGGTGCTGTCCCGGAATGGCGAATCAGCGGTTAACCTGGAGATCCGCGAGGAGCGACCGCGCCCTCGGGGCAAGGAGCAGAGATGGACAACCCTGAGAGTCCTTCCCGACCCAGGCGTAGAGAGCCTGGCGAAGGAGATACGCGACAGACTCGCCGCGCGCTTCGGGCTCGAGCCGCTGGCGGTCAACCCTGCCGTTGCGGTAGTCGAAGCAGCAGGCATCGGGCCCGCCACTCAGTACGCCAAGGTCGCATTAACGCTCGAGCCTGACATGCCGGCCGAGAGCGCAACCAAAGCAATCCTGGGCACCCTACTGGCAACCATAAGGGCCAATGTCCCCGGGGTCCGCGCCAACATCGACAGCGAGTTCCTGCACGACTTCCGGGTGGCGGTGCGCCGCATGCGGGCGGCCTTGTCGCAGCTCAGGCACGCCCTGTCCTCCCGCGCGGTCGAGCGCTACCGCGAGGAGTTCACCTGGCTCGGCCAGCTCTCCTCACCCGCCCGCGACCTGGACGTTTACTTGCTTGCCTTCGACGACTTCCGTGAGGCGCTTCCCGCCCACCTCCGGGAGCCGTTCGCTTCTCTGTACCCACTGCTGCGGGAGGCGCGCGACCGGGAATACCAAGTGCTGCGGGAGGGCCTGGGAAGTGAGCGCTTCCGCAAGCTCATACGCCGCTTCGGTCGGTTTCTTCGCCGGAAGCCGTCCATCCGCCGGAAGGGGCGCGACGCTGCGCGGCCCTTGTCCTCGGTCGCGCGGGAACGGGTCTGGGACCTCTACCTCGCGGCACTCGCCGAGGGCGCCGCCATCGATCAGCACAGCCATCCCGACCAGCTCCACGAGCTGCGCAAGACCTGCAAGAAGCTGCGCTACCTGATGGAGTTCTTCGCACCCATCTTCCCCGGAGAGCAGGTCCTCTCCCTCATCTCGGTCCTCAAGACCTTCCAGGACAACCTCGGAGAGGTCCAGGACCTGCGGGTGCAGCAGGCGTCCCTCGCTGACTTCGCGCGCCAAATCGGAGAGAGCGGGAACGCACACCCCTGCACACATGAGGCCATCACCTGGTTGTCCGCACACCTGGGCAAGCGCCAGCAAAAGGCCCGCGCCGAGTTCGGCATCCGTTTCGCCTCCTTTGCCGCCGAGGACAACCGGCATCGCTTTCGTGAGTTGTTTGCGCCTGAGTCTTCCACGGGGAGCCAATAGTGAACCGCCGCCTCCTCAAAAGTGCGAAAGAAAGATCATGTCATCGCTGCCCGCTTGGGCCGCCAGCACACTCACGGACAACGAGCTCCGGTTTCTGCTCTCCATCAGGCAAGGCGAACTGGGTCGGTCCCTGTTCGAAGGACCGGACCAGTGGCCGGCATTTAATGGAAGCTGCACAATATCCGGCAGATGGGCGCTCGCAGCCACGAGAAGGGATTAGACCGCTTGCGGGACGTGTTGGAACTTTGATTCCCGGACCATTCACGAACGCTTATACGCAACAACAGGAGCCAGCGATTGGACGAACTCTCCCTGCTCGTCGACTTGCACCGGGACGGCGACCGCCAGGGTCCCGGCGGCGACGATGAAACGCGCCTTGCCATCAGGCTGTCAGGTCTGAACGCAGGAAAAGGCTTAAGGATTGCCGATATAGGGTGCGGGACCGGCGCCTCCTCACTTGTGCTTGCGCAAGAACTCGACGCCTCGGTGACGGCCGTTGATTTCCTGCCGGACTTCCTGCGCGACCTCGATGTCGCTGCGGGAAGGGAGAACCTTGGCGAACGGATCGAGACGCTGGCCGCCTCGATGTATGCGCTTCCGTTCGAAGAGCAATCCTTCGACGCGATCTGGTCGGAAGGCGCCATTTACAACATGGGCTTTGCGGACGGCATCAAGGCCTGGCGTCGCTTTCTGAAGCCGGATGGCATACTGGCCTTGTCCGAGCTGACATGGCTGACGCAAGAGCGACCTGCGGAGCTCGAGCAGCATTGGGCCCAGGAGTACCCCGAGGTGGATACGGCGTCGGCCAAAATGGCGATCCTGGAGCGAAACGGCTTCACCCCGCTTGGGTACTTCGCTCTTCCGGAACGATGCTGGCTGGACAACTACTATCGCCCGATGCAGGCCCGCTTCGCTGCGTTCCTGGCGCGCAACGGCAACTCGGAGGCGGCAGCGGCCATCGTGGCTGCGGAGGAGAATGAGATTGCCCTCTATGAACGCAACTCGGCCTTCGTCAGTTACGGCTATTATGTGGCGAGAAGAACTGCCGATTGAGCCGCTCAGAGGGATCGGAGGCAGGGCTGATGATCTGGGGGCATTTGTGGGGGAATTTCTGGCGAGAAGAAATACAACACATTGTTTTATAGAAATATCTTATCGTCTCCGCCTTCACTAAGGCGATTGCCAATAGCATCCGAGTGAGGTCCAGAAGCCCGCATGACAGTGGGTTTCGTCCTGCTTGTCCAATCCCGCCTCAAGCTACCCCATAGAATCCTGAACTCAGCTGGGCAAACTATCGGGGTCAGGCCAAGAGGACGGGAGGCTGACCGCTCCTGTCGACCTGCAGCGGCGGCGGACGTGTGCCCTGATCCAAGCGCCACGAAACAGGGCGCAATAGCGCCGGGTATTGTGCCGGATGTAAGCGGGAGGCATGCGGCCCAGCTGGGGCAGCAGGGGCGCACGGAAGCCGCCGGTTCCCGCAAGCGACGACGTGCGCACCCTCGACGTGCTATCGGCAACATCAGTAGGCCACCATGATGGCCTGTCTCGAGTGAAACCGTCTCCGGGAACCCATTGGCGATTCACACCACCAGTTCCTTGTACTGGGGGGAACGTCTTGGCCGATCCTGTGGCAAAGTGCCATTTGCATCTCCGCATTCGCTCGTTAACCTTCTTGTCAGCGTCAACGGGGGCTTCTAACCATGCGTCGCGTCGTGTTCAACCAGAAGGGCGGGGTCGGCAAGTCCACAATCGTCTGCAATCTTGCCGCCATTTCCGCCGCCCGCGGGACCGACACCCTGGTGCTGGACCTGGATCCGCAGGGTAATGCGAGCCGCTATCTGCTGGGCGCTGCAATCGAGGAGCCCGGCCCCGACGGGGCGGCGTTCTTCGGGCAGATGCTGGACTTCACGTTTCGCGAGCAGCCGTTGGAGGCCTTTCTGCGGCCGACCCCGTTCGACAACCTGCGGGTGCTGAGCGCCAGCGCGCAGATGCACGATCTCGAGGACAAGCTGGAGTCGCGCTACAAAATGATGAAGCTGCGCGAGGCCCTCGAGCGGCTACCGCGCGGGTGTGCGGTCTACATCGACACGCCCCCTGCCCTGCGCTTCTACAGCCGTTCGGCCCTGATCGCCGCCGACACGGTTCTGATCCCCTTCGACTGCGACGACTTCTCCCGGCGCGCTCTCTACTCGCTGATGGACAACGTCCGCGAGATCCAAGCGGACCATAACCGCGGGCTGCGGATCGAGGGCATCGTGGTCAATCAGTTTCAGCCCCGCGCCCGATTGCCGCGGCAGTTGGTGGACGAACTCAAGTCGCAGGGGCACCCCGTCCTGCACACCTACCTGTCCTCCTCGGTCAAGATCCGGGAATCTCACAGTCTGGCGTGCCCAATGATCCACCTGGACGCAAGGCACAAGCTCAGCCTTGAGCTGGAAGCCCTCTTCGATGCGCTGGCGGATGCCGGACACGATGCGGTGGAGGAACCGGCGGACGACTGGATCTGAATTGCCCGGGACGCCCGGTTCCGGCAGATGCAATGGGCGTTACGGTCGAAATGGGCTATGCTCAGCGGAAAGAAGATCGCCAGCGTCGGACGGGGAAGGCGGATTATTGTTCGTCTTGGGTTTTTGAGTTCGAGAGCGACGGCAGTATTTTCCTGGGAATGGAATCGACGGACAACGAAACAGGAGCCGCGGAGAACCAAGCCGTTCGACGCAAGCAACCGACCCCCAGGAAGGCCTTGGCCTGGCGGGCGGAGCAGGCAGAGGAGGCCTTAACCCATTTCTTCGAGAAATCCCTCGACCTGCAGTGCGTCGCCGGTCTGGATGGATACTTCAAACGCCTGAACTCGGCCTGGACGACCCATTTGGGGTGGACCCGTGAGGAGTTGACGGACAAGCCCTTTATCGCGCTCGTTCATCCCGACGATCGGGAGGCCACGTTAGCGGTATTTGACAATCTTGCCGCCGAGGTCCCGACGATCCTGTTCGAAAATCGGTACCGGCACCGCGACGGATCCTACCGGTGGCTGCAATGGAACGCGCGGCCGGCATCAGATCAACCATTGATCTACGCCACGGCTCGGGACGTGACTCGGAGCAAATCTCTGGAGCGGCAGATCATGGAGATCGCGGACCGAGAAAAGGAGCGCTTGGGGCGTGAGCTTCACGATGGGTTATGCCAGTCTTTGGCCGGTGTCGCCGCCTTGAGCTCGACGCTTTCCCGAATGCTGGGGACGGGCGCCGAAACCGCGGCCTCCGCCATGGCTGCCGACGTCTCGAAACTGTTGAGCGAAGCGATCGGACAGGCCCGCGACCTGGCCCGCGGACTCGGCCCGGTCGGTCTGAACCGGGGGAGCCTCGCCGACGCGCTCAGTGCCCTGTCGCGCAATGTCGAGCAGTTCTTTCATGTCTCCTGCTCGGTCGAATGTGATGGCGCCTATGACACGTTTCCCTACGAGGTCAAGTTGCACCTCTTTCGTATCTCCCAGGAAGCCGTGCAGAACGCCGTGAAGCACGGACAAGGCGATCGCATCGAGATCGGCTTGACCCGCACCAACGGGAGGGGCGTCCTCAGCATCCACGACCATGGTGTGGGCATATCGGAGACCGCCCATGACCATGAGGGGATCGGCCTGCATACGATGGCCACCCGGGCACGCCTGATTGGCGGTTCTCTGAAGTTGCGACAGGGTGACCCCCGGGGAACGGTGGTCATCTGCTCCTTTCCCCTCCCCTAGACGCCAGGTCGCCGGCCCGAGGCTGAACCATGTGCCCTACGAATCCGGAGCAGCTCGGGCCAGCAGGCAAGAAGATCCTCATTGTCGATGACCATCCCGTGATGCGACGCGGACTGGCCGCTCTCATCGAATCCGAGCCCGACTTCACCGTATGCGGGGAAGCCGCCAGTTGCGCCGAAGCCCTCGAGGCCATCCGCCAGAGCCCGCCCGACCTGGTGATCGTCGATCTGGTGCTCGGGAACGACGATGGTCTGTCCCTGATCAAGGCAATGAAGATTCGCCATCCTGACATCCCGTCACTGGTGCTCTCGATGCACGACGAATCCGTCTATGCCGAGCGTTCCCTACGCGCTGGCGCGATGGGCTACGTCTCCAAACAGCAACTCGACGACGACATCCTGCACGCGATTCGTCGCCTGCTCGACGGTGCGCCTTACTTGAGCCCGACGCTGGAGCAACGGCTGGCCGCGAAGTACCTCGGCGGACAACCACCCGAGCCCGATTCGCCCGCGGATGTTCTCAGCGACCGCGAGCTGCAGGTTTTTCGATTGATCGGTCAAGGCCGGACGACGCGCGAGATCGCCCGAACGCTCACCCTGAGCGTCAAGACGATTGAGTCCCACCGCGAGAACATCAAGCACAAGCTGGCCCTCAGGACGTCTGCCGAGCTCGCGCAACGCGCAACCCAATGGGTTGAAACGATCGGCCGCGCCGGCTGATCCCCCAGCCCCCACCCCGTCCTGGGGGATTCCCCCACCCAAAAATTGGGGCTCGGCCCCGATGCGCGAAACCGACGAACGGCTTAAGGTTGGGTCATGGACGCATCACCGTGCCACCGAATGCGAAACGGGTCAGATTCGTCCGCGGAACGCGAACTGAGGCCAGGCCACTAAACAGAAGAACCCACGGGGACGGGCGCGGCCGGTTCCCTGACTGATTCTTCGATCAAGGCAGCGGAAGCAAAGGAGGCAATCATGCAATACGATACCCTGGTACTGATCGGTGCGGCGCTATTTGCCCTGTCGTTCGCACGCCCCCTATGGTTGTCCTGGCGAGATTACCGGGAGCGGTACCGGCGGATGTGCGAGCGCGCGGCCCAATATGCACCCGAGAAGCGGACAGGAACCCGGCAACGACTGCCGAGTGAGGCAGCGCTTGGCACGGGGCGGGGCGACGGACTCCAGTCATACCCCGCCTGACCATCGCAAGCTCACGAGATATCCCATCACCGCGGCATCGCAATCGAGTGATCCAGGGCTTCCTTCGCAAACGCGAACCCTGAAGAGCCCCTGGTCGATTGCGTTTTCCGCCCGGGCCACGGGATGGGCCGCCGTATTCAACAGTCTCAAATCGTTGAACATGGGCCAATCCAGGCCTCGCAGTTCTTGGGTGGCGTGTTGATTTTGGCCAGGATGGCCGAGGACCAGCGACGTCCGAATGACATCCCGGGCTCAGGTATCGAGCGACAATGCCGGGACACCAGAGCCCGACGCCGAGCCGAGCTGAACGAAGACCTGGGTCTCGGCGGGCAGGACGTCGATCTCCGCCCCTGATTCGATCAGCTTCTCGACCTCCATCACGTCCAGCACCGAGCGCAGGATCTCCGGGTCCTGCCTGGCGATGTCGTTCAGGGCCTGGCCCACCACCGCCGGGCGCGTTGCCGACGCCTCCGCCATCTTCTGCGAGACCTTGTAGGCGGTCTGGCTCTTGATCAGGCCGACGCGGTTCTCGCCGTCCTGCTTCATCGCGCTGGTGACCTGCACCAGCCGCTTGACCACCTTGTCGGTGATGTTGTCCACCATCTGCTGATCCGTGAAGGCCACCTTGCGGATGTAGACCGAGCCCAGCCGGTAGCCCCACTTCTCCGACAGGGGCGAGACCGTCTCGCGCACCATGCGGCTCAGCTGGTGCCGGTCTTCCAGCATCTTGTCCATCTCCAGGTTGCTCAGCGTCGAGATAGTGGCGCTGGCCACGTTGGCCTGGAGCGAGCCCTCGGGGTTGGCGTTGTTGAAGAGGTAGGCGACGGGATCGCTGACCTGCATCTCGTACCAGATGCCCACGCCCATCGGGGTGCCCTCCTCCGAGTTGACCATCTGGTCGCGCAGATAGTGCTGGCGCAGAGTGGTGTCTACCTTGTAGCGCTTGCCGAAGAAGGGGACCAGCAGGGACTTGAGACCGAAGTGAGCAATCGGAAAGCGCAGACCCGCCTGGTCCAGGGTGCCGATCACCTTGCCGAACAGGGTGAACACCTGGGCCTCGCGCTCCGCGACCACGGCGTAGATGCCGAAGAAGCGAGCGAGGCGGAGCAGGACCGGGAGGAACAGGACGCCCGCGACAAGGGCAACGATCATCTGTGCGGAGGTATCGATGAGTGGCATGGCGTGCTCCATCAGGACGTGGACCCGGTCGTCTGGACGATGCGTCTGGCGCGCCCGAGCAGCGGCACCCGCATGTTGCGGACGTAGGCCTTAAGCGCCTCCGCCCCGCCTTCCGCCTTGATCTGGGCCAGGGTGTCGGCAAGCTCCCGCAGCGGTGCGACCTCGGCCTGGGCATTGTTCATGGCGATGTCCACCGCGCGCTTGCTCATGGTGATCTGCTGCTCGGCGTCGGCGCGGGCGGTGCTGATGTCCGCCGCGACCTGGTTGCGAGTGCTGTTGATGGCCGACAGGGCGCGGTCCACGGCTGGCGGCGGATCGATCTGGGTGATCAGGGCGGCGTCCAGCTCGATGCCGTAGCGAGCCGCCGTGGAGCGGCACTGCTGCTCCATGAATTCGTTGAGCAGGGGCAGGTTCTTGCGCAGGTCGTTGATCGACACCCCCTCGGACAGGTCGACGGTCGTGACCTCCTCGCTGCTGTCGTCGGTGCTCCCCATCAGGCTCTGCCCCCTTGGATCGACGAAGTTGGCGATGCGCTCGCGCAGCACCGAGATGAAGTAGCCCATCACGTGCTCCAGAGGACTGGAGACCCCGAAGAAATAGGGATACAGGTGGCTCTCCGAGATCCGGAACCGGATCTGCCCGTCTACCCCGGTGGTCAGGTTGTCCTTGGTCACCGCCTCCACCGTGCTCTGGCGCTTGGTGGGATCCCAGGTGAGATCAATGGCCTGGGTGGCGACGCTGACCTTCCGCACCTCCTGCCAGGGCCACTTGAAGTAGGGCCCGCCGGGGCCGATCACCCGCAGACGGGGAAAGCGGTAGCGCTCGCGCTCCTCCGCATCGAGGCTGTCGTCAACGGGCATCTCACCCCGCAGACGCACGGCTCGCCCGAGCGAGGTGATGACCGCGCGCTCGTCCGGCTTCACCGTGTAGAAGCCACCGAGGATGATGCGGTAGATCAGATAGCCGGCCAGGCCGACCAGAAATGCCTCCGGATACATGCGTCCCCCTCTTGCCCCTTTCTCGGGCTCGTCGTCTTGGTCAACAACCCACCCCTTGCCGGGCGGCTCGCGGCGAGATCGCGTCCTATGTTGCCCCGCCGACCGGGCTGGAACAAGGACGGAGCGCATCACCCCCGCACTGGCTCGTCCTCGCCTCCATCGGATCGATCCGGCAAAGAGATCCCAAGCGCACCGGGCAGGTCACGGAACTGCAGGCCCGCCAGCCTCGCGTAAAGCCCACCCTCGGACATCAGCGCGTCGTGCGTGCCCGCGGCCGCGATTCTGCCGCCGTCGATGACGACGATACGGTCGACCTTGCGCACCGTCGCCAGGCGGTGCGCGATGACGATACTGGTTCTGCCGCGCATCAGGGTATCCAGCGCCTGCTGCACGTAACCCTCGCTCTGAGCGTCCAGGGCGCTCGTCGCCTCGTCGAGCAGCAGCAGGGCCGGGTCACGGAGGATGGCGCGCGCGATTGCG
Organism: uncultured Chromatiaceae bacterium; assembly: GCA_964395315.1. Taxonomy (GTDB): domain Bacteria; phylum Pseudomonadota; class Gammaproteobacteria; order Chromatiales; family Chromatiaceae; genus CAVORB01. The sequence continues at coordinate 5,016 of CAYNBI010000076.1, read as the reverse complement.
ATGCGCTGTCTCTGCCCGCCGGAGAGGCGCACCCCACGTTCGCCCAGAAAGGTAGCGAAGCCCTCGGGGAGCCGATCCAGAAACTCCGTCGCATGGGCGGCCTCCGCGGCGCGACGCACGTCCGCGTCGGTCACGCCCGCGAGCCCGTAGCGAATGTTCTCCCAGGCGTCGGCGCCGAAGATCACCGGGTCCTGGGGCACGATCGACATGCGCCCGCGCAGGTCCGAGAGCCGGACCTCGCGCAGATCGAGGCCATCGAAGCGGATGCTCCCCTCCTGCGGATCGTAGAATCGCAGCAGGAGCTGGAACAGGGTGGACTTGCCGGCACCCGAGGTGCCGACGAGGGCGATCTTCTCGCCCGGTGCGATGCGCAGCGTCACCCCCGACAGCACCCGGGTCGCCGGGTTCGCGGGGTACGCGAATCCCAGGTTGTCGATCTCGATCAGCCCGGCAGCCGGCCGCGGCATGTCCTTCGGGCTGTCCGGCGAGGAGACGGCCGGTTTCTGTTCCAGGAGCTCGATCAAACGCTCGCTGGCACCAGCCCCGCGCAGCAGGTCGCCCGCAACCTCGCTCAGGGTGCCCACCGAGCTCGCCACCAGCACGGCGTAGAAGACGAACGCGGAAAGCTCCCCGCCGCTCAGCCGCCCAGCCAGAACCTCCTGACCGCCGACCCATAGGACCACGCCCACGGCGCCGAACGTGAACAGTATGGCGGTGCCGGACATCAAGGCGCCAAGCAGGGATCTGCGCACCGCGGTGTCGAATGCGGCCTCAACCCTGTCGCGGTAATGCCTACGATCCTCCGCCTCGTGGCCGAAGGCCTGGACGGTGCGGATGCCGTGCAGCACCTCGTCGACATAGGCGCCGACATCGGCAATGCGGTCCTGGCTCGCTCGCGACAGGCGCCTCACCCGGTAGCCGAGCAGCCACAGCGGAACCACCACCAGGGGCGTGCCCAGGAGCACCAGGCCCGTGAGCTTGGGGCTGGTGACCGCCAGCATCAGGACCCCGCCCGACACCAGCAGGGTCGTACGCAGGGCGACGGCGAGGGTCGAGCCCACGACCACCTGCAGCAGGGCCGTATCGCTGGTCAGGCGCGAGATGACCTCGCCGGTGCGGGTGGCCTCGAAGAAGCCGACCTCCAGCCCAAGCACCCGTTCGAACACCGACTGGCGCACGTCCGCGACCACCCGTTCCCCGAGCCAGTTGAGCAGGTAGGCGCGAAGCAGGACCGCCCCGCCCAGCACGACCACGACCCCGAGAAAGAGCAGCAGCGCCCGGTCCAGCGACGCCGGATCACCGCTCTGGAGCCCGGAGTCCACGACCTCGCGAAACACCTGCCCGAAGACCAGCACCGCTCCGGCGGCCACGACCAGCGCGACGACGGCACCGAACACGCGCCAGCCATAGGGACGGACGAACCCCAGGAGCCGCAACAACGGACGAAGGTCACGGGTGGCGGGGCGATCCTCCGCCGTCTGTTGCCCTCTGCTGCGCATCTGCGTCTATCGGCTCCCACGGTATTGCTCAGGGATGGCATCGCGCGCTGCCTGGCTGAATCGCCCGGCCGTCGCGCCCTTGGTTGGCGAAAACCTATCATTAGATTGGTTAGCCGACCAATGGCCGGACAACGCATCGAGGCTGCGGTTGAAAAAGAAGCCAAAAGGAACTCGCACGAGCATCCGATTCGCTGCGGCAAGGGGAGAATTCCGGGTTACTCCTGCTGTCAGGGGCTCTGAGTCATCCTCGTCCAACGCGGCATCTCGGCGGGATTCGAAACGATTTCTCACGCCCGGACTGCCGTTGAACAATGCAAGCCAGAGAATCGCTAGAACTCGTAGCGGAAAGTCCCGCCCACGACCGCCAGGAAGTTGGTGTCGTAGTCACCGCGGACGGTTACGCGCTGTGCCGTTTGCTCCAAGGCGGCGTTCCCCACGAAAGAGAGGGTTGCGCCCAGTGAGAAATACAGGCTGTCGCTGTGTTGCCAGCCGTAGGCCGCCGAGAGTTTCCATTGCTCGTCCACCGGGAAGTCGAGCGTCCGGTACTCGTCCTTCACCGGCGAGCTCTCGTAGGCCAGACCGACCGAGACCAGCGATCGCGGACTCAGCACTCGGACCGCCGCGATGCCCGCATGCCAGGTGTCGTCCCAGTTCCGGTCCGAGACCACGACGCGACCGTCGCGGAAGCTGAGCTCGTTCTCGCTGAACTTGGACCACTCCTGCCAGCCCGCGTTGAAGTACAGCTGGGTCCTGTCGTCCATCCGGTAGCGAAGGCCCGCCTCAAGCCACTGGGGGTTTGTCCAGCTGATCTTGACGTCTCTCGGCAGCAAGGCCGCGAGCTGCGGGTTACGCAGGCCCGCGAACTCGACGTCGCCTTTCAGATCGGTGTCCATCTCACTGCGGTAGACGATACCGAGCAGCAGCCGGTCTGAGAACGCGTAGGTCAGCCCCAGGACACCTTGAACTCCCCAATCGTCAAGGCCCTCGAACTTGACGCGCGCGTCGAGTGCCGGATCAGGAGCGCCCTGCCGAATCGCGATGCTCTGGTCCAACGTCGTGTAGATGACCGAGACGCCGGCACCGATGGAGAGCCTGTCGGTAACGCGGTAGGCGAGCGACGGGGTCAAGGCCACGCCCGCGAGGGTCACGTCGCGGATCGCGTAGCGGCCCACGAAGTCCCTTCCGTAATCCACGCCGCCGCCAAGCGGCGCCGTGGAGGAGAAGCCAAAACGCAGGCGCTCGGACAGCGGCCGCACGTAGAAGAAACTCGGGATCGGCGCAATCTCGGCCGCGTTGCCGCCGGCGTCGCCCCTGACCGGCCCCAGGCGACTCGGAAGAATGGCGTCGTTCGAGACGCTCTCGGCGTTGAACTTGACGCTGGGCAGAACGATTTGGAGGCCGCTCAAGATGTGCTGCCGGTCGATCCCCGTCATGCCTGCAGGGTTGGTCCAGGAGGCATCCGCGCCCCTGGTGTTGGTCGGATTCGCCACTCCAGCCGTGCCTAGGCTGCCAGGGGTGCCGACCGACGGGCTGTAGAATCCCGCGCCCATCGCGGCGTTTGTAACCGCCAGCAGGCTTGTCGCCAAAATCGTTCGAAAGTGTCGGTTGGGTCGGATCGGCATTTTTTTGCGTGTCTCCTGTCGATGGACGGGCGTGGAACTGGCTTATTGTTCGGATGTCCGGTGCCACCCGGTAGAACCACTCGCCCCCCAGATTGCTTTTCCCGACGCCCGTGGCGTGAGCCGATGCGGCTTTGGAGCGCCAGGGCGTCGGCTTGGCTCGGTCCGCCTCGGGACCGGACGGAAGCTACTTCCCCAACTTCTCGAACGACGCGAGCGCCTTGTCGTTGGGGTTGTCCAGACAATAGTCGATAAAGCGGTCGGTCAGGTCGGAAAGGGTCTCTATGTCGTACTGTGTCGCCCCCATCTTGCCGAGCCTGTAGCCATGCACGAGCGCCAGGGCGTTCTCCCGCTCACTGCCGGACAGACGCATGATGTCCTTGCACAGAAAGACGTTGAGGTCCTTCTGGCTGGACGGCTCCTCGGCAGCAATGGCGGCTCCGCCGACGAGAAACGCGGAAGCGAGCGCGGCGGTCACGAGGTTGCGAAGTGATTTGGACATGGGTTTCTCCTGTATTGGCTCTTTATTGGCTCAGTAACGACCGCGCATGCAATCGTCATAAGTACGTCTGTAGGCGTCGTTCCTTCTGACGGCGCCGGTGGTTCCGCCGACAACGGCCCCTACTCGGGCACCTTGCCTGGCACCCCTGCGCGAGTCGCTTCGGACGATGGCGCCGATTGCCGCCCCTCCTGCGGCACCGACAACAGCTCCGCCTACAGCGCCGGTCGTGTTTCGCGCCGCTCGCTCAGCGCGGGCTGCGCAGTCCGCTTCGGACTGGGCATGAACCGGCATCGCCAACGCGAGGACGATACCCGCCGCGGCGATCACCAGCGGTTTTCGATTCGGTCTTGTTCCCAGCATTTGTTTCCTCCGCTCTGTTGTTCCTCCCGCCGTCACGCGCGAGAGTCGTTGAAATCTCTGTCTACTGCGACAGCTTCTCTGCCTTGGGGGCCTCCCAGGTCTTGAACTTCTCGAGGTCCGGCACGTAGAGCCGCAGGATCACGTCGATGCCGTAATCGCCCCGGTTAAGCGGCAGCCAGTTTTCTTCCGGTACGCCCTCGGGCTGTTCGGCGGCGATGTAGATCTCGATGCCACCGTCGTCGTTGAGCTTCATGCCTCCGTTCTCGCCCACGCTGTACTTCTTGCGGTCGTTGGGCATAAAGAATCCGTTCTCGGTGTCATAGAGGGTGAACGACCAAAAGGCCTCGGCGGGGGGCAGTTCGTCGGCGGCCATGCGGATCACATAGTCGTGATTTGCGTTCATCGGCTCGCCGTCTGCGGTCAGGATGGCAGGGTAGACGGCCTCCTGGGCGGGCTGGCCGATGGGCCCAATGATGGACGGGAACAGCAGGTACTCGAGGCTGGTCTCGCCTTTCGGCTGGAACAGCGCCGTTACAGCCTTCTCCATGAACGCCGGATCCGTTGCCTTGGCCATCTCCTCGGCAAAGACGCCCTCGGCGACCTGGCGGATCCGCTTGCCGTCGATTGTTGCGACCTGACTCGGGTCATAGGCCTTTCCGGGCGCCACTCCCAGCGGCTCGTAGGCGGCGAGGAGGCTCTCGTCTATCTCATCGTCCGGATCGAAGGTCGTGTGGTTGAAGACGAACTGCATAACTTCGAGCAGGTTGTTTTCGAACACGTCCGCGTCTTTTTCACCGACCGCCGGGAACGCAACGTCGTCGATCGGCTTCGCTTCGCCGTCCCGGTATTCCGAGAGGGTAACGGCCTTCACTGTCTTCATCTGATCGACGATGCGCTCGAACCGCTCCGGATCGTTGGCGTGCGGCATAACCCGGAAAACCGCAGACACGAAGTCGCCGGTCGCCTCGAACACGCGATCGACACCTTCCACCGCCTCGCCGTCGTACCCTTCGGTGCGCGCGGAGTAGATCAGCAT
>CAYNBI010000075.1:0-19295 GCA_964395315.1 uncultured Chromatiaceae bacterium | reverse complement strand
CGCCTAGGATGCGCACCCCGAGCCCAGGGCCGGGGAAGGGATGGCGGTAGACCATATCCGAGGGTAGGCCGAGCTCGACGCCGATCTTGCGCACCTCGTCCTTGAACAGCTCGCGCAGGGGCTCAACCAGGGAGAGCTTCATGTAGTCCGGCAGACCGCCGACGTTGTGGTGGGACTTGATGACCTTGGCCTTGCCGGTCTTGGAACCGGCCGACTCGATGACGTCCGGGTAGATGGTGCCCTGGGCGAGCCACCGGACGTTGGGGAGCTTCTCGGCCTCCTCCTCGAACACCTCGATGAAGGTGTTGCCGATGATTTTGCGCTTCTGCTCGGGGTCGGCGGTGCCCTTGAGGTTGGTCAGGAACCGCCGTTCGGCGTTGGCGCGGATCACCTTGACCCCCATGTGGCGGGCGAAGGTGCTCATGACCTGATCGCCCTCGCCGAGGCGCAGCAGGCCGTTGTCGACGAACACGCAAATGAGCTGATCGCCGATGGCTCGGTGCAGCAGCGCAGCGACCACGGAGGAGTCCACGCCGCCGGACAACCCGAGCAGGACCTCGTCGTCGCCGACCTGCTCGCGCACCTGGCGGATGCTGTCCTCGATGATGTTGCCCGGCGTCCAGAGATTACCGCAGCCGCAGATATCGTGGACGAAGCGCTCGATGATGCGCTGCCCCTGGCGGGTGTGGGTCACCTCCGGGTGGAACTGCAGGCCGTAGAAGCCGCGCTGCTCGTCCGCCATGCCGGCCAGGGGGGCGTTGGCGGTCTCGCAGATTACGTGGAAGCCGGGGGGCAGGGCGTCGACCCGGTCTCCGTGGCTCATCCACACGTCCAACAGGCCATAGCCCTCGGGGCTGGCGTGGTCCTCGATGTCGCGCAGCAGACGGGAATGGCCACGGGCGCGTACCTGGGCATAGCCGTATTCGCGGTGGGTCGAGGGCGCGACCTCGCCACCGAGCTGGGCGGCCATGGTCTGCATCCCGTAGCAGATGCCGAGCACCGGCACCCCGAGCTCCAACACCGCCTCACTCGCGCGGGGCGTCTCGTCCTCGTGCACCGATTGCGGTCCGCCGGAGAGAATCACGCCCTTGGCGCCGAAGCCGATGATATGCTCCGCGTCCGTGTCCCAGGGGTGGAGCTCGCAGTACACCCCCGCCTCGCGCACCCGGCGGGCGATGAGTTGGGTGTATTGGGAGCCGAAGTCGAGGATCAGGACGCGATCGGCGTGGATGCCTGAGGCGCTGGACGTCATCTTGGAGTAGTCCTGTCAGAAGGTGTATCCGTCGAGCCTCTCGGGGACTTGCCTCCAAGAGGCGCGTCTGTCGGTGCGGGGCGCGGTACGCGGTTCGGTCGGTGCCTCCGGTGCGGTCAGGTGTCGATCCGGTAGTTGGGCGCTTCCTTGGTGATCTGCACGTCGTGCACGTGGGACTCCCGGACGCCGGCGCTGCTCACCCGCACGAACTCGGGCCTGGTGCGCATCTCCTCGATGTTGCGGCAGCCGGTGTAGCCCATGCTGGAGCGCACGCCGCCCACCAGCTGGTGGATGACATTCAGCACGCTGCCCTTGTAGGGCACCCGGCCTTCGATGCCCTCGGGCACCAGCTTCTCCTTCTCGGTGGACTCCTGGAAGTATCGGTCGCTGGATCCCTCCTTCGCCCCCATCGCGCCGAGGGAGCCCATGCCGCGATAGGACTTGTAGGAGCGGCCCTGGTAGATCTCGACCTCCCCGGGCGACTCGTCGGTGCCGGCGAACAGTCCGCCGATCATCACGCAGTGCGCCCCCGCGGCGATGACCTTGGCGACGTCTCCCGAGTAGCGCAGGCCGCCGTCGGCGATCAGAGGGATCCCAGTGCCCGCAAGGGCGTCGTTGACGTTGGCAACCGCCGTGATCTGGGGTACGCCGACCCCGGCCACGATACGGGTGGTGCAGATGGAGCCGGGGCCGATGCCGACCTTGACCGCATCCGCGCCCGCCTCCGCCAGGGCCGTAGCGGCCGCGGCGGTGGCGATGTTGCCGCCGATGACCTGGACATCCGGGAACTGGCGCTTGATCCAGGACACACGGTTGAGAACCCCCTGGGAGTGGCCGTGGGCGGTGTCGACCACCACCACGTCGACTCCCGCCTCCACCAGCGCCTCGACCCGCTCCTCGGTGCCGGCACCGACGCCGACCGCCGCGCCTACCCGAAGCCGCTCGTGGTCGTCCCGCGAGGCGTTGGGGAAGTCCTTGGCCTTCTGGATGTCCTTGACGGTGATCATGCCCCGGAGCTCGAAGTGGCCGTTTACCACGAGCACCTTCTCGATACGATGCTTGTGCAGCAAAGCCACCACTTCCTCGCGGCTCGCGCCTTCCTCCACCGTGACCAGGCGCTCGCGGGGGGTCATGATGCTGGATACCGGCTCGCCGAGGCGGGACTCGAAGCGCAGGTCCCGGCCGGTGACGATGCCGACCAGATGACCGTCGGCGGTGACCACCGGGACGCCCGAAATGTTGTGGGCGCGGGTAATCTGCATCACCTCGCCGACGCTGGTGTCGGGAGTGACCGTGACCGGGTCGCGGATGATGCCGCTCTCGTACTTTTTGACCGTGAGCACCTCGCGCGCCTGGTGCTCCGGCGACATGTTCTTGTGGACGATGCCGATGCCGCCCTCGAGCGCAAGGGCGATTGCAAGCCGCGCCTCGGTCACCGTGTCCATCGCCGCCGATACCAGCGGAATCTTGAGCTCGATGCCGCGCGTGAGCCGGGTGGAGAGGTCGACCTCGTTGGGCAGCACGCTGGAGTGGGCGGGGACCAGCAGAACGTCGTCGAAGGTGAGGGCTTCCTGGATCAGGCGCATGGGGCGGTACCGTGGGGAAGGGGTTTAGGTTCGGGCAAGATAACAGTGAATTATAGATTTGGAACCGCGGAGGGTAAACTCAAGCGCTGATTGCCTGCCCGCACCAAGCCCACGCGCAACGATATGCCTGCCAGCGATCCGATCCAGTCCAGCCTGGATTTCTCCCGCGACGTGTTCACCGTCTCGCGCCTCAACCGCGAGGCCAGGGCCGTGTTAGAGGGCAGCTTTCCGCTGCTCTGGGTGGAGGGCGAGATCTCCAACCTGGCGCGGCCCGCGTCCGGGCACGTCTACTTCTCGCTCAAGGACCCCGCCGCCCAGGTGCGCTGCGCCATGTTCCGTCCCAAGCGTCTGCTGCTGGGTTTCGCCCCCGCCAACGGCCAGCATGTGCTGACGCGGGCGCGGGTCAGCCTCTACGAGGGCCGGGGCGACTTTCAGCTCATCGTGGAGCACATGGAGCCGGCAGGCGAAGGCGCCCTGCGGCTCGAGTTCGAGCGGTTGAAGCAGAAGCTCGCCGCGGAAGGGCTTTTCGACGAGTCCGTGAAGCGTCCATTGCCGGCCTTCCCGCGCCAGGTCGGGCTGATCACCTCGCCCGCGGGGGCCGCCGTTCGCGATCTGCTTAGCGTGCTCCGGCGGCGTTTCCCGGTCGCCTCCGTCGTGATCTATCCGGCTCAGGTTCAGGGCGGGGGGGCGGCGGAGGAGCTCGCGGACGGCCTTGACCTCGCCAACCGCCGGGCCGAGTGTGATGTCCTGATCCTGGCCCGCGGCGGGGGCTCGCTCGAGGACCTGATGGCCTTCAACGACGAGGCGCTGGCACGCGCAATTCGCCGCTCCGCCATTCCGGTGGTCACGGGCATCGGGCATGAGATCGACCTCACCATCGCCGATCTGGCGGCGGACCGCAGGGGGGCGACCCCGTCGGCGGCGGCCGAGCTGGTGAGCCCGTCCGCCGAGCACGTGAGCCAACGGTTGCTTGCCTATCGGGGGCGGCTCGGTCAGGCCCAGCTTCGCCGAGTCTCGACCTTGCGTCAGCGGTTCGCCGCCGCCGACCGTCATCTTCGCCTGCTGCATCCGATGGCGCGGCTTCAGCGCCTGCAGCAACGCGCGGATGACCTGGAACGACGTCTGGTCGGCGCCGTCGCGCGCCGGCTGGAGAGGGCGCGGGGGCGCTGGCAGGGGCTCTCCGCCAGGCTCGCCGCCGTCTCGCCTGAACGGACCCTGGAGCGATCGCGGATCACCGTTCGCGACCTGGAGCGAAGGTTGTTGGGTGTCACGCCCGTGGCGATCCAGAACCGGCGCGGCCGGCTCGCCGGTCTGGCGCAAGTTCTGGAGACCCTGAGTCCGCTGGCGACCCTGTCCCGCGGCTATGCGATCGTGCGCCTGCTGCCGGACCGGCGGATCCTGCGCCGCGCCCAGGATGCCGCGCCCGGGGACCGGATAGAGACCAGGCTGGCGGAGGGGGCCGTCACCGCCCGGATCGAGGAGACCAAGGAACACTGAGGTACCGGGTCGCGAGCCGCCCTTTGTCCTCAGCGCTTGCGGCCGACGAACTTCCTGAGCCGCTGACGCTTGCGCTCCTGCGCGGGGGTCAGCTTGTTGCGTCGTCCCTGGAAGGGGTTGGCGCCGGTGCGAAGCTGCAGGCGCAGGGGCGTGCCCTGGAGGTCCAGCGCCTGGCGGAACCGGTTGATCAGATAACGGCGATAGGCCTCCGGCAACGCATCGGTCTGGTTGCCGTGAATCACCACGATCGGCGGGTTGCGCCCGCCCTGGTGAGCGTAGCGCAGCTTGATGCGCCGGCCGTGCACGAGGGGCGGCTGATGCTCCGCCACCGCCGCCTCCAGGATGCGCGTGAGATCCGGCGTGGGCAGGTCGCGGGTGGCGCTGGCGTAGACCCGGTCGGCCTCCTCCAGCAGCAGGCCCACGCCGCTGCCGTGCAAGGCGGAGACGAAGTGGGTCGCCGCGAAGTCCAAGAATCCGAGCTTGCGCGACAAGGCGGTGCGCAGCGCGTCCCGCTCGCTGCTCGCCAGCCCGTCCCACTTGTTGACGGCGAGCACCAGGGCGCGACCGCTCTCGACCACGTGCCCGGCTAGGGTGGCGTCCTGCTCGCCGATGCCCGCGCGGGCGTCGAGGACCAGGATGACCACGTTGCACGCCTCGATGGCCTGCAGGGTCTTGATGACGCTGAACTTCTCGATCGCGTCCCGCACCCTTGCCCGGCGCCTCATGCCCGCCGTGTCGATCAGGGTGTAGCGCCTGCCATGGTGCTCGAAGGGCACGTAGATGCTGTCGCGGGTGGTGCCCGGGATCTCGGAGGCGACGAGACGTTCCTCCCCCAGAAGCCGGTTGATGAGGGTGGACTTGCCGGCGTTGGGCCGCCCGATCACGGCGATCTGGACGCCGCGATCGAGGTCGGCGGCGGCATCGGACTCAGGCTCGGGCAGCAGGGAGAGCACGTGCTCCATCAGCGCCGTGACGCCGCGTCCCTGGGTGGCGGCAATCGGGAAGGGTCTTCCCAGCCCTAGCCGGTGGAACTCCGCCGCCGCGACCTCGGGCTCCGCGTGATCCGTCTTGTTGACGACGAGGGTGACCGCCTTGCCGGTGCGCCGCAGGCGCTCGGCAATGTCCTGGTCTGTGCCGGTGCAGCCGTCGCGCGCGTCCACCATGAGCAGCAGGTGATCCGCCTCCGCGATGGCGCGCTGCACCTGGCGTTCCATCAAGCCGTCCACCCCCTCCGACTCACCGCTGAGCCCACCGGTGTCCACCACCACGTAACGGCCGGGACCGAGGCGGCCGACGCCGTATTGCCGGTCCCTGGTGAGGCCCGGGAAGTCCGCCACGAGGGCGTCGCGGGTCCCGGTCAGGCGGTTGAACAGGGTGGACTTGCCGACATTGGGCCTGCCGACGAGGGTGACGACCGGGAGCACTGGCGTCAGCGGCCGGGAGATTCCGCCGCCGCCGCGGATGGGGCATCCGGCGCCGGCGGCGGCAGCGGACGCCGCGGCGGCGCCGAGCCGGGTGAGAGCGCGGCAAGGGTGCCGTCGTCTCCCAGCACGTACACCCTGCCGCCCTCGGCTAGGGGGCGGGTGCTGATGGGGCCGTCCCCGACCTCCAGGCGGGCGACGATGCGGCCGTCGCGGCGGTCGAGCCAGTGCACGTAGCCGTCCACGTCTCCTACCGCCAGCAGCTCGCCGATGACCGCCGGTGCCGTGACCCGCCGGTACCTCAACCCCTCCTGCTTCCAGGTCCCCGCACCGTCCGCGGGGCTCGCCGCCCACAGGACATCGTCCGAATCGGTGACGTAGAGCATGCCGCCATCGGCGGCCAGGCCCTCGTGGGCGGACAGCGTGCGGCGCCACAGCACGGAGCCGCTGGCGAGGTCCACCGCGGCCAGGTCTCCGTTGTAGGTCGCCACGAAGACGACGTCGTCCACCACGACAGGGTCGGCGTCGATGTCGGCGATGCGTTCGAGCTCGGAGCGCCCGTGGGGCGGGGAGACCGTCGCCTCCCATACGGGGAGCCCGGTCTCCACCTCCAGTTTCACCAGCTTGCCGCCAGATATGCCGATGATCGCGGCGTCGCCGACGATGACCGGCGTGCTGCTGCCGCGCAAGGTCAGGACCGGGGCGCGGTAGCTGTATTTCCAGCGTTCTTCGCCGGTGGCGAGGTCGAAGGCGTAGACACTGTCGTCGAGGGTGTGCACGATAATGGTCGCTCCCGCGATGCGCGGCACCGAGAGGACCTCGCTGTCGACGCGGGCCCGCCATCGTTCTGCTCCGTCGCTGGCGGACAGGGCCACGAGGTCGCCGTTGTTGGAGCCGATGATCAGGTGCTTGCCGTCGACCTCGGGTCCGCCGCTGAAGGGCAGCCCGGTCTCGCGCTGCCACAGCACGCGGCCGTCGGCGGCGTTCACCGCGCTGACGAGGCCCTCGCCGTCGGCCACGAACAGACGGCCGGCCTGCAGTGCCGGGACCAGGTTGAGCCGCCGCTTGTCCGTGCCCTCGCCAACCTCACGTTCCCACAGGACGTTCACCGAGATCTCGGGTTTCAGGTCTGTGAGCTCGGTCGGGGGACGCGGATCCTCCTCGTGCGACAACCAGGGGATGTAGGAGCAGCCGCTGGCGAGAAGGACGCCCAGCAAGAGCAGGATTCGTTTGGCCATGGCGGTCTCGTCTCGGTTCGTGGCTCGGCGTCGGGCGCGGTTATCCGGCGGGCGGAAGGTTCTCGATCTTGAGCTCGAGCAGCTCGGGGTCGGCGGCCCCGGCGGCGAGCGCCTGCTCGTATGCCTTGCGGGCCTCGTCCATGCGCCCCTCGGTGGCCGCGATGTCGCCCCGCAGCGCGGCGAAATCCCCGGCGAAGCTGCCGCCCTTCTCGTGTTGGTCCAGCAGGGCCTTCGCCGCGGCCAGGTCCCCGGCGCCGAATTCGACCCGCGCCAGCCGCAGCGCCGCGATTCTCGCGAGGCCCGGATCCGGCGCCTTGGCGATGGCCTCCGCCAGCGCCGCGCGGGCGCCGGGGACGTTCCCGGCCTCCAGCTCGACCCGAGCGCGCACCAGCGCGGCGAGGGTGGCGTAGGCGGTGGAGCCGTATTCGCTCGTCAAGCGCTCGGACTGCTTCAAGGCGGATTCCGGGTTGCCGCCGTCGGCCGCGGCCAGCAGCTGCTCGAAGGCCGCGGACGCCTGCTGTCCGACCGCGTCCTGGTAGCCAACCCAGCCCCGCCAGCCGAAGACGGCCGCCAGGCCGATGCCGATGCCGGCAGCGACCGAAAGGCCGTTGTCCTTCCACCATTTTTTTAGCGCTTCGACTTTTTCGTCGTCGGTTTCGTATACGTTCACGGGTTACTCCGAATTGGCTTTCATGGCACCCGGGTGGATTCCGGGGAACTGACTGTCCGAATCGGTCATCGGGTATGGCCCAGGAGGTATTGTGCCAGGGAATCCAGCGGCACCTCTTCCTGTTCCTGTCCTGCCCTCAGCGGTTTCACGCCGACTACCCCGCGTTCCAGCTCTCCTTCACCCAGAACCAGGGCGTAGTGCGCGCCGCTCTTGTCCGCCTTCTTGAACTGGCTCTTGAAGCTGCCGCCACCGCAGTGACACAGAATGCGTAATTCGGGCGCGGCGTCGCGCAGGCGCTCGGCCAGCGGCAGCGCGGCGCGTTGGGCCGCCTCGCCCACCGCGACCAGGTAGGCGTCCACCAGGGGGGGCAGCACGGGAGTCGTCGCGCCCAAGAGGTCGATCAGACGCTCCAGACCCATGGCGAAGCCGACGGCCGGGGTGGGCTTGCCGCCGAGCTGCTCCACCAGGGCGTCGTAGCGGCCGCCGGCGCACACCGTGCCCTGCGCCCCGAGGCGGTCGGTAACCCATTCGAAGACGGTGCGGTTGTAGTAGTCGAGGCCTCGTACCAGGCGCGGATTGATCCGGTAGGGTATGCCCGCGGCATCGAGCCCGGCGCAGAATGCCTCGAAATGCGAGCGCGATGCCTCGCCCAGGTGATCGAGGATGTCCGGCGCCCCGGCGATGACTTGCTGCATGTCCGGGTTCTTGGAGTCGAGCACGCGCAGCGGATTGGTTCCCAGCCGCCGGCGACTGTCCTCGTCCAGGCGCTCGTCGTTGGCCATGAGATACCGGACCAGCTGGTCGCGATAGGCGGCCCGCTCGTCGCCCTCTCCCAGGGTGTTGATCTCCAGGGTCAGGTCGTCGAGGCCGAGGGCGGACCAGATCCGACGCGTGAGCAGCACCACCTCCTGGTCGATGTCCGGTCCGGGGAGTCCGAATACCTCCACGCCGATCTGGTGGAACTGGCGGTAGCGACCGCGTTGGGGGCGCTCGTGGCGGAACATGGGGCCGCGATACCAGAGGCGTTGGGGCTGGGCGAGCAGTCCGTGCTCGATCGCGGCACGCACGCAGCTGGCCGTGCCCTCGGGGCGCAGGCTCAGGCTGTCGCCGTTGCGGTCCTCGAAGCTGTACATCTCCTTCTCGACGATATCCGTGACCTCGCCGATGGAGCGCTTGAACAGCTCCGTGACCTCCACCAACGGGGTGCGGACCTCGGCGTAGCCATAGGCGTCCAGCACCCGACGGGCGGCATCCTCAAGCCTCTGCCAGAGGGGAGACTGATCCGGAAGTATGTCGTGCATGCCCCGGATGGCCTGGATGTTCTTCGCCATGGTTTCGCGGTCCGAAAACGTCTTGCCCGAGGCGCTCAAGCTCGCCTGCACGCCTGTCGGGGGCGTCAGGCTGGCCGTGCGCTGGGGCGTCAGGGTAGCTGGCCGGGGTCGAGCTTGAAACGCGCCACGTTACCGCGGGCGATGGCGTCGAGGTCGAAAGGTTTGCCGGCGACGGTGATTTCTACCGCCGAGGCATTGCCAAGGATGACGGAATACGGCGGCTTGCCCTCCAGCACGTGGCGGTCGCCCTTGCTCATCTCGCCGAACAGCTTGAACTTGCGCTCCTGGTCCCGGATGTCGACCCAGCACGGACCCGTGAATTCCAGCACGATGTCTTCCGTCGCCGCTACATCAGGCGTCGCGGTTCCATCCTCCGCGGCCACGGTCGGCTCGGACGAGGGAGCAACTGCGACAGTCGTTTGCGCCGCGGGCGCGGGGCTTGCCGCTGCGAATGACTGTGCTGGGGCCTGCACGCCAGTGGGCTCGGCGGTCTGCGTACTCCGGGCGGCAGGTGCGGCTGCCGGAGCGGCCTCGACGGGAGCCGGGCGCGGCTCCGCTGGCGCTGTAGGCGCGGTTGATGGGGTATGGCGGGACACCTGCGGCGGCATCTGCGGCTCCGGTGTCAGTGGGGCCTCGTCCGCCTCGGGTGCGGTCGCGTCGACGAATGGCTCGGCGATCCGCGGCTGATTCTGCCACCACAGCCAGGCGAGCCCCGCGAGCCCCGCGATGATGACGAGGCTCATGAGCCGCACCGCCAGATGTCCGCTGCCCACCTGCTGCTTGCCGGTACCCAGGGCGCGGGGTTGCAGCACGGGCTCCGCCGTCGGGTTGGACGTGCGGTAGGCGTCAAGCAGAACCTCGGGATCCAGGCCAAGCAGCTTGGCATAGTTGCGCATGTACCCGGTGATGAAGACGGATCCGGGCAGCGCGTCATAGTCGTCCCGCTCGATCGCCGCGACGATGGCTGGCTTGAGATGGAGCTGGTTGGCGACGGCGTCGATCGGCAGGCCCCGCGCCTGGCGTGCGATGTGCAAGCGCCGGCCCGGGCCGTCCATTCGTTCCGCGGTCTGTTCGTCTTCTCGACTGGTTAGGGGTTGGGCACTCATTGGGCTTGACGGGGGTTAGAGAGAGAGGGCTTCCACCGAATCCGGGTAGGTCTTGCGCAACATGGTCTCGTAAGTGGCCGCGCGCTTGCGCGATCCCAGCTTGCGTTCCACGCGCGCTGCCAGTGACAGTGATCTCGGTGTGGGCTGGTTGGATTCGAAGTACTTGTTCAGGTGCGTGCGCGCCGTCTTGTAGTCGGCGCGCGCGTAGCTCATGTCGGCCAACTCGTACAGTGCGGGGCCGTAGCGCGGGTTGGCGACCAGCGCGCGGCGGAACTCCGCCTCCGCCTTCTGGCTGTTGCCGGATTGGCGGGCGCAGATTCCCGCGTTCGTGATGGCGACCCAGGGAGTCGTGTACAGAGGATTCGCCAGCGCCGCCTTGAACTGCTGGTCGGCCTCGCCGTAGCGCTTCTGGGCGCAGTAGAAGGAGCCCCAGGCGTTGCGGATGTCCGAGTTCTTCGGGTCCAACCGCGAGGCCTCGGAAAAATGCTTCTCCGCCCGCGCGGTCTCGCCGATGCGCTGGTACAGCACGGCGATCATGTAGTGGGCGCGCGCGTTCCTGGGGTCGACGTCGAGTCCCTTCTGCGCCCGCTGCAGGGCGACCTCCAGCTGGCCGCGCCGGTAGTACTCGGCCGCCATCGCCACATAGACGTCGCCGGGGCTGTTCAGCTCGGCCGCGCCCAGATCTCCCGTGTCGTCCGACCCCCGCGTCGCATTGCCGGCGCAGGCGGTGAGCAGGGCGCAGCCGGCCAGCGTCGCGAGAATTGCCCCGATCCTGACGGGCCTCATGGCGCGGCGACCTGCACCGGCAGCCTTGCGAAGCGTTGGGTGCGATCCTGGACCCGCCCCACGAGCTGGCCGCAAGCCGCGGCGATCTCGTCGCCGCGCGTCTTGCGGGTCATGGTCACGATCCCCGAGCGCAGCACCCGCTGGCGGAAGGCCTCCACCCGATCGGGCGGCGAGGTGCGAAATTCCGACCCGGGAAACGGGTTGAAGGGGATCAGGTTCACCTTGGAGGGAACACCCTCGAGCAGGCGGATCAGACGCTTGGCGTGCGTCAGGCTGTCGTTCACTCCGTCGATCATCACGTACTCCCAGGTGATTCGGCGCCGCTTGTCGCTCTGGATGAATGCCTTGCAGGCGGGGATCAGCTCCTCCAACGGATACTTGCGGTTGATCGGCACCAGTTGGTCGCGCAGGGCGTTGTCGGGGGCATGCAGCGAGACCGCGAGCGAGACGTCGCTGACCTCGCGCAGGCGGTGGATGTTCGGCACGATACCGGAGGTGCTGAGCGTCACGCGATACTTCGAGAGCATGTAGGCGAGATCATCCTGCATCACCGACATGGCGCTCACCACCGCGTCGAAGTTGGCCAGGGGCTCGCCCATGCCCATCATCACCACGTTGGTCGGGGGCGCGCCCAGCTGGCGCGTCGCGTGCCAGACCTGACCGATGATCTCGCCCACCGACAGGTTACGGTTGAATCCCTGACGCGCGGTGGCGCAGAAACTGCAGTCCAGCGCACACCCGACCTGCGAGGAGACGCACACCGTGCTTCGCTGGCCCTCGGGGATGAACACGGCCTCGATCCGCTGGCCGTCGGTGAGCTCCATCACCCACTTGCGGGTTCCATCCGCCGATGGCTGCTCGTGAACCACGCGCGGCAGCCGTATCTCCGCTTCGTCCCGCAGGCGCTCGCGCAGGGCCTTGGAGAGATCGGTCATGGCGCCCAGGTCCACGACACCGTGCTTATGAATCCACTTGAAAAGGTTGCGGCCGTGAAAGGCCTTGTAGCCGAGCCCGAGGACAAGCTCCTCGCACCCCTTGAGGTCGAGATCCAGGAGATTGGTTCTGCGAGCCGCGCCAGCGGGTGCGTCCGGATTCGCGATGGTAAGCGTGGATTCGGTGGTCATGATGGGGCTGGCGGCGCGGTCCTCCCGTCTGCGCGGGTGATGTCGGTTCGGCGATCCGCCGCCGGGCGGCGGGACCTCCATGCCGATATGAACGGCGAAGTCTACTAAGAGCGGGGCCGAGGGGCAATGCGCCTCTGCGCGGCGCAGGGCCGCGCACGGGGCGCCGTCTCCGGCGCAGCTGGCCTGCCGCGCGTACGAGACACCGGCCTGAGTACGGGGTAGCCTATGGCCACCTCAACCGCGGTCCGTGACCGCGATCGTCCTGGAGCTCGCACCCACATGACCTGCTACGACGTCTTCAACGGTGATGCCGACGGCCTTTGCGCCCTGCAGCAATTGAGATTGGCCGAGCCACGGGACTCAGTCCTGGTGACCGGCGTCAAGCGCGACATCGCCCTCCTTGACCGCGTGGCGGCCGGGGAGGGAGACGAGGTCGTCGCGCTCGACATCTCGCTCGACAAGAACCGCGACGCTTTGCTCGGGCTTCTCGAGCGCGGCGCCCGCGTCCGCTACTTCGACCACCATTACCCCGGCGAGATACCGGAGCATCCGGGGCTCGACAGCCACATCGAGACGCTGCCGGACAAGGGGACGAGCCTGCTCGTGGATGACTACCTGGGCGGCAAGCACCGTGCCTGGGCGGTGGTCGGCACCTTTGGCGACAACTTCGATGCCGCGGCTCGCCGCGCGGCCGAGGGCCTCGGTCTCGACGAGGCGGCGCTTGCCGCGCTGCGCGAGCTGGGTATCTGCCTCAACTACAACGGTTACGGCGCGCGCGTGGAGGATCTGCACTTCGCGCCGGACGATCTCTTCCGCCGCCTGCAGCCGTACGAGGACCCGCTGGATTTCATCTCCGGAGACGAGACCTTCGTCGCGCTGCGCGAGGGATTCGCCGGCGACATGGCCAACGCCCGCGCCGTCGCGCCGGCGCTGGAGGACGAGAGGCACGCGGTGTACGTGTTGCCCGCGGATGCCTGGGCGCGCCGGGCGAGCGGCGTGTTCGCCAACGAGCTCGCTCAAGGTGCCCCGCAACGCGCCCATGCCCTCCTTACCCGACTGCCCGCGGGGGGCTTCGTGGTGAGCGTGCGCGCGCCGCTCGCGACCAAGGAGGGCGCCGACGAGCTCTGCCGCGAATTCCCGACCGGCGGCGGCCGCAAGGCGGCGGCGGGCATCAATGACCTGCCCGATGCGTCCTACGACGAGTTCGTCAAGCGTTTCACCGCGGCGTTTTAGGCACAGCGGCGCCCGGCGCCGCACTGAGTCGGCGTCTGGAACCTGGGTCCAGGAACCCACACCTCAGGACCATGAGCCGTGAACGCCTGTTTGCCCACAAGCTGCGCAACGATCTGCAGACTGCCGCGCTGACCGCATTGCTCGCCTTGCTGTGCGCCTATCTCGCATGGTTCGTCGGCGGGCCGATTCTCGCGTGGGGGGCGATCGCGGCGGTGGCGACCCTCTATTTCGCTAACCCCGCGGCCTCGCCGCGCCTGGTGATGTCCCTGTACCGGGGGCGGGCGATCTCGCCGGCCGAGGCGCCGCAGCTGTACCGGATACTCTCCGAGCTGTCGCGGCGCGCGCGGCTCGACCGGCCGCCGGCGCTCTATTATCTCCCGACGCAGCTGATGAACGCCTTCACCACCGGGGGGCGCAAGGACGCCGTGATCGCCGTCTCCGACGGATTGCTGCGGCGCATGAATGTGAGGGAGCTAGCCGGGGTGCTCGCCCACGAGGTGAGTCATCTCGCCAATGCGGACACGCGGGTGATGGCCTTCGCCGATCTGGTGAGCCGCATCACCTCCGTGCTGAGCCTGATCGGGCAACTGCTGCTCCTCGCCAGCCTGCCGCTGTGGTTGTTTTCCGCCGCCGATATCCCCTGGCTGCCAATCCTGGTGCTGATGCTTGCCCCGACCTTGAGCGCCTTGGTCCAGCTCGCCCTCTCGCGCAGCCGGGAGTACGAGGCGGATCGCAGCGCGGCAGCGCTGTCGGGAGATCCGGAGGGACTGGTCTCGGCCCTGCGGAAGATGGACTACTACCAGGCTGGGTTGTGGGAGCACGTGGTACTCCCCGGGCGGCGTCTGCCGGATCCGTCTCTGCTCCGCACCCATCCGCCGACGGCGGACCGGGTACGGCGCCTGCTCGACCTGCGGGAGCGCGAGGAGCTGCCGCGTGCCGCGACGCCGCTCCACACAGGGCCATGGCCGGACCCGTATGACGTGCTCGCCGGGTCGGTCCCGTCGCGGCCTCGCTGGCACATTGGTGGCCTTTGGTACTGACCCAGGCCGGGCAAGCGCCCGGATGGTCTGCTCCCCACGTTGAACAGGTGGCAGTCGGCCCGCATCTCCCCGCTGCAGAGCGAGAACGCTCGCGCTTCTTCAGACCAATGCGCGTTACATCCACCCAGAGAGGAAAATCCCGATGCCCAACTTCAGTGATCTGATCGGTGCTTTCATGCAGAACGCGACGGCCCCCTCCGGGCAGAACCGGATGGGGAGCGCCCTGGAGCACCTGCAGCGGCAGCGTGCCGGGGAGCCGGCCGGAGCGGGCGGTCTCGGAGGCGGTCTGCTCGATGGCGTTCTCGACGCCGTCAAGGGGGGGCTGGGCAGCGCGGCGCAAAACCCGCTGCAGGCGGGCGGCATCGGCGCGGTGCTCGGATCGCTGCTCGGCGGCGGGGGCGACTCGGTGAAGGGCGCACTCGGCGGTGGGGCCCTCGCAATGCTCGCGGGTGTGGCCATGAAGGCGTTGATGAACGGCGGCCAGGCGCAGGGTGCCAGCCCCTTCTCTGGCGGGGCCATGCCCCTCGGGCTGAAGGCACCGGAGACCCCCGACGAGTCCCAGGCCTTGGAGCGAAACGCCTCCCTGGTGTTGAAGGCGATGATCAACGCGGCCAAGTCCGACGGCGAGATCGGCCCCAAGGAAGTGGAGCGGATCGTCGGGAAGATCAAGGAGTCGGGTCTGGACCAGGACACCCAGCAATGGGTGTTGGCGGAGATGAGCAGGCCACTTGATCTCGACGCCTTCGTCGCGGAAATCCCCGGGCCCGAGGCCGCCGCCGAGGTCTACGCCGCCTCCCTGCTCGCCATCGAGGTGGACACCGACGCGGAGCGGGCTTACCTGCAGCAGCTTGCGCAACGCACCGGCCTGAACCCGGCGGTGGTGCAGTACATCAATCAGACGATGGGCGTGGCCTAGGTCGCGGCGGAGCCGGGGCCCCGTGGCGGGCACGATCTTCCGGGGTTCCTCAGCTCCCGAGGTGGTGGCGCAGGGCTGCGGCGGTTTGTGAGCCCGCGGCCTGCGCAAGGTCCTCCGGCGGTCCCTGGGCGACGATGCGGCCGCCCGCGTCGCCGCCCTCGGGACCGAGATCGATCACCCAGTCGGCCTCCGCGATCATGTCGAGGTTGTGCTCGATCACCAGCACCGTGTGCCCCGCGTCGACCAGCCGGTGGAGCACCGCCACCAGCCGGTCCACATCGGCCATGTGCAGGCCCACGGTGGGCTCGTCGAGCACGTACAGGGTCGGCTTGCCCGGCGGACCGCCGACCGGCGCACGGGCCTTCGCCAGTTCGGTGACCAGCTTGATGCGCTGGGCCTCGCCGCCGGAAAGGGTCGGGCTCTGCTGCCCGAGGGTGAGGTAGCCCAGTCCCACGTCCTGGAGCAGGGTCAGCGGGTGGTGCACCGCCGGGTGGGCGGCGAATACCTCCGCCGCCTCGTCTACTCCGAGCGCCAGCACCTGGCCGATGTCGAGGCCCTTGTAACGCACGTCCCGGGTTTCCCGGTTGAAGCGGCTTCCGGCGCAGACCTCGCAGGTGACCTTCACGTCCGGCAGGAAGCTCATCTCCAGCCGCTGAAACCCCTGACCCTCGCACGCGTCGCAGCGGCCCCCCCTGGTGTTGAACGAGAATCGCCCCGGCCCCCAGCCCAGGATGCGCGCATCCGGTGCCGCGGCGAACAGTCGCCGTATGCGGTCCCAAAAGCCGACATATGTGGCTGGGCAGGAGCGGGGCGTCTTGCCGATGGGGGTCTGGTCCACCTCGAGCACGCGGCTCAGGCTTCGCCAGCCCGAGAGCGAGTCGCAGCCGTGCAGCGCGGTCTTGCGGCCCTGCGTGCGGCGGGGATGCTCACCGGTGAGAAGCGCGCGCAGGCTGTGCACCAGCACCTCCCGCACCAGGGTCGACTTGCCGGACCCCGAGACGCCGGAAACGCAGATCAGGCGGCCGAGTGGCAGGCGCAGGTCCAGGCCCTTGAGGTTGTTGAGGCGTGCCCCCCTGAGGTTGAGCCACCCGAAGTCCCCGACGGTGCCGCGCGCCGGGCGCGAACGCGCGAAGGGACGGCTCAGGTAGCGCCCGGTGATCGAGCTCGGATTCCGGGCCAGCTCTTCCGCCGTGCCCTGGGCCACGAGCTCGCCCCCTCTCACGCCGGCCCCGGGGCCGAGGTCGATCACATGCTCGGCGCGCCGGATCGTTTCCTCGTCGTGCTCCACCACCACGATGGTGTTTCCCTTGGCCTCGAGCCGGGCGAGGGTGTCGAGCAGCATTCCGTTGTCCCGCGGGTGCAGGCCGATGGTGGGCTCGTCCAGCACGTAGCAGACCCCTTGCAGGTTGGAGCCGATCTGCGCCGCGAGGCGGATGCGCTGGGCCTCCCCTCCGGAGAGGCTCGGCGCGCCCCGGTCGAGGCCGAGGTAGCCAAGTCCCACCGCGCGCAGGAACTCGAGGCGGCTGCTCACCTCGGCGAGCAGGTCCCGCGCGATGGCCGCCTCCCGTGCATCGAGGTCGAGCTCCTCCAGGGCGTGCGCAAGCTGTTCCACGGACAATGCCGCGTAGTCGGCGATGGACCGCTCCCGGAAGCGCACCGCCAGGGCCTCCGGTCTCAGACGCCGGCCCTCGCAGGCGGGGCAGGTCTCGGCCTTCGCCCGTGGCGCCTCCAGCCATGCCCGTTCCTCGCCGGTCTGCTCCGCGTCGAAACCGGGCAGAATCTGGCCGGTTCCGAAACAGCTTGGGCACCAGCCGTGCTTGGAGTTGTATGAGAACAGTCGCGGGTCCGGCTCCTCGAAGGCGCGACCGCAACCTGGACAGGCGCGCTGCGTCGAGTAGGGGATCTCTTCGCCCCAACCCTCGCCATCCGCCACCACCACGCGCGCCAGGCCCTTGCCGTGGTCCAGGGCGCGGTTTAGCAGATCGGCGAGACCGGGCTCCGCCGCGGCGGAGATCTCGATCTCGCCCACCGGCAGGTCGATGCTGTGCTCCCGGAAGCGGTCGAGGCGCGGCCAGTGCTCGGTGGGGACCGGCTCCCGGTCCACCCGCAGGATGAAATAGCCCTTGCGGCTCGCCCAGTTGGCGAGCTCCGTGTAGTAGCCCTTGCGGGCGACGACCAAGGGGGCCATGACGCAGACGCGGCGCCCGGCGAAGTCAGTCAGCACCCGGTCAAGGATGGCCTCCCGGCTCTGGGGCCGGATGGGGATGCGGCACTCGGGGCAATGCTGTACCCCGATCTTGACGAACAGGAGACGCAGGAAGTGGTGGATCTCGGTCAGGGTGCCGACGGTGCTCTTGTGGCCGCCGCGGCTGGTGCGCTGTTCGATGGCGACGGTGGGCGGAATGCCGAAGATGGCGTCCACGTCCGCCCTCGCCGCCGGCTGCACGAACTGGCGGGCATAGGCGTTGAGGGACTCCAGGTAACGGCGTTGCCCCTCCGCGAACAGGATGTCGAAGGCCAGGGTACTCTTGCCGCTGCCGGAAACCCCGGTGATGACCGTGAGCTTGTTCCGGGGGATCGCGAGGGTGAGGTCCTTGAGGTTGTGCTCGCGGGCGTGGCGGATCTCGATCGCGGGCGCGCCGGACATACGCCGGGGAGCCCCGGTCGGGCGCGCGTCCAGGACCCCGCACGTGTGTGCTTGATGGTCGCGAAGCGCTGTGCCGGTGTGGCTCGTGGGGTGAGCGGCGATCTCCGCCGGCGTGCCGGTACACACGATCTCACCGCCGCCATCCCCGCCCTCGGGGCCGAGGTCGATGAGCCAGTCGGCGGCGCGAATGACGTCCAGGTTGTGCTCGATGACCGCTAGCGAATGGCCCTTGCGCAGCAGGCGCCGGAGCGCCCTGAGCAGGGTCGCGACATCGTCGAAGTGCAGCCCGGTGGTGGGCTCATCGAGCAGGAACAGTAGTCCGCTTCTGGGCCTGCCGCGCCCCGTCGACTTGGC
Source organism: uncultured Chromatiaceae bacterium (assembly GCA_964395315.1). Lineage (GTDB taxonomy): Bacteria > Pseudomonadota > Gammaproteobacteria > Chromatiales > Chromatiaceae > CAVORB01. The sequence continues at coordinate 1,094 of CAYNBI010000075.1, read as the reverse complement.
CAGATGACCGGCGAGCTTGAGGCGCTGGGCCTCGCCGCCAGATAGGGTCGGCACCGGCTGGCCCAGGCGCAGATAGCCGAGACCGACGGCCTGCAGAGGCTCCAGAGCCCGCCTGACCTCGGGGTTGGCGGCGAAGAAGCCCGAGGCCTCGGTCACCGTCATCTCGAGCACGTCTGCGATCGACCGGGCGCGGTCCGCCCCGCCGGGCAGCAGTCTCACCTCCAGCACCGGGTTTCGGTAGCGCCGGCCATCGCAGTCCGGGCAGCGGAGATAGACGTCGGAGAGGAACTGCATCTCCAGATGCTCGAAACCGGAGCCGCCGCAGGTCGGGCAGCGCCCGTTGCCCGAGTTGAAGCTGAAGGTGCCTGCGGTGTAGCCGCGCTCGCGGGCGAGGGGCTCGGCGGCGAACAGCTTGCGGATGGGGTCGAGGGCGCCGACGTAGCTCGCCGGGTTGGAGCGGGAGGTTCGGCCTATGGGGGACTGGTCTAGCAGGACCACGTCCGCGACCAGGTCGGCGCCCTCGATCCCCTCGTGCTCCCCCGGCGGCTCCTCCGGCCTGCCCTTGAGCTTGGCGAGCGCGTTGAAGAGCACGTCCCGCACCAGGGTCGATTTTCCCGACCCCGAGACCCCGGTAACCACGACCAGGCGACCGAGGGGGATCTCGACGTCGATGCCCCTGAGGTTGTGGGCGGCGGCGCCCAGGATCTTGAGCGACGGGCCCTTGCGGGGCGGGGAAGGGAACTCCGGGTTCCCAGCGACGGAGCGGCGCCCGGCGAGATAGTCTCCGGTGAGGGAATCCGGGGCCGCGATCAGCTCCGCCGGGCTGCCCTGGAAGACCAGCCGCCCGCCGTGCTCGCCGGGTCCCGGGCCGATGTCCAGGATGCGGTCGGCGGCCAGCATCACCTGGGGGTCGTGCTCCACCACCAGCAGGCTGTTGCCCTGGTCGCGTAAACGCTGGAGCACGCGCACGACCCGGTCCATGTCCCGCGGGTGCAGGCCGATACTCGGTTCATCCAGCACGAACAGGGTGTTCACCAGGGAGGTGCCCAGCGCCGTGGTCAGGTTGATGCGCTGGACCTCGCCGCCGGACAGGG
>CAYNBI010000074.1:0-19308 GCA_964395315.1 uncultured Chromatiaceae bacterium | reverse complement strand
TCATCCAGGAGTTGGAGGCGGTGTTCCGCGGCTCCGGCTGGAACGTGATCAAGGTCATCTGGGGCAGCTACTGGGACCCCCTGCTGGCGCGCGACAAGAAGGGCCTGCTGCTGAAGCGGATGGAGGAGTGCGTGGACGGGGACTATCAGGCGTACAAGGCCAAGGGCGGCGCCTATACCCGCAAGCACTTCTTCGGCAAGTACCCGGAGCTCGCCGACCTGGTCGCGGACATGACGGACGAGGACATCTGGCGCCTGAACCGCGGCGGCCACGACCCGATCAAGGTCTACGCCGCCTATGCCGCCGCCAACCGCCACAAGGGCCAGCCGACGGTCATCCTGGCCAAGACGGTGAAGGGCTACGGCATGGGCGAGGCCGGCGAGGGAATGAACATCACCCACTCCCAGAAAAAGATGGGCGAGACCGCGCTCAAGGCCTTCCGCGACCGCTTCAATATCCCGATCTCCGACGACCAGATCGGCGCCGCCCCCTTCTACAAGCCCCTGGCGGACAGTCCCGAGCTCAAGTACATGCAACAACGCCGCGAGTCGCTCGGCGGCTATCTGCCCGCCCGCAGCGATGATGCCCCGCGCCTCAAGACCCCCGCGCTGTCGGCCTTTCAGCCGCTGCTCGAGGGCAGCGGGGAGAAGGAAATGTCCACCACCATGGCCCTGGTGCGGCTGATGACCATCATCATCCGCGACAAGGAGATCGGGAGATACGTGGTTCCCATCGTCCCCGACGAGGCCCGCACCTTCGGCATGGAAGGCATGTTCCGTCAGCTCGGCATCTACTCCTCCGTGGGCCAGCTCTACGAGCCGGTGGACGCGGACCAGGTCATGTACTACCGCGAGGACAAGAAGGGCCAGATCCTGCAGGAAGGCATCAACGAGGCCGGGGCCATGTCGTCCTGGATCGCCGCATCCACGGCCTACGCCAACCACGGCCAGAGCATGATCCCCTTCTACATCTACTACTCCATGTTCGGCTTCCAGCGCATCGGCGACCTGGCCTGGGCGGCCGGCGACATGCGCGCCCGCGGGTTCCTGATCGGCGGCACGGCCGGGCGCACCACCCTCGCCGGGGAGGGACTCCAACACCAGGACGGGCACAGCCTGATCGTCGCCTCCACCATCCCCAACTGCATCTCCTACGACCCCGCCTTCTCCTACGAGATGGCGGTCATCGTCCAGGATGGGCTGCGCCGCATGTACCAGGAGCAGGAGAACTGTTTCTACTACATCACGGCGATGAACGAGAACTACGCCCAGCCGCCGATGCCGGAGGGTGCTCAGGAAGGGATACTCAAGGGCATGTACCGGGTTCTCGAGGGCGGCGAATCGGACCTCCGGGTCCAGCTCCTGGGGGCTGGCACCATCTTGCGCGAGGTCCTGGCCGCCGCGGAGCTGCTGGACAAGGACTTCGGCGTCAGCGCCAGTGTCTGGAGCGTCACCAGCTTCAACGAGCTGCGACGCGAGGGCATCGACGCCGAGCGCTGGAACATGCTCCACCCGGAGCAGGAGCCGCGCCGCAGCTATGTCGAGCAGCAGCTCTCGTCCACCAGCGGCCCGATCGTCGCGGCCACCGACTACATCCGCACTTACGCCGACCAGATCCGGCCCTTCGTGCCGCGCCGCTACCTGACGCTGGGAACCGACGGATTCGGGCGTAGCGACATGCGCAGCCAGCTTCGCAAGTTCTTCGAGGTAAACCGCTTCTACGTCGCCGTTGCCGCCCTCAAGGCCCTGGCGGACGACGGGCAACTCCCCACGGCCAAGGTCGCACAGGCCATCGAGAAGTACCGCATCGATCCGGAAAAACCCAATCCGGTGACGGTGTGAGCAGGCCGACACAGGACCTAGGAGGACGCAAGCCGTGGCACACGTAGAAGACATCAAGCTTCCCGACATCGGGGACTTCGCCGATGTCGAGGTCATCGAGATCCTGGTTGCCCCCGGCGACAGGATCGAAGCCGAACAGTCCCTGCTCACCCTGGAGAGCGACAAGGCTACCATGGAGATCCCCGCCCCCGCGGGCGGCCTGGTGAGGGAGCTCAAGGTCAAGATCGGCGACAAGGTCAGCGAGGGCGATTCGCTGTTGACCCTGGAGATCGGCGATGCCGGAAGCCCCGACGTACCTCCGGCCCAGGCGCCGACGGCTCCGGCGGAGCAGCCTGCGCACGCCGCCCAGCCCCCCTTGGAGCAACCCAAGCCTTCGGGTTCGAAGGAGCCGGAACCGGTCGAGGTCCGCCTACCCGACATCGGTGATTTCTCCGACATCCCCGTGATCGAGGTCCTGGTCGCGGCCGGCGACCGGGTCGCGGTTGACCAGTCCCTGGTCACGCTGGAGAGCGACAAGGCGACCATGGAGATCCCCTCGCCTGGCGCGGGGGAGGTCAAGTCCGTGGCCGTCAAGGTCGGCGACAAGCTGAGCCGGGACGACCTGCTGCTCACGCTGCTGCCAGAGGACTCGACGGCTGGCCCCCAGGCGGAAATGCCGGAGCCCTCTGCCGAAGAGACCGAGCAGACCCAGGGCCCCGCATCCATACCTAAGACACGCGCCGAGAGTCGTGCGCCCGGTGAGGCCGAGCGCCGCCAGGCCCCGGTCTTGCCGCGTCCCGAGGACATGGCCGCCATCGCCAAGGGCCGAAAGCCCCACGCCAGCCCGGCGGTCCGCCGCTTCGCGCGTGAGCTCGGGGTCGATCTGACCCAGGTCAAGGGGTCGGGTCCGAAAGGCCGTATCCTCAAGGATGACGTTCAGGGCTTCGTCAAGCAGGCCCTGTCGCAGGGAGCGCCCACAGGCGACCTACCCTTCCTGCTCCCGGCGGCGCCCGAGGTCGACTTCGCCCGCTTCGGCGCGATCGAAACGATCCCGCTCCCCCGGATCAAGAAGCTCAGCGGGAGACACCTGCACCGCTGCTGGCTCACGGTGCCCCATGTCACCCAGTTCGACGAGGCGGACATCACGGACCTCGAGGCCTTCCGCAAGGCGCAGAAGGAGGCGGCCGCGGCCCAAGGCGTGAAGCTCACCTTCCTGCCCTTCCTGATGAAGGCGGTGGCGGCGGCCTTGACCGCCATGCCGAGCCTCAAGGCTTCGCTGGCCCCGAGCGGCGAAGAGCTGGTCGTCAAGAAATACACCCACATCGGCGTCGCGGTGGACACCGCCAACGGCCTGGTGGTGCCCGTGGTGCGGGACGTGGACACGAAGGGGGTGCTGGACCTCGCGCGCGAGCTCGCGGAGCTCAGCACCAAGGCCCGCGACGGCAAGCTGCTACCGGGCGACATGCAGGGCGGGTGCTTCTCCATCTCCAGTCTGGGCGGCATCGGCGGCACCGCCTTCACCCCCATCGTCAACGCCCCGGAGGTCGCCATTCTCGGCGTCTCGCGCTCCGAGACGAAACCGGTCTGGAACGGCAAGGAGTTCGTCCCCCGGCTCATGCTGCCGTTGTCGCTATCTTACGACCACCGGGTAGTCGACGGCGCCGAGGGCGTGCGTTTCACGTCCTTGCTGCGGGAATCCCTGGGGGACATCCGGCGGCTGCTGCTGTAGCGCCGAATACAACCTCATCTCCGCGCCACACCGTCGGCCGCGGCGCAAACGGGGCACCGCGGCCGAACCGCGCGGGTCGGCGTCTCCGCTGGTCCGAAACCATGGCGCCGCAATCTCGCTGGTACCCGGCACCGCCAAGGATGCCGCCGCTCCCCGTGGAATGATTGCGTATACTGCACGGCCCCGCCCGGCGCAGCCGCTGCTACTTTTTTGACAGAAACGCGTGATGGCCTCCCCGACACCAATCCATGACTTCGATGACCTCGGGCTGCCCGAGCCTCTTTTGCGAGTGCTGCGGGAAGTCGGCTACGAAACACCCTCGCCAATCCAGGCCCAGGCCATCCCGGTGCTGCTCGCCGGCCACGACCTGCTCGGTCAGGCCCAGACGGGAACCGGCAAGACAGCGGCCTTTGCGCTGCCTTTGCTGGCGCGGGCGGACCTGCAAAAGTCCAGCACCCAGATCCTGATGCTGACGCCCACGCGGGAGCTGGCTATCCAGGTCGCCGAGGCCTGCCAAACCTACGCCCGCCACCTGCCGAACTTCCACGTGCTCCCGATCTACGGCGGCCAGGCGTACGGTATCCAGCTGCGCCAGCTGCAACGCGGCGCCCAGGTGGTGGTCGGTACCCCTGGGCGCATCATGGACCACATGCGGCGCGGCTCGCTGGCCCTCGACCGGCTGCAGGCCGTGGTGCTGGACGAGGCCGACGAGATGCTGCGCATGGGTTTCATCGACGACGTCGAGTGGATCCTGCAACACACCCCCGCCGAGCGCCAGGTCGCGCTCTTCTCCGCCACCCTGCCGCAGGTCATCCGCAAGGTCGCGGACCGCCACCTGCGCGACCCCCACACCATCCGCATCGAGGCAAAGACCGCGACCGCCGCGACTATCCGCCAGCGTTTCTGGACAGTCGGCGGCCTGCACAAGCTGGATGCCTTGACCCGCATCCTAGAGACCGAGGAGATGGACGGCGGCATCGTGTTCGTGCGAACCAAGACCGCCACCGAGGAGCTGGCCGAGAAACTGGCTGCGCGCGGGTATGCCTGCGAGCCGCTCAACGGCGACATCCAGCAGGCCCAACGCGAGAAGACCGTGGAGCGCCTGCGCGCGGGCAGCATCGACATCCTGGTGGCCACCGACGTGGCGGCGCGCGGCTTGGACGTTCAGCGCATCAGCCACGTCATCAACTACGACATCCCGTACGATCCCGAGTCCTACGTGCACCGCATCGGCCGCACAGGGCGTGCCGGCCGCACCGGCGAGGCGATCCTGTTCGTGGCGCCCCGCGAGCGCCGCATGCTGCGCGCCATCGAGAACGCCATCCACCAGCGCATCGATCCCATGCAGATGCCGACCGTCTCGGACATCAACCTCAGCCGCATGGGCCGCTTCAAGCAGCGCATCAAGGACGCTCTAACCGATGAATCGGAGCTCGCCCCCTTCTATCGCCTGGTGAGCGAGTACGAGCAGGAGTTCGACGAGGATCCGCTGCGCATCGCCGCCGCCTTGGCGCGCCTGGCGCAGGGCAACGAGCCTCTGCTGTTGCCCGAGGTCAAGCCCGAGCCGCGACCGGCCCGACCAGAGCAACAGGACCGCCCGCGTCGAAGCGAACGTGACCCGCAGCGCAAAGCCGCACCCGAGGCCCGGGCCAAACCGCTGAAAGACTTCCCCGACGTCGAGATGGAGCGCTTCCGCATCGCGGTCGGCTACCGGCATGGCGTCAAGCCCGGCAACATCGTCGGCGCGATCTCCAACGAGGCCGAAATTGAGGGCTGCTACATCGGTCACATCGAGATCTATGAGGACTACAGCACCGTGGACCTGCCCGCTGGCATGCCGCCGGAGACATTCAATACGCTCAGGCGTACCTGGGTGTGCAAGCAGAAGCTGGCCATAGAGCGCTTGGCAGACTGTGGCAAGGCCGCGGAGGACAGACCGCGCAAACCGAAGAAACTCAGGACGAACAAGGCCAAGAAACCCGTAGAGCGCGCCAAAGGGACAGAGAAACCCAAGGCGGAGTGAAGGTCGCTGCCGGGCGAGGTCTCGCGGCGCGCCGTCTGAAGAAGATCCGACCCCGCTGACCGGGTCGCGGCTCACCCGGCCTCAACCGGAGGCGAATCGCGCGCCCATCGCGCCTGGATCGCGCCACCACGGGGCGTATTCGCGAGGTAGGTTCCGCTGCTCTACAATGAGCCGCAAGGCGCTCGCCCCAGGGCCGCGACTCCGGCCTAGCCGATACGAACAGAGATTCCGCAAGAAAGCGCGCGACCACCGGAATAACGAGACAACGCACATGAGCAACAGCATCCAGGTCAAGATCCCCGACATCGGCGATTTCAAGGACGTGGAGGTGATCGAGGTTCTGGTCGCCAACGGCGACCGCGTGGAGAAGGAGGCGTCACTCATCACCCTTGAGAGCGACAAGGCGACGATGGAGATCCCCGCCCCCGAGGCCGGGACGGTGGACGCGCTGCAGGTAAAGGTGGGCGATCGGGTCTCCCAGGGTGACCCGATCCTGACCCTGTCGACCGAGGCCGCAGCCGAGCCCGCCGAACCACCCGCGGCCGAGCGTAGAGAAGCGCCTACCGATCCCGCGCCGGCCTCGGACATGCGCACCGAGGTGGTCGTGCTCGGAGCCGGCCCGGGCGGCTACACCGCTGCGTTCCGCGCCGCCGATCTGGACAAGAAGGTGGTGCTCGTCGAGCGTTACCCCGCGCTGGGCGGGGTCTGCCTGAACGTGGGCTGCATCCCCTCCAAGGCCCTGCTGCACACGGCGCAGATCATCAACGAGGCGGCGGATATGCAGCGCATGGGCATCGCCTTCGGCGAGCCCGAGATCGATCTCGACAAGCTGCGCGCGGGCAAGGACCAGGTCGTCGCCAAGCTCACCGGCGGCCTTGCCGCCCTGGCCAAGCAGCGCAAGATCACGGTCGTCCAGGGCACCGGCCGCTTCGAGTCCCCAAACCGCATCGGCGTCGACACACGCGAGGGCCGCGTCTCCATCGGCTTCGACCAGGCCATCATCGCCTGCGGCTCGGCCCCGGTGAAGATCCCTGGCTTCCCCCACGAGGACCCGCGGGTCATGGACTCCACCGACGCCCTGGAGCTGACGGACATCCCGGGTCGCATGCTGATCGTCGGCGGCGGCATCATCGGCCTGGAGATGGCGACCGTTTATCACGCCCTGGGCTCGCGCATCGACGTCGTCGAGCTACAGGATCAGCTCATCCCAGGCTGCGACAAGGACCTGGTGCGCGCCCTCGAGAAGGTGATCAAGAAGCGCTACGACCGCATCATGCTCGGCACCAAGGTCACCGGCATGAACGCCACCGGCGACGGCATCAAGGTCGCGTTCGAGGGCAAGGGAGCGCCGGCGGAGGAGATCTACGACCGCGTCCTGGTGGCGGTCGGGCGCCGCCCCAACGGCAAGCTGGTCAATGCCGAGGCCGCCGGGGTGCAGGTGGACGAGCGCGGCTTCATCCCGGTGGACGCACACATGCGCACCAACGTGCCCAACATCTTCGCCATCGGCGACGTGGTCGGAAACCCCATGCTGGCCCACAAGGCGACCCACGAGGCCAAGGTCGCGGCCGAGGTCATCGCCGGGCTACCGGCCCTGTTCGACCCCATGACCATCCCGTCCGTCGCCTACACCGACCCCGAGGTGGCCTGGATGGGCCTCACGGAGACCGAGGCCAAGGCCAAGGGCATCGCCTATGAGAAGGGCGCATTCCCCTGGGCCGCCAGCGGCCGCGCGCTGGGCATCGGCCGCGACGAGGGCCTGACCAAGCTCCTATTCGACCCGGACACCAAGCGCATCCTGGGTGCCGGTATCGTCGGTCCCAACGCGGGCGAGCTCATCGGCGAGACGGTGCTGGCCTTGGAGATGGGCGCCGACTACGAGGACATCGGGCTCACCATCCATCCCCACCCGACATTGAACGAGACCGTCTGCTTCGCCGCCGAAATGGCGCACGGCTCGATCACCGACTTGATGCCGCCCAGAAAGGGACGCTGAGTCTGCCGACGCTGGAGGTTTTGAGCGGTCTGGTCGCCTTGTGAAGCGCCAACGAACTTGTTCTAAGCTAACTGCATGCCGACAAAATCGAACCAGCTGCGCGCCCGTCTGCGCTGGCGCGAGCGCATTGCGCAAGGTAAGGCAGGGGCACTGAGCGGCGCCCTCGCCCTGCTGCTCGCCACCGGCTGCGCGGCCCCCGCACCCGAGCAATGGCCCCGGTTTCCACCGGGCGCGGGGACCCGGTTCCCGCCGGTGCCCGCCGCGCACGTCCAACGCGCCGCCGATTTGCCTGAGGCGCGGACGCGGGAGCTCACCATCAGCCTGGCCACCCAGTACTTTTCCTGCCTGGAGGACGGCTCGCTGGTCCGCAGCCGCCCCATTTCCTCGGGCGAGCCGTCCTCCCCCACGCCCACTGGCCGATTCCGGGTCCAGAGCAAGCAGAAGGACAAGGTCTCGTCAAAGTACGAGAACGAGCTCGGCGAGCCCGCCTGGATGCCCTATTCGATCCAGTTCTACGGTGACTATTTCATTCACGAGGGCTGGTTGCCGGGGCACGCCGCCTCCCACGGCTGCGTACGCATGGATCGCGAGGACGCCGCCTTCCTGTTCGAGCGCATGAAGATCGGGGACCCGGTGATCATCGAGGGCTGACCGCCCCCTGCCCGCCCGGACGCCGGCGCCGGGTCCGCTTCGACTCAGCGATACCGGCGCAGGTACCACCACTCGAAACCGCGTTTCATCCAGTGGAACAGGCGCATCGAGGGCAGCATCAGATTGCGGCGCTCGGTGCGGGCGACCAGCATCCCACGGTCGTTCGAGTCTACGATGCAGACCAGCTCGACCTTGAAACCCTGGGTCGGCTCCCGACCTTCCAGCTCCGACAACAGGTTGGCCGCCGCCGCCTCGGCCTGCAGGTCCGCCATGTGGGCCTGCTTGGGCATCCACTCCGGCCCCGGGAAACTGCCGGAATCCCCCGCCACGTAGACCCGTTCAAACCCGGGCACCTTGCAGTGCGCGTCGGCCTGGATCAGCCCGCCCTCGGAACGCGGCAGATCGGTGTTATCGAACCACTGATCCCCGGTCATGCCGGGCATGAAGAGGATCAGGTCGGCGTCGAGCTCGCCGCCCTCCGTCATCACCTTGTCGGCGGTGAACCCCTTGAGCTTGTGGCCCAGGTGAGTCTCGATGCCGCGCTTTCGCATCTCCGAGAGCAGCCCCTCGACCGCCTTCGGTCCGAGCCGGTTGCCGGGCTTCTCGGCCGGGGTGAAGAACACGAGCTTGAAGCGCTCGCGCCGCTTCTCCTTGCGCAGCTGGCTGTCGATGCCGAACAGAAACTCGAACATCGGCCCCCCGCGCATGGCCTGTGGCTCCTTCGGGTTGCCCGCGAAGCCCATTGCGATCGTCCCGCCGTCCATCTCCCGCAGACGATCGCGGATGCGCTCGGCGGCCGCGATGCCTTCGCAGGGGGTAATGGCGTGCTCGATGCCCGGCAGCTTCTTGATGAAGCGACCGCCCGAGGCGACGATCAGACCGTCGTTGGACACAGGCGCATGGCTGGTCCGGAGCAGCCGCCCGCCCTCGCTAAGCCCGGTCGCCTCGGCGGCGACATGGGCCACGCCCATGCGGCGGAAGTATTTCCCCAGCGGGATACGCAGGTCTGCGCCGCTGCGCAACCCGGAAGGAACCCAGATCAGGCCCGGATAGTAGACGAACTCGGCCCTGGGGCTGACCACCGTGACATCGGTGGCGACGCCGCTTTCCTTGATCGAGCGGACGGCGGTAAGGGCCGCGAATCCCGAGCCGACGATAGTCACGCGATGCATGAAGTCCTCCCCTAACAGTGATTCCGCAAGGACGCGCGGGAACCAGCGTCGATGATGTCCACCGCGGACGTCCCTGCTTCGATCTCTACAGACGCCCGTTTCGGTCGCAAATTCCCCGGCGCCCCGGCAAGGGTCATTCCGCGTCCCGAAGAAGCGGTTCGAGCTCCGCCCACACGTTGTCCAGGATGAGCGGCTGCGCCTCGGCGCTCGGGTGCAGGCCGTCGGCCTGCATCAGTTCCCAGCGCTCGGCCACGCCCGCCAGCAGATGGGGCACCAGGGCCACGTCCTCCTGCCGCGCCACCGCGGGGAAGATCGCTTGAAAGCCCTCGGTGTAGGCCGCACCGTAGTTGGGCGGCAGGCGGATGCCCGCGAGCAGGATCCGCGCACCGGCTTCCTGTCCCATGCGGACCAGACGGGTCAGATTCGACTCGATCTCGCCGAAGGCGATCCCGCGCAAGCCGTCGTTGGCGCCGAGGGCAACCACCAGCACCGCCGGAGGTTCGCGTTTTAACAAGGGTCCCAGGCGGGTCAGACCCCCGGCGGTCGTCTCTCCCGAGACGCTGGCATTAACCACCCGGTAGGGTGAACTCGACTCGGCCAGGCGAGCGGCCAGCAACGACACCCAGCCCTGCTGCCGCGACAGCCCGTACCCGGCGCTCAAGCTGTCGCCGAGCACCAGAATCACCGGATCTTCCGCGCCGCGGGAGGCCACCGGGAGCAGAAGACCGGCAACCAGGATCAGTCGTAACATGATGGCAGACACGCGAGAGATCGTCTCCAAGGCTTCGGGACTGGGCAAGCATGTTAATGGCCCCGGCGGCCTCTTGACCATACTGCGGGGCCTGGATCTGGCGGTCGGGGCAGGAGAGGCGGTCGCGATCCTCGGCGCTTCCGGCTCCGGCAAGTCAACGCTGCTCGGCCTGCTGGCTGGGCTCGACCACGCGAGCACCGGCGAGGTCTGGCTGTGTGGTGAGAACCTCGGCGGGCTCGACGAGGACGGGCGCGCGTCCCTGCGCAGCGGGCGCGTCGGCTTCGTGTTTCAGAACTTTCAGCTCCTCCCCACCCTGAGCGCGCTAGAGAACGTCCTGCTGCCCCTGGAGCTCAACGGCGCGGGCGACTCCGACCGTGTGGCCGCGGACGCCCTGGAGCGGGTCGGGCTCTCGGAGCGCGCCGGGCACTACCCCCGCCAGCTCTCCGGCGGCGAGCAGCAGCGCGTGGCCATCGCACGCGCCTTCGCGCCACGCCCGGACATCCTGTTCGCGGACGAGCCCACGGGCAACCTCGACGAGACCACCGGCGAGCACGTCATCGACCTGCTGCTGGACCTTCGCCGGGACAGCGGGGCGGCGCTGGTGCTGGTCACCCATGATCCACGGCTCGCCGCACGCTGCGACCGGCGACTGCGCATGCACGAAGGTCGACTGGAGCCGCTCTCGTGAGGGCCTGGCGCATCGGGCTGCGGCTGCTCGGGCAGGAATGGCGCAGCGGAGAGCTCCACCTGCTGACCGCAGCCCTGGTGCTGACCGTGGCCGCAATCACTGGGGTCGGGTTCTTCACCGACCGCATCGAGAAGGCCATGCAGCGCCAGGGCGGCGAGCTGATCGCCGCCGACCTGGTACTGGACGGATCCGCACCCATCCCGGACGCCCTCGAGCAGCAGGCACGATCCCTGGGGCTGCAAACCGCCCGCACCCTGGAGTTCCCGAGCGTCGTCCTGGGCGCCGACGGCCCGCAGCTGGTCCAGGTCAAGGCAGTGGACAGCGCCTATCCACTGCGCGGCGAGCTGCGGACACAGGCGGACCATGCGGCCCCGGCGGAGCGCGCGGAACAAGGCCCGCCGCCCGGCGAGCTGTGGCTCGAGTCCCGCCTGCTCCACCTGCTGGGCGCCAAGCCCGGAGACCTGCTCGGGCTGGGCGAGACCAAGCTGAAGGTCGGCAAGGTCATCGCCTATGAGCCGGACCGCGGCGGCAGCCTGTTCCAGCTCGCGCCGCGGGTGATGATCAGCACCGCCGACCTTCCGCGCACCGGGTTGGTCACGCCTGCGAGCCGGGTGCGCTACCGGCTGCTCGCCGCCGGCGATACAGCCGCGATCGACCGTTTAAAGCGGCAGTTCGAAGCCGCTCTGCCGGCGAACACCGGCCTCTTGGACGCACGCGAGGCGCGGCCCGAGTTCGCCTCCGCGGTAGACCGGGCGAGTCGTTTCCTGCACCTGGCGACCCTGGTGACCCTGCTGGTCGCAGGCGCCGCCATCGCGCTCGCCAGCCGGCGCCTGGTCGAACGCCAGATCGACGCTGTAGCCGTCATGCGCTGCCTCGGCGCCCCCCGCCACCTGCTAACCCAGGTCTTTCTCCTGCGCCTGCTGGTGTTCGGGCTGGCGGCGAGCCTGATCGGCAGCCTGCTCGGGTACGTCTCGCAGGCCGGCGTCGCGCGGATGCTGGCGGGCTGGTTCGGACCCGAGCTGCCCACGCCGTCGCCGGCGCCGGTCGCGGTGGGCCTGGTCACCGGACTGGTGACCCTGCTCGGCTTCGCCCTGCCGCCGCTGCTGCAGCTCACCGGCGTGCCGCCGCTGCGGGCGATTCGCCGCGACCTCGGCACCCCCGGGACCTCGGCGGCTGTGGCCGTGGGCGCCGCGGCGGTCGCCCTCGCGCTCCTGATCTTCTGGCAAGCGGGCGACCCGGGCCTGGCCTGGAAGCTGCTCGCCGGGGTCGCCGGCGCGCTGATCACCCTGATCGGCGCGGTCGCGCTGCTGGTCGCCTTCGCCGGCCGGATCGCTGGGCGCGCGCGCGGCATCTGGCGTCTCGGGCTCGCGGCGCTGGCGCGGCGGCCGGCCGGCGCGGTGCTGCAGATCGCTGGTTTCGGGATTGGCATTCTCGCCCTGCTGCTGCTCGCGATCGTGCGCGTGGACCTGCTTCGCACCTGGCAGGAGAGCCTCCCCCCAGGCGCCCCCAACCACTTCCTGATCAACGTCCAGCCGCACGAGGTAGAGCCTTTGCAGGCGTTCTTCCGCGACAACGAGATCCAGGGATCGGGGCTGTTTCCCATGATCCGGGGGCGTCTGCTCCGCATCAACGAAAGCGAGGTGGACCCGGAGTCATACGTCGATCCACGCGCCCAGCGCCTCGCCGCCCGCGAGTTCAACCTGAGCTGGAGCGACCACCCCCAGGCCGACAACCGCATCGTAGCCGGGCGCTGGTGGGAGGAGCCACAGGCGCCGCCCCAGTTCTCGGTGGAAGAAGGGCTGGCGGCGACCCTCGGTCTGGGGCTCGGCGACCGTCTCACCTTCTGGGTCTCCGGCCGCGAGGTAGAGGCACGGGTCACCAGCCTGCGCGAGGTTCAGTGGGACAGCTTCAACGTCAACTTCTTCGTCATCGCCCCGCGCTCCCTCCTCGGCGGGGAGGCGGCGACCTACGTCACCAGCTTCCATCTGCCCCAGGAGCGCGCCGCGCTGATCCCCGATCTGGTGCGCGCCTTTCCCAGCGTGACCCTGTTCGACGTCAACGCCCTGATGGCGCAGGTTCGTCAAGTCATGGACCGCGGCGTCGCGGCCGTGGAGTTCGTGTTCCTGTTCACGCTTGCGGCAGGCATGCTGGTGATGTACGCCGGAATCCAGGCGAGCCTGGAGGAGCGGCGCTCCGAGCACGGCGTGCTGCGTACCCTCGGCGCCGGCCGCGGCCAGCTGCTGGGCAGCCTGGCGGTCGAGTTCACCGCGGCGGGCCTGCTCGCGGGACTCCTCGCCTCGGTGTTCGCGGAGCTGACGGGCCTGGTGCTCGCCCGCGAGCTGTTCGGCCTCACCTTCTCCTTCAACCCCTGGCTGTGGGTGACGGGCGTCCTCGGCAGCGGCCTCCTGATCGGCGCCGCGGGCACCCTGGCCACCTACCCGCTGCTCGTGCGCCCGCCCCTGCAAACCCTGCGCCGCGCCGACTGAACGCGCCGGCTATTGGCCCCCGGGTTCGCCCGGGACCGCCCTTCCTGCTACCATACCGGCCGTTTTCGAGCTTCTCCGGCCTAGTTCATGACCAGCTTCCCACGCCTTCTCGCCCTCGCGCTCGCCGCCATCGCCGCGCGTCCGGCGCTCTGCCGCGACATCTCGAGCCTCGACCTCAGTGTGCAGGACAGCGACTACGCGCCCTCGGTCACCCTCAAGGAGCACGAGAACCGGGTGGTGGAGGAGTACCGGGTCAACAACAACCTGTACATGATCAAGATCACCCCCACCGTCGGCGCCCCCTACTACCTGGTGGATGAGGACGGCTCCGGCGACATGGCCATGAACCGCGGCTCCGACGGACTCGAGCAAAAGGTGCCGCAGTGGACCCTGCTCAGCTGGTAGAGGGCCGCCCCCCCGACGAACGAGCGAGACAGATTCAACCGAGGACACCCCAATGAGACTTGGCATCAATCGGCTCCTGGGCATGGTGCTCGCCGGCGCGCTGGCGCAGACGACCGTCGCCGCCACCCTGGATGAAGTCAAGGAGCGCGGCAGCCTGCGCTGCGGGGTGAACGGCGAGGTGCCCGGGCTCTCCTACCGCGACGAGGGCGGCGCCTGGAGCGGGCTCGACGTGGACTTCTGCCGCGCAGTGGCCGCCGCAGTGCTTGGAGACGCGGGGAAGGTCGAGCTCGTCCCGCTCTCCACCGCCGAGCGCCTGGACGCCCTGCGCGCGGGACGCATCGATCTGCTCTCGCGCAACACCACCTGGACCCTCGCCCGCGACCTCGGTCACGACATGACCTTCGTCGGAGTTCTCTACTTCGACGGACAGGGCTTCATGGTGCCTCGCGACTCCGGGCTGATGAGCACCCTGGAGCTCGGCGGCAAGCGCATCTGCGCCGTGGCGGACTCCACCGGCCCTGACAACGCCCGCCGCTACTTCGCACGCCATCGTATGGAGCTGCAGCTGGAGACATTCCAGACTGAGCGCGCGGCCAGGGCGGCCTATCTCGACGGCAAGTGCGACGCGCTCACCACGGATCAGTCCCAGCTCCATTCCGTGCGCGGCGGGCTGACGGACCCCCGCGCCCACCGCATCCTGCCCGAGATCATCTCCAAGGAGCCGCTCAGCCCGGCGGTGCGCAAGGGCGACGCCCGCTGGCTGGACATCGTGCGCTGGACCCTGTTCACACTGATCGACGCCGAGGAGCTCGGCATCGGCTCCGCCAATGTCGAGCGCGCCGCCGAGCAAGCCCAGAGCGACGAGGCGCGCCTGCTGCTGGACCTCGACGGGAGCTCCGCCAAGCTGCTGGACCTGGAGCCCGGCTGGAGCCAGCGGGCGATCAAACAGGTGGGCAACTACGCGGAGATTTTCGATCGCAACCTGGGCGCCCAATCTCCGTTGAAGATCAAGCGCGGGCTGAACGCGCTGTGGAACGACGGCGGCCTGCTCTATGCCCCGCCGGCGCGTTAGCGGTCCCGGCGCGGACAAGGGGTCGGCGCCGCCATCCGCGTCCCAAACTCCGATTTGGAAGGTCCCACTATGCCCCTGATCAAGCCCTTCCCCGGCCTGCGCCCCGCCCCGGGACGCGCCGCGGACGTAGCCGCCCCGCCCTACGACGTGATGAGCGCCGCGGAAGCGCGGGATATGGTGCGCGACCGCCCGTGGAGCTTCCTGCATATCTCCCGCCCGGAGGTGGACCTGCCCGAGGGCACCGATCCCTATGCCCCGGAGGTTTACGCCAAGGCGCGCGAGAACCTCGACCGCATGATTGCGGAAGGGGTGCTGGTGCGCGACCAGTCGCCGCGCTACTACGTCTATCGGCTCACCATGGGCGGCCACGTGCAGACAGGCCTGGTCGCCGCCGCCTCGGTGGCCGCCTACGACGCCGATCGCATCAAGAAGCACGAGTTCACCCGCCCGGTGAAGGAGGACGACCGGGTACGCCAGATCGACGCCCTCAATGCCCAGACCGGCCCCGTGTTTCTGGTCTACCGCAGCACGCCGGAGGTCGACGATATCCTCGCCGCCCAGAGCGACGCGGAGCCGGAAGTCGACATCACCGCCGACGGGGTGCGCCACCAGCTCTGGGTGGTGGCGGACAAGGCCACGACCGAGCGGCTCTCGGACGCCTTCGAGCGGCTCGGCGCCCTCTACGTCGCCGACGGCCACCATCGGTCGGCCGCCGCCTCCCGCGTGGCGGCGGCGCGCCGTGAGGCCAATCCCGACCACACCGGAGAGGAGGCCTACAACTACTTCCTGTCCGTGATCTTCCCGCACGACCAGATGCAGATCCTGGACTACAACCGGGTCGTGAACGACCTTCACGGACTCGACGCCGAGACCTTCCTCGCGCGGGTGCGGGTCCCGTTCCGGGTCGAGCGCAGCCAGGAGCCGGTGAGACCGTCTCGGCTGGCCGAGTTCGGCATGTACCTGGACTGGAGCTGGTACCGTCTGACCCTCGACCAGCACCGCATCCCTTGGGACGATCCGGTCGGACGTCTCGACGTGAGCCTGCTGCAGGACAACCTCATCGAGCCCATCCTCGGCATCGTCGATCCCCGGCGCGACGATCGCATCGGCTTCGTCGGCGGCATCCGCGGTCTGGACGGACTGGCGCGCCGCGTCGACGAGGGCGGGATGCGGGTCGCCTTCTCGCTGCATCCCACGCGCATGGAAGAGCTGATGGCGGTGGCGGATGCGGGCGAGGTGATGCCCCCCAAATCGACCTGGTTCGAGCCCAAGCTGGCGGACGGACTCGTCAGCCATGTGATCGACTGACCGCGGCCAATCCGCCCCCCCGCGCGCGGAAGGGGGTTACACTCAACCCATGGTCAAGCCGGTCTACAACCTCCCGCAGGACGAGCAGGACGAGCAAGCCGTCGCAAGGCACTGGCTCGCCGCCCTGCCCGAGAATTACCCGGGCGACGACCGCGCGCGCATCGCCGACGCCTGCGATCTGCTGGTGCATTGCCGTGGCGGGCAGACCCTGGAGACCGGCGAGCCCCAAGTCCGGCACCTGCTCTCCTGCGCCGATATCCTGGTCCAGTTGCGGATGGACGCGCAGACCATCGTCGCGGCGCTCCTGAACGGGTGTCTCGGGCGCACGGACGTCACCGAGGAGCAGATCAGCGAGCGCTTCGGTCCGGGCATCGCCCGCATGGTCGCCGATCTCGCGCGCATCGACCAGATCGCCAACGTCGACGCGGTGATCGCGGACAAGGACCAGAACCAGCACGAAGAGAACCTGCGCCGGCTACTCCTCGGCATCGCCGAGGACGTGCGCGTGGTCCTGGTGGTGCTAGCGGAGCGCCTGCACCTGATGCGCAGCATCAAGCATCTGGACGAGGCGCGCCGGCGCAAGATCGCCCGCGACAGCCAGCGCGTCTACGCCCCGCTGGCGAACCGGCTGGGCGTGTGGCAGGTCAAGTGGGAGCTCGAGGACCTCAGTCTGCGCTACCTGGAGCCCGCAGAGTACAAGCGCATCGCCAAGCTGCTCGATGGCAGAAGGGCCAGCCGCGAGGCCTACATCGCCAACGTGATCGGCACCCTCCACCAGAAATTTTCAGAGGCCGGCATCGAGGCCGAGATCACCGGTCGCCCCAAGCACATCTTCAGCATCTGGCGCAAGATGCAGCGCAAGAACGTCGACATCGAGCAGATTTTCGACCTGCGGGCCGTGCGCGTCTTGGTGGACGACATCGCCTCCTGCTACGCCGCCCTCGGCATCGTCCACGGCCTCTGGGCGCACATCCCGCAGGAGTTCGACGACTACATCGCCACCCCCAAGGGCAACCTCTACCGCTCCCTGCACACGGCGGTCATCGGACCCGAGGGCAAGCCGCTCGAGGTGCAGATTCGCACCCGGCAGATGCACCGCGACGCCGAGCTCGGGGTCGCGGCCCACTGGGCATACAAGGAGAGCCGTGCCCACGACGCTGAGTTTCAGCGCCGCGTGGTAAACATGCGCAACTGGCTCGAGCGCAAGGACGACGGCCGTGGCGCATTGGACGATCAGATCAAGTGCGGCCTCTCGCCGGCCCATATCTACGTGCTCACCCCGCAGTCCAAGGTGATCGAGCTGCCCACGGGGGCGACGCCGCTCGACTTCGCCTACAGCATCCATTCCGAGATCGGCAACCGCTGCCGCGGCGCCCGCATCGACGGGCGCATCGTCCCCCTCAACCAGCCGCTTGTCAGCGGTCAGACGGTGGAGATCCTCACCCAGAAGAACGCCACGCCCAGCCGCGACTGGCTGAGCCCGCACCACGGCTACATCACCACCTCCAAGGCACGCAACCGGATTCGCCAGTGGTTCAAGCAGCTCGACTACGACCGTTACGTCAGCGAGGGCAAGGTCCTGCTGGAAAAGGAGCTCGCGCGACTCGGCATCGAGGAACGGCCCCAACTGGACGAGATCGGCCGCCGCTACAATTTTCACCGGGGAGACGACGTGCTGGCCGCGCTCGGCCGCGGCGAGCTCGCGGTCGGTCAGGTCGCGCGCATGGTAGGCGAGCCCAAGACGGAGGAGCGCAAGGAACCGGAGCTGAAGACCAAGGCGCCGAGCAGGACCAGAAAAGTGCACGGCGACCGTCCCGAGGTCGTGGTCGAGGGCGTGGACGACCTCATGACCCACATGGCCCAGTGCTGCAAGCCGGTTCCCTACGACCCCATTGTCGGCTTCATCACCCGCGGCCGCGGCGTCACCGTCCACCGCCGCGACTGCCGCAACCTGCGCAAGATGCCGGCGCCGGAGCAGGCGCGGCTGCTCGACGTGAACTGGGCCGACCAGCCCGCCGAGAACGCCTACGCGGTGGACATCCTGGTGCTGGCCGCGGACCGCAAGGGCCTGCTGCGGGACGTCTCGTCGGTGTTCTCCGACGAGGATATAGACGTCGTCGGGGTCAACACCATGTCCGACCGCCGCACTGACCGCGCGACCATGCGCTTCACGGTCGAGGTGAAAGACATGGATCAGCTCGACCACATCCTGATCAAGCTCGGGCACATTCCCGACGTCCTGGATGTGCGCCGCCCGAACTGACCACAGGCGCGATGCGTCGGCGCGACCTCAGACCCCACTCCGCCCGGTCGAACTCCCCGCAGGCACAAGCTCGCCGTGGTCTCACGTGACGACAAGCGCCGTTCGCGAGACCTGGAACTCTCATGGCTGGACGGGATCGCCGGCGGCATGGAAGCGTGAAAGGCATCACGAACCGGGACCCGGGATGCCCGGATCATGTCGGTCACCTTGCCCTGGAGACCAGCGCATGACCGACTACGACCTTCACGCCTGCCCCCGCTGCGGCGACCCCCTGGTGCGCTGGCGCCCGTTCCCGAACGAGCAGCCGCAGCCGCTCGCCTACCGTTCCGGATGCTGCTGGCTGGGCGACTGGTCCAGCACCGAGCCCGCGATCCGCCTGGCGCCCTTCACCCCTGAGCGGATTGTCGCCTGGTACCGTCGCCAGCATCTGGGCCCCTGGTCCTCGGAGTCATGGAGCCGGCTGCGATGGCTTGGCCGCTATGCGCGGCTCCAGGCATTCAAGTTTCACGGCCGTCCGCCGCGCCGCGATCATCTCCAGCCACCCGAGCTGCAGCCCTCGTTCGCCGGCATGCACGCCCTTTCCGCACTGGATGCCGGACAGAGATAAGCCCAAGCGTATCGCCATCGAAGGGAACGAATCGGCTCGTTCACTTCCAGCCGAGAGGATGGAGCTCGCGTCCGTGTCTGGCGCGCTGCCTGTCGCGCCGATCGTTCACATCGCCACTCCCGGATCGACCCCCAGGGGAGAATACGCCCTTGAACCATCGAGGAGCGGTCCACCTGAGAGCGGGCATGGTTGCGCAGACCAGGGGAGTGGCCGAGACCTGCAGCCAGTCGTAATCTCCCGCTAACTTGAAACCGAGCGCAAGGCCTGGGCCTGCCCTGTTACTCGGTCAAATACCCGGTAACATCCAGCACCAGATGCACCGCGAGGTTGGTGTAGT
>CAYNBI010000073.1:0-19414 GCA_964395315.1 uncultured Chromatiaceae bacterium | reverse complement strand
GGGCGAGCGAGACCTGAAGCTCCGGCGTCTCCTCCATGATCCCGCGCAGCCCGGCGAGGTTCAGCACCTGTGTGACCGTGCGCTCGAACTCGCCCGCGATCTGCGCGTAGATGCGCTCCGCGCGTTTCCGGTCCTGCGCCAGGCGCAGGTACTCGTGCGCGATGCGCAGCTCGGCCTTGTACAGGGCCATCTGGGTGTTGCTGAGCAAGGCGCGGAAGAAGGGCCACTCCTGGTACATCTTCTGCAGCTTGGCCAGGCGCTCGACGTCCCCGCCCCGCCAGCGTTCGATTGCACCGCCGATGCTGAACCAGGCCGGCACCGTATGCCGGGACTGGGCCCAGCCGAAGACCCAGGGTATGGCGCGGATGGAACCGATCGAACGGTCGGCCTTCTTACGGTGCGAGGGCCGTGAACCGATGTTCAGCAGCGCGATGGCGTCGACCGGCGTGACCTCGTAGAAGTAGTCCAGTGCGCCCTCGGTGTCCCGCACCAAGCCCCGGTAGGCCGCCTCGCCGTGGCGGGCGAGCTCATCCATGATGCCGAGATAGTCCTTGCGGTCGGCCTCTGGCTCCTCGATCAGGCAGCGGCTCGCCTTGATCAGGCCGCTGATGCCCATCGTGAGCTCGTAGCGCGCGGTCTCGGGGTTCGCGTACCGGTAGGAGAGCACCTCGCCCTGCTCCGTGAACTTGATCTGCCCGTGCACCGTGTCCGCGGGCTGCGCGAGTATCGCCTCGTGGGTCGGACCGCCGCCGCGCCCCACGGTGCCGCCACGGCCATGGAACAGGCGGCAGGCCACGCCGCGGTCGTCGGCCAGGGCGATGACCTTTTTCTGCGCCTCGTAGAGCTTCCAGCTCGAGGACAGGATACCGCCGTCCTTGCAGGAGTCCGAGTATCCGAGCATCACCTCCTGGCGGTTACCGGAGGCCTTGAGCAGGGCGCTGTAGGTCTCGTCGTCGAACAGGGTCCGCATCACCTGGTCGATGCGGCTGAGATCGTCGATGGTCTCGAACAGCGGGCTCACGCGGATGTCGCAGAACCATCCCTGATGGTCGCGTCCCGCCAGCCCGGCCAGCCTGGCCAGCAGCATCACCTCCATCACATGGCTGGCGTTGTGGGTCATGGAGATCACGTACTCGCCGAACACATCGGAACTAATCTCGGCGCGCATGCGCGCCATGACCTCGAACACCTCCAGGGTCTCACGGGTCTCCGGAGTCAGCGTCGCCTTGTCGATGTGGAAGGGGTGCGGGTGGGCGACGGCCTCGGCCAAGGCATGGAGCTTCTGTTCCTCGTTGAAGGCGGCGTAGTAGGGCGCCCCCGCCTGGCGGGCGAACAGCTCGGTGACCGCCAGGGTATGGCGCGTGGACTCCTGGCGGATGTCGAGGTGCACCAGGTGGAAACCGAAACTCTCGGCCAGGCGAATCAGGTCCTGCAAGGGCCCGGAAGCGGCGTTGGCGTCGCCGTGGCTGATCAGCGAATCCCGGATCAGGTAGAGGTCGGTCAGGAAATCCCCGGCGTCCGCATATCCCTGGGGCGGGTCCTCCTGCCGCCCTTCGATGCGCGCGCAGACACGCCTGCGATTGGTCTCCAGCCGGTGCCGGACGATGGCGAGCTTGCGCCGGTAGGGCTCGTGGACGTAGAGCCGCTGGCTCTGTCCCATGGTGTCGACCCAGTAGTCCTCGTCCGCATCCAGGCTGTCGAGGAACTCCGGCGACGGCTGGCACAGGGAATCCGACAGGCTCAGCATGCGCCGCAGGACCTGGACGCGGTCCAGGTACTCGTCCAGCACCAGCCGGTGGTGCATGCGCACGGCCAGCTCCGTGGTCTCCGGCTTGACGAAGGGGTTGCCGTCGCGGTCTCCCCCGATCCAGGAGCCGAAACGGATGAAGCTCGGCACCTGGATGCCGCTCTCGGCCCCGTACACCCGCCTCACCGCCTTCTCCAGGTTGCGATAGGTCTCGGGGACGGCCTCGAACAGGGACTCGCGGAAGAAGTACAGCCCCTGGCGCACCTCGTCGGTGACCTGGGGCTTGTGCACCCGCACCTCGTCCGTCTTCCACAGGATCTGGATCTGGGTGAGGATCGCCTGGAGCTTTTCCTCCAGCTCCTCCTCGTTGAGCCTGCGCTTGTGCAGATCCTGGGCCAGCAGGAAGATGCGGCGGAAGGTCTCCAGGATGGTCCGGCGCTTGGCCTCCGTGGGGTGGGCGGTGAACACCGGCAGGTAGACCAGGTGCTCCAGCAGGCTCTGGAAGTTCTCGGGGCTCACCCCGTCGGACTTGAACTGGCGCACCGTGTGGTCGAAGGAACCCGGCCACAGGGGCCCGCCCTCGCTGATGCGGTCCAAGCGTTGGAGGAAAGCGTGCACCTCCTCGGCGGTGTTGACCAGGCCGAAGTAGATGGCGAAGGAGCGGATCACCTCTGACAGGGTCTGTGGATCCAGCCCCTCGATGCGCTGCATGAGCTTGGCGCGCAGCTTGGGGTCGTCGCGCTCGCGCAGCTTCGCGAACCCGTCTCGCAACCGCTCCACCAGCACCAGCACGCGCTTACGGCTGTGCTGGCGCAGCACGTCGCCCAGCAGGGCGGTGAACAGCTGGATGTCGCGCCGGAGGTCCTGGTCGGCCGGAAGATCGTTCATGGCTGAGTACTGCGTTGCCGCGAAAGAAGATGAGGTCTGGGGGCCTCGCCGAAGCGGCAGTTTACTCCGCCTGTCGCACGGACAGAAACCGAACGCGGCCCGGCGGGCTCAGCGCGCGGGACGGGCGACGCCCGGGGATTCAGCCCGCGTAGCGCAGGCAGTGAACGCTGAACATCTCGCGGGGGTCGGTCCAGACCTGCTCCACGCCGAAACCGGCGTCGGCGGCCAGACCCTGAAAGCCCTCGATGCTGTACTTGTACGAGTTCTCTGTGTGGATGGCCTCGTCGGCGCGCACGTCGAAGGTCTCGCCACCCACCCGCACACGCTGGCCCCGGGCGCTGATCAGATGCATCTCCACGCGATTCTCGTCCCGGTTGTAGAAGGCGTGGTGACGGAACGAAGCCAGGTCGAAATCGGCGTCGAGCTCGCGGTTGATTCGCCGCAACAGGTTGAGATTGAAATCGGCCGTCACGCCCCGCTCGTCGTTGTACGCCGCGTTCAAGACAGCAGGATCCTTGATCAGGTCCACGCCGATCAGGAGTTTTCCGCCGGTCCCAACCACACCCCCGACCCGCTCGAGGAAGACCCGGGCGTCTTCCGGATCAAAGTTGCCGATGCTCGAGCCCGGGAAGAAGGCCACCCTGGTTCTCTGCGGATCGCCCACGGGCAGCTCGAAGGGGGCCGAGTAATCGGCGCAGGTCGCATGCACCTCCAAGGCCGGGAAGCTGCGCGCGAGGTCGGTCGCGGAGGCCAGCAGATGCTCCCTGGAGATGTCCACGGGCACGTAGACCGCCGGCTCGAGGGCCTCGAGCAGGACTCGGATCTTGCGGCTGCTGCCGCTGCCGAGCTCCACCAGCAGGGCATCGCGGCCCAGGCGCTCCGCCATCTCGTCTCCGTGGCGCTCGAGGATGCTGATCTCGGTTCGGGTCGGGTAGTACTCGGGCAGCGCGGTGATGGCGTCGAACAGCTCGGAGCCCCGGCGGTCGTAGAAGAACTTGGGCGGGATCGACTTCGGATCTTCACCCAGCCCCTCCAGCACCTCGGCCCGCATGTCGGCCGGGGCCGGATGGAGATCATGGAAGCTGACGCGCGTGCTCACCCTGCATCCTCCGCCAGTCGGAACCCTTTGAACTGCCAGCGCTCGTGAGGGTAGAAGAAATTTCGATAACTGGCGCGGACGTGATCCGCCGGCGTGGCGCAGGAGCCGCCGCGCAGGACCATCTGCCCGCACATGAACTTCCCGTTGTACTCGCCGAGCGCGCCCTCCGGCGCCCGATAGCCGGGATACGGCAGGTAGGCGGATGCGGTCCACTCCCACACGTCGCCGAACAGCTGCCGCAGCCCCTCCCCTGCCGCTGGCCGGGGGTGGAACAAGCCACCGTCCACGAAGTTGCCCTGCACGGGCAATGCGGCGGCTGCATGCTCCCACTCCGCCTCGGTGGGCAGGCGCTTGCCCGCCCAGGATGAGAATGCTTCCGCTTCGTAGTAGCTGACGTGACAGACGGGCGCGGCGAGGTCGAGGGGCCCGAGACCGCCAAGGGTCATCTCGTGCCAGTCGCCGTCGATCCGCTCCCAATACAGGGGCGCCCCCCAGTCATTGCCTCGCACTGCCCGCCAACCGTCGGAGAGCCACAATTCGGGCCGCCGATAACCGCCGTCCGCGACGAACTCGAGATACTCGCCGTTGGTCACGGGCCGTTCGGCCAAACGATAGGGTCTGAGCAGCACGCGATGCCGCGGCAGCTCGTTGTCGTACGCGAACCCGGACCCCTCGGCGCCGATCTCTGTGATGCCGCCCTCGAAGTCAGCGTAGGTCATGGGCGCGGCACGAACCGGAGCGGGTCGCGCCAGGTCCGCACGGTAGGCGGGCCGCAGCGGGTTGATGGAGAAGTTGTGTTTGATATCGGTGATCAGCAGCTCCTGGTGCTGCTGCTCATGGTTGATGCCGATCCGCAGGCGTGCCTCGACCGCTGGCCAGTCCCGCTCCGGACACCCGTCCAAAAGGCGCTCCATGGCCTCGTCGACATGGCGGCGGTAAGCGTAGACCTCCTCGACCGTCGGACGCGAGAGCAAGCCGCGCTGGGGTCGCGGCCAGAAGCCGCTGTCGAGCTGCTCGTAATACGAATTGAACAGGTAATCGTACCGGGCGTGAAAGGGCTTGTAGCCGGCCAGGTAAGGGGTCAGGAGAAAGGTCTCGAAGAACCAGGACACGTGGGCCAGGTGCCATTTCGGCGGGCTGGTCTCGGCCACGGTCTGGATCACGTAATCCTCGGTGGTTAGCGGCTCGCACAGGGCCTCGCTCGCCGCGCGCACTCGCCGGTATTGCTCGCCCGCGACCGCCCTGCCCGTTCTCTCCGCGCGGGGAAACGCGTCCGTACCCGGCATCTGATTCTCCCGTCGTTGCTCGTCTTCCAGCCGGACGCGGGGACTGCACGGCGCCTCACCGGAAAGGTTCTTTACACCCGGAAGGAGATGAGGCCGACATAAGGGAATTCCAGCCCAACCGCCGGCGTGGGCCATGGTCTGACGGTCCATTGGGCCGGAGAAGGACCGATCCGCCCAGCCCCGACCTCCGGATTCGAGCCGCTATCCGGTCTCCACCCTGGACCGGTTCAGCGCCTGGCTATCGGTCCGTCTTCCCGCGACGCGAGTTGCCGGGATATGGCTTCCGTTGTCTTTGCCTGCCCTCTTTCTCGGCGCCTTCCGTCCCGTGCGGCCTCCCCCACGGCCTGGCCAGCTTTGGCGGATGTGGCCGCTTCATGCCGGCGACCGACAGCAGGCCGTCGAGCTCATCCTCGGTGACATCGCGCCAATGGCCGCTGAAGACCCTCGGCCCAAGGATCACGTTGCCATAACGCACGCGCATCAGGCGGCTGACGGTGCAGCCGGCGGCCTCCCACAGGCGGCGCACCTCGCGGTTGCGGCCCTCTCGCAGAACAACGTGATACCAGCGGTTGGCGCCAGTGCCGCCGGACTCGACGATCTCCTCGAAACGGGCCGTGCCATCCTCGAGCTCGATCCCGTGGGTGAGCCGATGCAGGGCCTCCGGCGTTGCGCCGCCCAGGACGCGAACCGCGTATTCCCGCTCCACCTCCCGCGACGGGTGCATGAGCCGGTTGGCCAGCTCCCCGTTGTCGGTGAGCAGCAGCAGGCCGGAGGTGTTGATGTCCAGGCGCCCGACCGCGATCCAGCGCCCGGTCTTGAGCCTTGGCAGGCGGCCGAACACCGTGCGCCGGCCCTCCGGGTCGTGGCGGGTCACCAGCTCCCCCTCAGGCTTGTTGTAGGCGATGACCCTGATCTCGGCGCGGCGATGCTGGCGGCGCTTGACCTCCCTGCCGTCGACCTGAATCCGGTCTTCCGGCACCACCTTGTCGCCGAGCTTGGCGACCTTGCCGTTCACCCGCACCCGTCCCTCTGTGATCCAGCCCTCGATCTCGCGTCGTGAGCCGAGTCCGGCCTCGGCCAGGGACTTCTGCAGGCGCACGGGCTCGGCCGGCGGCGGACTGCGGTTCTGTTTCTTGGTGTTGGTCATTCGCTTCGGCTATCCAGAAGAAACGTTCCCGCGAGCGTGCGAGTGCGGAGTTGGCCAGACGGCGACCGGCAACGGCGCCGAGCGGCTCAAACCTCGCCGTCGGATGCCGGGGGTGTCTCGGAATTCTCCCATGCCATCGGAGCCTCAGTGCCCCGCGGCTCACGAGCGGGCTGCTCCGGCTCGTCCAGCGGCAGCTCGTCGCCGAGGAACTCGGGGTCGCGGATCTCGGCCAGGGTCGGCAGATCGTTGAGGGAGCGCAGACCGAAGTAGTCGAGAAACTTGCGGGTGGTTGCGAAGAGCGCGGGCCGGCCTGGCACGTCGCGGTGACCCACCACCCGAATCCATTCCCGCTCGGTGAGGGTCTTTACGATGTTGGTGCTGACGGCCACGCCGCGGATGTCCTCGATCTCGCCGCGGGTGATCGGCTGACGGTAGGCGACCAGCGCCAAGGTCTCCAGCAGCGCGCGGGAATAACGCGCGGGCTTCTCGTCCCACAGCCGCGCCACCCAGGGGGCGGCTTCGCGGCACACCTGCACGCGGTATCCGCCGGCCACCTCCACCAGCTCGATCCCGCGCTCCTGGTAGTCCCGCTCCAGGGAGGAAAGCGCATCGAGGGCCTCGTCCCGCGTCGGGCGCTCCTCCTCGCCGAACAGGCTCAGCAGGGTGTCCATCGTGACCGGCCCCCCGGCGGCGAGCAGCGCGCCCTCCAGGATCATCTTCAACGGCGGGCGTCCGCTCATCCCTCGGCTCCCCGCATGCGCACGTGGATCGGCGCGAAGGGCTCGGACTGGACCAGCTCGATGGTCGCGCTCTTGATCAGCTCGAGCAGCGCGAGGAAGGTGACCACGATCCCGGGGCGCCCCTCGTGCAGCTCGAACAGGTGAACGAAGGGCACAAAGCCA
The DNA here is from genome assembly GCA_964395315.1 of uncultured Chromatiaceae bacterium. GTDB lineage: Bacteria > Pseudomonadota > Gammaproteobacteria > Chromatiales > Chromatiaceae > CAVORB01. The sequence continues at coordinate 12,345 of CAYNBI010000073.1, read as the reverse complement.
TGGCCACGCACCTTCTCCAGCACCAGCGACATGCGCTCGCGCATGCTCAGGGATTCCTTCTCGACCCGGTGGCTGGTGAAGAGATCGGCGCGGGCGAGGACGTCGCGCAGGGCGAGCAGCACCTCCCGCAAGTCCACCTCCGGCGGCAGCCGGCGCACGTGTCCTGGCGGCACCTCGACCTCGGTCGCGAACAGGTCCCGCTCCAGCCGCGGCAGCTCGTCCAGATCCAGGGCCGCCTTCTTGAAACGCTCGTACTCTTGCAGCCGGCGCACCAGTTCGGCCCGCGGGTCTTCTTCGTCCTCGGCCTCCGCGGGACGCGGCAGGAGCATGCGCGACTTGATCTCGGCCAGCATGGCGGCCATCACCAGATACTCCGCGGCAAGCTCCAGGCGCATGTCCTTCATCAGCTCCACGTACTCCATGTACTGGGCCGTGATCTGGGCGATGGGGATATCCAGGATATCCAGGTTCTGGCGCTTGATGAGATAGAGCAGCAAATCCAGCGGCCCCTCGAAGGCGTCGAGGAAGACCTCGAGGGCATCGGGCGGTATGTAGAGATCCTGCGGCAGGGTGAGCAGCGGACAACCCTGCACGATGGCGAACGGCATCTCCTGCTGAGCCGGACGGGGGACCTCCGGGGGTGGCGTGTCGACTGTCCCGGCGCTCAACGGAACACCAGCGACATCGCGTGCCGCACCTCCTCCATGGTCTCCCGCGCCATGTCACGGGCGGCGTCGCAACCTTCGTTTATGACGTTGCGCACCAGGTCGGGCTGCTGCTCCAGCTCGACCGCGCGTTCCTGGATGGGACGCAGCTCGGCAAGCACACCGTCGATCACCGGCTGCTTGCACTCGATGCAGCCGATCCCGGCGGAACGGCAGCCCTCCTGCACCCAGGCCCGGACGTCGTCGTCGGAATAGACCTGATGCAGCTGCCACACCGGGCACTTGTCCGGATCACCCGGATCCGTGCGGCGCACCCGGGCCGGGTCCGTGGGCATGGTACGCAGGGACTTCTCCACCTCCACCGGGTCGTCGCGGAGCGAAATCGTGTTGTTGTAGGATTTCGACATCTTCTGCCCGTCCAAACCCGGCATCTTGGATGCCTTGGTCAGCAGCGGCTGGGGTTCGGGCAGGATGATCCTCCCACCGCCCTCGAGATAGCCGAACAGGCGCTCGCGGTCGCTCATGGTGATGTTGCCCTGGGACTCGAGCAGGGCCTGCGCCACCTGCAGCGCCTCCTGGTCCCCTTGCTCCATGTAGCTCCTGCGCAGCTTGTCGAACAGCTTCGCGTGCTTCTTGCCCATCTTGCGCTTGGCCTGCTCGGCCTTCTGCTCGAAGCCAGGCTCGCGGCCGTAGATGTGGTTGAAGCGGCGCGCGATCTCGCGCGTCAGCTCGACGTGGGCCACTTGGTCCTCACCCACCGGCACCAGGTGTGCCTTGTACATCAGGATGTCCGCGCTCTGCAGCAGGGGATAGCCGAGGAAACCATACGTGGCAAGGTCCTTCTCCTTCAGCCTCTCCTGCTGGTCCTTGTAGCTCGGCACCCGTTCCAGCCACCCGAGCGGGGTGATCATGGACAGCAGCAGGTGCAGCTCCGCGTGCTCCGGCACCCGCGATTGGATGAACAGGGTCGCGGAGCCCGGGTTGATGCCGGCGGCGAGCCAGTCCACCACCATGTCCCAGATGCTGTCCGGGATGATGGAGGGGTCCTCGTAGGCGGTGGTCAGGGCGTGCCAGTCCGCGACGAAAAAGAAGCACTCGTACTCGTGCTGGAGCTCGAGCCAGTTCTTGAGCACGCCGTGATAGTGACCGAGGTGCAGACGACCGGTGGGACGCATGCCGGAGAGGACACGGGCGTTCTGGGGGGATACGGCGTTCAAGGACGGTTTTCCTTCAGGGTTCAGGTCAGGAACAGCTCTTTCACCACACCGGAGCCCGGCATCACACCGATCGTCAACTCGATGACTGGCAGCAAGACCGCACCAAGCAGGCCCGTGACCAGCAGGACGATCAGCACGATCAAACCGAACGGCTCCAGTCGGGAGAACTTGGCGGACCAGGCGGGCGGCAGCAGCGAATTGAGCACGCGGCCACCGTCCAGGGGCAGCAACGGAAACAGGTTCAGGGCCATGAGGATGACATTGATGAGCACGCCGGCGGCGCCCATGTACACCAGCGGCAGCGCCACCCACTGGGATGTGCCCCACATGGCGAGGCCCAGGTTGACCACCAGGCCCCAGATCACCGCCATCGCGAGATTCGCGCCTGGGCCCGCGAGCGCCACCAGGGCCATGTCCCGGCGCGGGTTGCGCAGATTCCGTCCGTTGATGGGCACCGGCTTGGCCCAGCCGAACAGGAAGCCGGTGAGCAGGAAGGTTGCCAGCGGGACCAGAAGCGTGCCCACGGGATCGATGTGCTTGATCGGATTGAGGGTCACGCGCCCCAGCATGGTCGCCGTCTGGTCGCCGAGACGGCCGGCCATCCAGCCGTGGGCGGCCTCGTGCACCGTGATGGCGAACAGCACCGGCAACGCGATGACCGCGAGCAGCTGCATACTGTTGAGGGCGTTCATCGGCGAAGTATACCAGGGATGCGGCCCCATCCAGGGAGGCGCCAGGTCCGGCCGGAATGCATGCCCGCGAGGCGGTTCACTCCGCGAACAGCGACGCGTCGCCCTTGCCGACCCGGGTCACGGCGGGCGGGTCCTGCGTCATGTCCACCACAGTGGTCGGCTCCAGGCCGCAGAAACCGCCATCGATCACCAGGTCCACCTGGCGATCGAGCAGGTCGCGCATCTCGTAGGGATCGGTCAGCGGCGTGTCATCGCCGGGCAGGATCAGGGTCGTGCTCAGAATGGGTTGATCGAGCGTCGCCAGCAGTTCGCGGCAGATCGCGTTGTCCGGCACACGGATGCCGATGCTCTTGCGCCTCGGGTGCATCAGGCGCCGCGGTACCTGCTTGGTGCCCTCGAAGATGAAGGTGTAGGGACCGGGCGTGAGTACCTTGAGGAGCCGGAATGCCTGGTTGTCGATCCTGGCGTAGGTGGTGATCTCCGAGAGGTCGCGGCACACCAGGGTGAAGTTGTGCTTGTCGTCCAGGCTGCGGATGCGCCGGATGCGCTCCATGGCCGACTTCTCGCCGATCTGGCACCCTAGCGCGTAGGAGGAGTCGGTCGGGTAAACGATGACTCCGCCCTCGAGCAGGATGTCCACCGAGCGTCTGATCAGCCGGACCTGGGGGTTGTCCGGGTGGACCTGAAAGAACTGCGCCATCGGGTACTTCTTCTCGTGCTAAGCGGACGCCAGCAGCGGATGCGGCGTCCAGGACGCCCAAATGGGGATACAGCCCTCCGGCAAGGCCGGAAGCCTGCCGAGATCCACCCACGGATTCTCGGGACCGTGATAGTCGGAGCCGGCGGATGCAAGGAGGCCGCTCTCCCGGGCATGGCGGGCGAAGACCAAGGCGTCGTCGCGGCTGTGGCTGCCGGAGACCACCTCGATACCGCTGCCGCCGAGCTCCTTCAGCTCTCCGATCAAACGCAACCGCTTGCTGCGGGTGAAGCGATAACGCGCCGGGTGGGCCAGCACCGCCTGACCACCGGCGGCGCGAATCCAGCCGACGGCTTCCTCCAGTGTCGCCCAATCGCCAGCCACGTGCCCCGGCTTGCCCTTGACCAGGAAGTGCTTGAACACGCCGCGAACGTCGCGGGCGATTCCGCGGCCGACGAGGAAACGCGCGAAGTGGGTACGCCCGATCAGCTGCCCGCCGCTCAACTCGACAGCCCCCTGGTGCGCGCCGTCGATGCCGGCCTTGCCGAGACGCCGGCCAATCTCCTCCGCGCGCCAGCGCCGATAAGCTCGCAGACGCCCGAGCCCCGCCTGCAGCACGTCATCATCGGGGTCGAAGCGCAGACCCAGGACGTGGATCGTGCGGCCACCCCAGGTGACCGAGATCTCGACGCCGGGAACCAGATCGACGCCGACCCGGCGTGCGGCCTCCATCGCCTCGGCGAGACCGGCGGTGGTATCGTGATCAGTGAGCGCCAGAACACGGACGCCCGCCGCTGCGGCGCGGCGGACGAGCGCGCGCGGCGCCAGCGTGCCGTCAGAGGCGGTGGAATGGGTGTGGAGATCGGGAAGCGCATTCATCGGCGGGATTCTACCTCATTCGCGGGCAGACGATCGGGCGGCGGACTGCTAGAATCGCCGCGGTATGATCCCCGTCGTCGACATCGCTCACATCTCCGAGGAGCTCCACCGCGCGGGCGGGGAGCTGGAACTAGCCTACGACGACCTGGGCGGCGATTCCGACACGGATCCAACGGTCCTGCTCAAGGCACTGGATGGGCTTCTCGACGGGCTGCGAACCCTGGAAGGCGAGCAGCCTCAGGGCACGCTCGGCACGGGAGAGATCCGTCTCGGTGACAAGGACATCCATGCCCTCGGCGAGCACGGGATGATCCTGTTGTCGAGCCTCTCGGCCCTGGCGGGCCGGCTGCGGCGGCCGCAAGAGGCGCGGACCATCGAGGGCCTCGCCCTGCCCTTCGCCTGCTGGATCTCCCGCCAGGGCGGGGAGATCGCGACCATCTCTCCAGCGGTGAACGGCGCGGCGGCCCTCGCCAACTCGCTGAAGCAGCCGGCGGACCTGGAACAGCTCTACGGTCTCATGAGCGAGCTCGTCAACGCGGTCAGCCCGCTGGTGTCGCAGGATACGTCCTCGACCGACCCGACCCGCCCCTGGCGGGTGCTGTTGCTCAACCGCGCGATCGTCGCCACGCGCAGCCACCATCCGGCGCTCATGAACGAGGCCTTCCAGGCCCTGATTGAGCACTTGCCGCAAGAGGCATCGGAGTTTTTCCGCGAGGGGATGGAGCAGATGGAAGCCCTGGACTATCCGCCCCACGTTCGCCGCGTGATGGAAGCCTATTACCAACACTGGTGCGAGCAGCGCGTCCTGCACTGAAGCGGCCGCAGCGCCCGGGACGGCGACATGAGCAACACCAGAGACCGGCCATGAAGTTCCTGATCGATTTCTTCCCCGTTCTGATCTTCTTCGTCGCCTACAAGGTGTACGACATCTACGTGGCCACGGCCGTCGCCATCGCCGCGTCCGTATTGCAGGTCGGATGGCTGCGGCTGCGCCACCGACGCACGGAGACCATGCACCTGGTCACACTCGGCCTGCTCGTGGTCTTCGGCGGGTTGACGATCGCGCTGCAAGACCGGACCTTCATCATGTGGAAGCCGTCGGTCGTCAACTGGCTGTTCGCGGCCGCGTTCCTCGCCAGCCATTTCGTCGGCGAACGCCCCCTGATCGAGCGCATGATGAGCCACGCGATCGAGGTGCCGGCGGGGATCTGGCGCCGGCTGAACCTGCTGTGGGTACTGTTTTTCATACTGTCCGGCCTCGCCAACCTCTATGTGGCCAGCGGCTTTTTCAGCATCGAGCAGGAACTGATCCAGGCGTCGGGGCTTGCCGAGATCGATCTCGCACACTGCAGCGAGCACTTTTCAGGGGATCTCCTCGCCCTGTGCCAGGACGCGCAGCAGCGGGAGGCCACCTGGGTGAACTTCAAGCTATTCGGTATGATGGGGCTCACCATCGCCTTCGTCATTGGGCAGGCGTTCTATCTGGCGCGGCACATCAAGGACCCGGAACAACAACCAGCGGAGACGGACTAACGTGTTTTACGCCATCATCGCCCAAGACCGGCCAGGTACGCTTGAGGCGCGGTTGCAAGCCCGACCGGCCCATCTCGAGCGGCTGCGGCAACTGCAGGACGAGGGGCGGTTGTTGCTGGCAGGCCCTCATCCCGCCATCGACAGCGAAGACCCCGGCCCGGCCGGGTTCACCGGCTCGCTGGTGGTCGCCGAGTTCCCCGATCTAGACACGGCCCGCGCCTGGGCCGAGGCCGATCCCTATGTTCAGGCGGGCGTCTACGCGGAGGTTACGGTCAAGCCCTTCCGGAGAGTGCTGCCCACCTGAGCGCATTTCGCTTTCCTTACACCCACGAAATCTCACCACACAGAGGATTTTCCCGAACATGAACAAGCGCTTCCTGAACACCTGCTGCCTGATCGCAGTTTTCGTCAGCGGCGGGATCGCGGCCGAGGAAAAGGCCGAGACGCAGACGCCCGCCGCAGCCGAGGCGTCGGCGGAAACACAGGCACCCGCTGTCAGCGGCGACACCACGGTCGCTACCGTCAACGGTCGGGCACTGCCTCTCGACCTGTTCCGGATGTACTACGCCGAGCGCCTGCGCCAGGCGAACGCCCAGAACTCCCCGGCGTTTCAGAACCAGGCCTTCAACGAATTCGTCAACATCGTCGTGACGGCACAGGATGCCGAGAGCAAGGGCCTCGAGAAAGAACAGCAGATCACCTATCTGTTGGAGCTAGAACGCATGCAGGTGCTTTCCCGCGCTGCGCTGCAGAACGCGGCACAGATGGCGCAACCCACGGAGGAAGAGCTGCAGAAGGCCTACGACGAGCAAATTGGCAAGGAGAAGCGCATCGAGTACAAGGCCCGCCACATCCTGGTCAAGACCGAAGACGAGGCCAAGGGACTGATCAAGGAGCTCGACGGCGGCGCGGACTTCGAGAAGCTGGCAACCGAAAAATCCCTCGGCCCGACCGGCAAGACCGGCGGCGATCTCGGGTGGTTCGATGCGAACCAAATGGTGCAACCCTTCACCGAGGCAGTGGCCACGATGAAGGTGGGCAGCCACTCCAGTACCCCGGTTCAGACCCAATTCGGCTGGCACGTCATCCTGCTGGAGGATACCCGCGAGAGCGATCCGCCGTCGCTGGAGCAGGTGAAGGACGAGCTGACCGCCGCCCTGCAACGCGAGAAGCTCAGCGCCTACGTGGCGGAATTACGCAACGCGGCCAAGCTAGAGCTCAATTCGGATCTAATCAAGATGAACGACGGCGAGGAAGGCAACGCCGCCGCCAAGTAAGCCTGAGCCCTCGTCAGGGCACCTACCCCGACCGGTACGAGAGCCGGTCGGGACCGACCACCTCCTCCGCCCCCTTCCCGTATCCGCACCACGAGCCGCCCGCTCCTTGCGGGTGCTCTGGTTCTAAATTAGAATATGCTTATGTATTGAAATGGATACGGAGAAACTGATGCTCACCTGCAAACGCATGCGGACCGCGGTGATTCTCTCCGCCCTGCTGCTGGCGATGGGGCTGGTGCTGGAAGGCCTTGCGCAAACCCTGCCGATCGCCGTACCGACTAGCCATCTGGCCCTATTTTTGGTCCTTGCGGCGGCAGCCGTGCTCGCGCTGACCTTCTTTGCAAGCCTGCTGCCGGGCACGGCCAAGCGGCTGCGCGAATGCCAACACTGAATGGACCGCCCCGGTGACCGGTCACGCGGCATGACGGACGGCCGTGCTTCGCACAGAGCACGGCCCCATCTCGACCCCGCGGCCTAGTCTCCCGCCAGTATCCGATCCGCGGCCCCGGGCTCGAGCCCGAACTCCTCCTCCACCATCCGGTTCCAGGCATCGCGCTTGAAGGTCTCCTGGCTCGGAACCTTGCGGTGCACCAGGTTGATGTGACAGTCAATGCATGACTTCCCCTCGGTCTCCTCGAGGTGGATGGCCGCGGTGTCGGCACGTTTGCCCTGGATCGCATCGAGCTCATGGCATCGGCTGCAGGTCGCGGAACCGCGCTCCCTGAACCATTGACGGGCGTGGAATGCGGCGTCCGGCAGGTGAAGCATGTTGACGACCGGATCGTCGTAGTCCGGGCCGAAGAGCTGCTTGAGCAGATCCTTGGTTCCAAGCACGTGATCCCAGGTAGCGGCGAACACCCCCTCGGAGACGTGGCAATCGCCGCAGGACGCGCGCACCCCTGAGGTCGAGTTGTAGTGGGCAGAATTCTGGTAGCTCTCTTCCGCGTAGGTCATGGAGTGGCAGGTCGTGCAGAAGACGTTGGTACTGGTGAAGTGATCGAACTCGATCAGGAACGCCATGAACAGAACGCCTCCGAGTCCCCCCGCGACCAGGGCGAACAGGACGTGCCGGGTAATGAACAGCGGCAGCCGTATCCTCGCCATCGACTTACTCCGTCTTGCCGAAGCCGAGGATCGGATTGGAAGCGTCCGAATCCTTCAGCCAGCCATGAAGGTCCTGGCTCGCAACGTGCTTTTCGATAAGCGCATCGGCCTGCGCGCCTGCGACGGCCCGGACCTCGGGCAGAAACTTGCCGTAGAAGTTGCGGCCAACGACATACATGCCCTCCCACCAGGCGTGATTCGGGCTCGCCATCGAGGCGCCGTGGCGCGCCCGCGCGCCCTCGTCGTGCCATAGCTCCCAATAGGTGAACTCGATCGGCTCGTCGAAGGGAAGCGGCGTAAGCAACCCGTTGTCGTACAACTCCGCCATGATGGCGCGGGCCGGCTCACCGAACTTGGCGTTGTACAGCTCGACGACGTTGTCGAACTGCTTCATGAAGGACTCGGTGAAGGGCTTGCCGTGGCATTCCAGGCACACCAGGGTCATCGCCTGACGCCGCCGTTTGGGGTCCGCTACGGACTTGACCTTGGCCAGGGTGCCGTCGGCCTTCGTGACCTCAGAACCCCGTCTCGGCGGCTTCGCCGAGGCCGGTAGCTCAAGCTTCGAGCCGTCCTCGAGCACCACCAGATACTGCTGTTCCGACACTGGTGTATTCAGGCTCCATGCATTGCGCAGACCGACGTCATGCGTGCTCGGCAGCTTGCCGGCGGCCCCCATGTGGCAGGTCACGCAAGTAGGCGCAGCGGTGTAGTCCTTGCCCGCCACCCAGTGCTCCGCCCCCAGGTTCATCTGATCCCGCTGCGGCGCGTACAGCATCCCGTGCTTGGATGCCTCGAAGATCTCCTTGTCCGGCGAGTCCGGCCCAGAGTGGCAGCGCACGCAAGCCTCTGGCTCCCGGGCCTGGGCCTTCGAGAACAGGTGGCGCCCGTGACAGGAGGAGCAAGACCCCTTGGAGCCGTCGGGGTTGATCCGGCCGATACCCGAGTTGGGCCAGGTGTCCGGATCCAGGGTGCCGTCCCCCTTCACCTTGACCCGCGATCCGTGGCATTGATCGCAGCCCGCCGCCTGCATCTCCGGGCCGGTGACATTGTGCGCCAGCGCCGGTACGCGATCGGCGATGATGGCGTGGGCCTCCGCGTGCACCGATCCCTGCTGCTCAGCGAACTCGGCCGTATGGCAGCGCCCGCAGTCCTTCGGTGAAACGATGGTGGCGATGACGCTGCCCTCGTGCTCGATGGCGTCCGGCTCCGACTTGTCGGCCTGATGACAGTCCATGCAGTTCACCCCCGCGGCCGCATGAGCGCTTTCCTGCCATTGCGCGGTGAGTCCGGCGGACGCCTTGGTGTGGCAGCTCACGCAGGCCTCGCCCGCCTCATGACCCCAGTTGGACCGATCTAGCTGGACCTTCACGGCATAAGCGGCGGAGGCGGCGAGCAGCAGAACGGGAAAGATCGTGAGGCACGACAGAATCCGGACGCGTTCGAACGACCTGCGCATGGTGGTTACTTCCTCCCGCGTATTGGGCAACTGACGGCTTCCCGGCTCGAAAGCGGGCGCCGGCCTGGCGGGTGTGTCCAGCGGGCGACCCGTGCCGACCTCGTCAGCGGTGCAACGAAAAACCGCAGAGGATTATGAAGCGGAGCGCCCGCGCATGGCAATTTCATGAGTTTTTCATCACTTTATTATTTTCTTTATTTCAACTACTTATGACCTTTCTCAATTGACTTTCCGCCACCTTCGAACAAGGATTGGCGGTGCGGAAAACAACGCGAACTTACACCATCTCAGGAGAGACGACATGATGCGTAGTTACCTTGAGCCAGCGTTTGCATTCTTGCTGCTCACGGCTTTCTGTTGCCTAGGAATGAGTGCGAGCGTTCTGGCCGACGAGCCGATTCACCACGTCCCGTCGGAGGTCTGCAAGAACTGCCACCAGGACATCTACCGGCAGTGGTCCAAGTCGATGCACGCGCAGAGCACGGCCCTGTCCGATCCGATCCACGCCGCCTTCTACAAGATGGAGGTCGGCGATCCGACCCAGGAAGGACAGATTCACAAGAAATCCGGCAAATTTCCCGTATGCCTGCAGTGCCACGCCCCGAACGCGGCACGGGATAAGACCACCAAGCTCGATGCCAAGCCCGCTTACTCCGAGGGCGTGAACTGCGTCGCCTGCCACACCCTCGCCAGCTACAAGGGCGTCCAAGGCGAGGACGGAAAGCTCCGACTCGGCCTCAAGGCCTACGAGGTCTCCGATAAGATCCAGGCCCCCGCCGGCTTCAGCCAGGGCTTGAAGAAGCTCAAGGCCGGCGGCGACGACCTCTTCGGCGGCGCCGTTGCCGGTGCCGAGGAGGACCAGAAGCCGAATCCGCACCTCGGCGAGGCCGTGCAGTTCCAGGGCAAGGACATCCCCGCCCTGCCCATGGAGGGTAACCCGACGCAGATGAAGACCAACGACGCCTGCATGGGATGCCACGACCAGCGCGACAATCCCAAGGGCGTACCGCTTTGCCAGACGGGCAGCGAGTACAACATGGCCAAGACCAACGTGAACTGCCTGTCTTGCCACATGCCGATCGCCGACGGCGTAGCCGACCACTCCATGGGTGGCGGTCACGATCAGGCCATGCTCAAGCGCGCGATCGTGTTCGACCTGAACACCGAGATCAAGGGGGACCAGGTGATCGCCAACGTGCTGTTGAAGAACCAGCAGCCCCATTCGCTGCCGACCGGCGCGCCGTTCCGGAACATCTACCTGAAGCTGGCCGCGTATGACGCCAATGGCGAGGTGGTTTGGCAGAACGCCGAGGGACACCCGGGCGAAAGCGATCCACAGGCCTACCTCGTCTACGCCCTTGCCGACGACGCGGGTAAGCCCGCGCCGCCGCCGACGGCAACCAAGGTCGGCAAGGACACCAGGCTCAAGCCCCACGAGGAGCGCACCCTGACCTACGAGATCCCGGCGGAGGGCGTCGTCCTGGTCCGCGGCGAGCTGTACTACAACCTGCTGTGGCCGGCGTTGGCGAAGAAGTTCAGTGAGTTACCTGACGACGTGAAGGCACCCGTGCTGATCGCGGAGGCCGAGAAGGAGATCGCGGCCCCCTGATACGTCAAGGGGTCGGACCGATCCACAAGAGGCACCGCGGCCGAGCCGCGGTGCCTTTTTCGTTGCCGCACGGAAGCAAGGGTCGAGGAGGCCGCTAACGCCGCAAAACGGCCAGGACACCCCGCCCGTTGAGGGGCTGCACCGGCCGCGCGTTCGTGCCCACCGTCTGCACGAAGCTCTGGATGTAGCTCACGTCGATCTCGACCGGTTCCGCGAGGACGAACCAGTCCACGCCCTCGGTGCAGGGCGGTTCCGTCAGCGAGCCGACGTAGGTGTAGTAGCCGCGCTCGTTAGGCAGCAGGAACAAGGGGTTGATGCCGGTCTGACGGCCGTAGAAGCGCTCGTTCCGGCCGCCTGGGATGTGCTCCCAGATCCGGCTCAGGGTGCTGTTCATCCGCCGCCCCGCGTTCATCAGAACCGCGACGATCGCCATCCTTCCCTGCCGGTCCCGATGCTCGAGCTGCAGCTCCATGTCGGCTTGAACCCCATTGATTCGATGCTCCGCCGGCACGTGGAAGTGGAAACCCGTGAGCTCGTACTGGCGTCCCCCCGCGATCAGATAGCTTCCCGGAGGATACTCGACACGAACCGAACGGCCGTCGTTGAGGACGGACAGAGCGTTGCTGCGATACCGGAAGGACAACGGCGAGTAGGGCAGCTGTCGCCCCCCTTGCAGATCGACAGGGGACTGGCGGTCACCCCTACAGGCAGCGTAATCCGGTGAGAGGTCAGCCCATTGCTCGGGACCCCCCTCCGCCCCGTAGGACCAAGGAACCCTGTCCGGCGCCTCGCTGGCCCCGAACATCGGATGCCAGGCTTGCGCCGGCGCCGCCGCGACCGCGATCAGTCCCGAGAGGGCCGTGGAAAGCAGGTTGTTACGATGGGTGCGGGTCTCCGCGCAGCGTGGCTCGCGTCTGCCGCGGATCATGCCGGACACGGCATCAGTCCTTCTTCTTGCCTTTGCCGAGCCCCGCGATCGGAACGACCTGCGCGCTCTGGGGCTCGTCGGCATAGTAGGGCCGCTCCAGGGCTCGTCCCTGGGAATCCGCCAGCTCCCTTTCCCGTGCGGAGATGAGCGCCAGGCAATGGCGCACATCCTCCACCGTGCGCTCCGAGAGCGGGTGTTTCATCCCAGGCGGCGGGGTGACGTCCTTGATGATCGCCGTCAGCGTCTTTCGCATGGCGATCAGAATCTGCTGCTCTTTGGTAAGCTCGG
>CAYNBI010000072.1:0-20107 GCA_964395315.1 uncultured Chromatiaceae bacterium | reverse complement strand
CCCTGCACGCCACCCGCGCGGCGGTCGAGGAGGGCATCGTTCCCGGCGGCGGCGTTGCCCTGGTACGCGCGCTGCAGAAGGTAAAGGGCCTCAAGGGTTCCAATCACGACCAGGACGTGGGCATCGATATTGCCCGCCGCGCCATGGAAGAGCCGCTGCGCCAGATCGTCGGCAACGCCGGCGCTGAGGCCTCCGTCGTCATGCAGAAGGTCGCCGAGGGCGAAGGCAACTACGGCTACAATGCCGCCACCGGCGAGTACGGCGACATGGTGGAGATGGGCATCCTGGACCCCACCAAGGTGACCCGTTATGCGCTGCAGAATGCCGCTTCCGTGGCCGGGCTGATGATCACCACCGAGGCCATGGTCGCCGATGAGCCCAAGGACGAGGCTCCTATGCCCGGCGGTGGCGACATGGGCGGTATGGGCGGCATGGGTGGGATGGGGATGATGTAACCCCGGACAAGGGCATCCGCCCCAACCCAAAAGCCCCGCTTCGGCGGGGCTTTTTTGATGGTGCCCGATCCGCTGGCTGCGTCACGCTGTTCGGCGTTACCCGCGGGCAGGGGATGAACTAGGCCGGAGACTCCGTCTGCGCCAATACGAGGTCTTTCAGCGTCCTCTCCCCGAGCCTGTCCGCCACGGCGCTGTCGATCTGGCTGACGACCTCCTGGACGGCCGCGAGCTGCGCCGGTTTTCCTTCGTGCCTCCTCACTGCGTCCAGGATCTCCCTCAGGCTGATGGTCTCAATGGCGCGGGCCGGAAGGTAGGCCTCCGGATCGTCACTGGTCGCCGTGATGAGATGCCCTTCCCTCAGCAATCGGATAAGCCCCTCCACCTGATCAGGAGATCCGCAGCAGCCGCGCGCGGACAGGGCCTCCAGTGTCCATTTTGGCTCGTCTCGATAGTAGGCATGGCCGATCCGGGTCATGACATCCAGGGCGAGCGCCTCGCGCCGCAATTGGCCCGGCTGATCGGTGGTTGCGCCGGGATCCAGGAGATGGGGGTACTGCCAATATCGTGCGATGTGCGCCCCGACGAGGACGATCAGCCAGCCGACGTTGACCCAGATGATGAACAACACCGCTGCGGCCAGGCTCGAGTAGATCGCCGAGTACTTCGAAGAGCCCGCGACCAACTGCGCGAACAGGTGGCCGACGCCGTACCAGGCGAGGCTGGCAAAGACGCCACCGACCAGCGCCGGGACCAGCCGAACGCGGTAGTTGGTGAGGAAGGAATAGAGAAAAGCGAATGCCGCGCACACCAGCAGGTAGGGAACGAGTCGGCCCAGGGCCCAGAAAAGCTGGCCGAGAGGCTCGATGTCGATCACCCGATGTACGTTCTCGTTCCCGAACAGGACCGTGGTGACGCCGAGCGCCGTCACGATGAACACGGGTCCGACCAGGGCCACGCTGAGATAGTCGCTGAAGCGGCGACTCAAACTACGCACCCCGGGTGCATGCCAGACCGCGTTGAATGCCTCCTCGACCTTCGTCAACAGCGAGATCACCGTCCAGAACAGCATCGCAATGCCCAGGAAGCCAAGGACGGCAAAGTTGAGCCGTTCGACGTAGCCCAGGATGTTCTGCCCGATCTCGACACCCCGGTCGCCGAGGGGTGCGAGCGACTGCATGAGCATCGGCTCCAGTTGGTTCTGAACACCGAATCCCTTGAGGACGGAAAAGGTGACGGCCAGGAAGGGGACCAGCGAAAGTAAAGTGGTGTAGGCGAGGCTGGTCGACTGCAGATGGAGATTCTTGTCCCGGAATTTTCCCAGGATGGCCCACGACAAGCGGATCCAGAAGACCGCCGTTCGGCCAAGCCAGCCCCGCCCGGAGGGCTCGGCCTCGAAGATCCCGTGCTTCCAGCGCTGAATAAGAGTCATGGGGACGGCGACCGGGTAAACGTCGAATGGGATGACTGGGCGTGGGCGTGTAGCTTCACGAGTATACGCCGCATCTATGGGGGGGTGGCAGCAGCGACGTGGCCATGCGCAGGTTGTGCCCCCAGCGCGGACAGCCGGGCGGAGGGTGGTCGAGGTAACCTGTCAGGGGTTGCACGCCGGGACTTGATGGACGCGCGTCGCACCTGGTGCGTCCAGGTTGCTCGTGGCGGATGCAGGGCCGGGCGTTTTGTCGCGCCGCGTTTCGCCGCACGGGGTAGGCGGGGGGCTGGCGCCCGGCGGCTGGATCATGCCGCCGGGCGGTCAGGTTCGGCGTCAGCTGCTGATGCGCAGTTTTTGCCCGGGGCGGATTGTGTTGTCGTCGGGTTTCATCCGGTTGAGCTTCCGCAGCTCCTCGACGGACAAGTCGTACTGGGTTGCAACGCGGTACAGCGTCTCCTTGGGCTTGACGACATGGTGCCTGCTGGCCTTTGCCGGAACCGCCTTCGTCTTCTTGGCGGGCCGTTCCGCACGGGCGACCTTGACCTCCGCCTTTGGCTTGGCCTCGACTCGCGCCTGGCGTTTGGCCTTGCGTTCGACGAGGGAGAGCGCCTCGGCCATGCTGGCGGTGGGCTTGGCGTCCTTCTTCACGCTGGCTACGATCGTGGGCGTGTAGACCGGCCGCGGTTGTTCGGCTACCCGGCTGAGGGTGCCGTCGGGCAACCAGACGGTGGTGCCGGCAGGCAACGGGGCTCGTCCGCTCACCGCGCTGTCACGCCAGTGCAGGTTCAGGTCCGCGAGGCGGTAGGTGGAGACCCCGTAGTGGTTGGCGACGTGGTGCGCCGGCATGGTCGAACGCAGCACCACGCGGTCTCGGGATTGGGGGCTCTGGTAGTTCACGCCCTCGGGGAAATACTTCTTGGGATTGCCTGCGACCTCGCGGGCGGCCAAGAACTGGGCGTAGAAGTTGCGCGAAGAAAAGCCGAAGTAAGGCCCCTTGTAGCGGGTGGCAATGGCGCCGAAGTCGGTTCCGTAGATGGCCTTGGCGTTCGCCATGCCACCCTGTCCGTGGTTGTAGGAGGTGATCGCCAGCGGCCAGCTTCTAAGCTTGGCGTGTGCGCTGCCGAGGTAGCTGGCGGCGCCTTCGGCGGCAACGACGGGGTCCAGCCGGTCGTCCACCGCATGGCTGACCGTCATGCCGTAGACCCTGCCCGTTGCGGGCATGAACTGCCAGATCCCGGCGGCGCCTACGCCCGAGCGGGCATTGACCTGGAAGGATGACTCGACATGGGGCAGGTAGGCCAAGTCTTCGGGCAGGCCGCGCGAGCGGAAGATCTCCCGAAAGGTCTCGTCGTAGCGACCGCTGATCTCCAGCCCGCGGCGAAACTTCTCGCGAATCCCGCGTTGCGCGCGGACCCGCTCACTGGCACCGTAGATGGCGCCCTTGCCGCCGGCGTCGACGAGCTTGTCCTGGAGCGCACGTTCGTCGCGGCTGAGCGAATCTCCCCGGCGCACCTTTTGCTCCAGGGATTTCAGGCGTCCCGCGTACCAGGCCTCCTTGGCCGCAATGTAGTGCCTCTGGTCGGACGAATAACCACTGCCGGTGTATCCGGGCAGATCCGCGACCTCGTAGATGACCCCCATGTACTCATCGTCGTGGAATGCCACTTGACCGCGGCCCCAGACGCCGTAAACCTTTCGCCAGAAATCCACATTGGGTTGGATTTCCGGCGCGACCGGGAAGGTGCCGGTAGACTCGTAGCTGCGGCCGTGATCCCCGGTACCCGCGCAGCCGTTTAGCAGTAGGACCAGCAATGGAAATAGCGCCAAAGCTCGGCGCCGAGCTTGTGCATTCATCAACCGTTTCTCCTCCCTTACCCCCTAAGGAAAGACCCACCCCATGTGCCCGCCCGAATTCCAGGCACGTTGGGGGAAATATAGGCCCTTGGCCGGAAAAAGTGCAAGTTTAATGGACGGAAAGCGCGTATTTTTAACCTAGGATCTAGATTGGGTATGCCAGTGTCAACCAGGTGTGACAGGTTTTCCGACAGCGGTCGGTCGGTGCGGAACCGCTAGGCGTGCGCGCTCCTGGTCGGAAGTGGCTTCTGGCGTTGGTCGGCGTCCCTGTTCTGGCGGCGGGTGGCGGGTGGCTCTGGCTGCGTGGCGCCATGCCGCAGATTTCGGGCTCGCTGCCTCTGGTTGGATTACAGGCTCCGGTAGTAATCGAGCGTGAGCCAAACGGGGTGGCCCACATCCGGGCCGGAACCGACCGGGATCTCTTCTTCGCCCTGGGTGTCGTCCACGCCCAGGACCGGTTGTGGCAGATGGAGCTTCAGCGCCGGATGGGCGCCGGGCGCCTGGCCGAGATCCTGGGGGCTGACGCGGTAGACCGTGACCGTTACCTCCGGACCTGGGGCTTTTACCGCGCTGCCGAGGCCGCCTATGGGCATCTGAGCGACGAGGCGCGGGCGCTGATCCATGCCTATGCGCAGGGGATCAACGCCTATTTGGACACCGATCCGCCGCTGCCCCCGGAGTTTCGTCTGCTGGCCTTCGAGCCCGATCCCTGGAGTGCGGCAGACGTGCTGGTGTGGGGCAAGCTCATGGCCTACAACCTGGCCGACAACCGACACTCGGAGCTGCGCCGGTACCGGCTCCTCGCGCGGGGACTCCCTCCGGAACGGATCGCGGAGTTGATGCCCCTCTACCCCGGCGAGGGCGTGTCGGATGGCGGACCCGCATCGACGGCGGTCCCGGGGGCCGAGGAACAGGCCGAGGATCTGCTCGCCCTCGACGCCACGACCCGGGAGCACCTGCCCCGCGCATCCAACAACTGGGTGGTCGACGGGACCATGACCGAAAGCGGTCGCCCCCTGCTCGCGAACGACGTGCATCTCGGGGTTCAGCTGCCGTCCACCTGGCATCTGGTGCATCTACAGAGTCCCGGCTTCGACGTGATCGGGGCCAGCCTTCCAGGCCTGCCTCTGGTGGCGATCGGGCGCAACGAGCATATCGCATGGGGCGTGACCAATTTGGCCGCGGACATGGAGGACCTCTACCTCATTGAGGAACGGGGTGAGGCCTATGTCCACCGGGGTGACCTGGTGCCTTTCGAGATTAGGGAGGAGACGATCCAGGTGCGCAATGGCGAGCCCGTGACCGTCCGTGTCCGCGAGACCCTGTACGGGCCCGTGATCAGCGACGTGGTGGAGAGTCCGGACGGCGCGCCTGCGCTCGCCCTGCGCTGGGTCGGCCACGACCCGGACGACACCACCTTCGATGCTTTCCTGGGTATCAACCGGGCCAACGACTGGGAGGAGTTTCGCGTCGCTGCCGAGCTGCTGGTCGCGCCGGGGCAGAATCTCGTCTACGCGGATGTCGAGGGGCACATTGCCCATCTCGCCGTCGGCCGGGTGCCGTTGCGTCGTCTGGACCACAGCGGACTCTATCCGGTGCCGGGAGACGGGGAGTGGGACTGGCAGGGCGTGCTGCGGCCGTCGGATCTTCCCGCGCGCTTTGACCCGCCCCAGGGCTTTCTGGTCACCGCCAATCATCGGGTCACGGCCCCCGACTATCCCTTCCGCATCTCCCTGGAATGGGGCGGGGAGCCCTACCGCGCGGAGCGTATCTCGGAACTCATCCAGGCCCGTCCACGCCATGACCTCGGATCCATGGAGGCCCTGCAGCAGGATACGGTGACCCTGCTGCACCGTGAGCTGCGGCCGGTCCTGAAGGCCATGAAGCCGAGATCCCTCGCCGCGCAGCGCTGGCGTCTCAGGCTCCTGGCCTGGGACGGGGATGCGGCGCTGGACTCCGCGGAGAGCTCGGTGTTTCACGCCTGGTACGCCGCTCTCGCCGCACTCCCCGCCGCGGAGACCGGTACGGATTACTGGGGCGGTTATCCCCGTTACCTGATTCGCGCGTTGACACGGGGCGACCCGGCCTGCGACATGCGCGGCCTGAGTTGTGTCGAGTTCGCCGCCGAGGCCCTGGAGCAGGCCCTGGCGCGCCTGGGGGACGAGCCACCGGTCTGGGGCGAACTGCACCAGGCTCACCTGGCCCACTCCCTGTTCACGCATACTCCGCTCTCAGCCCTGAGCGATCGCGTCGTCCCCACCGGCGGCAGCCATCACACGGTCAACGTCGGCTGGTTCCGGCCGCAGGACTGGGTGGTGTACCACGCCCCCACCTATCGCCAGATCGTGGACCTCGCGGACCCCGAGCGTTCGTTGTTCGTACTCGCGGGCGGCCAGTCCGGCAACTGGTTCTCGTCCACCTACGACGATCAGATCGCCCTGTGGCGCGACGGCGCGTATCTGCCAATGCGGCGAGAGGGCTACGAGGTGGCAGATACCCTGATGCTGCAGCCCGCCGCAGAATAGCCGGCCGCATGCCTTACCTCGAGGCCCGGCCCTTGATACCCGCCCGCGACGTGCTTTGATTGAAGTAGAGGGCGCTATCCCAGTGCCCGAGGAGGGTCGTATGCAATTAACCCCTGAGATCACCTTCCGCGGCCTCGAATCTACCCCAGCCCTGGAGACCAAGGTCCGGGAGCGGGTGGACCGCCTGGACCGGCTCCACGCGCGCATCATGGGTTGCAGGGTCGCAATCGAGTCCCACCATCGGCATCACCACAAGGGCAAGCTCTACCATGTGCGCATCGATCTCACGGTCCCCGGGGACGAGCTGGTGGTGAGCCGCACGCCGGAAGCGAACCACGCCCACGAGGACGCCTACGTCGCCATCCGCGACGCTTTCGATGCCATGGAGCGGCAGCTCGAATCCTTCGCCGGCCGCCGGCGCGGCGAGGTCAAGACCCACGAGGAGCCGACCCAGGCAGGCCGGGTCGGGGAGCTGGAGTGGGATCACGGCCGCATCGAGACCACCGATGGCCGTTCCATCTACTTTCACCGCAACAGCGTGCTCGGCAACGCCTTCGAGGGGCTGGAGCTGGGCGCCCCCGTGCGCTACGTGGAGACCGCGGGGGACGAGGGACCGCAGGCGAGCCTGGTGATGCCGCTGCAGCAATCGGAGGCCGCCGCCTGAACCGACCGGGGCACGACGCCCGGTCAGTCCATCAGGTCGACCCGAAAACCCCGCGCCTCCAGGGCGGTGCGCCGCTCCTGGAGGTAGCGCTGGAAATTGGGCTGGCGCAGGTAGGCCCGGGTGGCCACGTAGTCGAGGGCGCCGTGGATGTGGAAGGCGCGCAGGTAGCCCTCGGTGCGGAAGACCTCCTTTCCCGCCGGGTCGAAGAAGACGAGGCTGGGGGTGTACTCGACGCCGAGCTCCTGCGCCCACCGGCGGGCCGGAAGCTCGCGCCCGTCCGGCGTCTGCAGCAGCTCCTGAGACCAGGCGTCGACGATGACGCCGTCCAGGTTGGAGAGGGCGTAGGCCACCGGCTCGCGCTTCAGGATGTCCCCATGCAGCTCATCGCAGGCCGCGCAGCTCGCCTGCTCGAACATCACCACCAGGGGCCGGCCCGTTGCGGCGAGCCGGTCGGCGAGCCGCAGCGGCGGGCTCAGGAAGCCGCCCTCCGCGTGCATTTGTCCGGAGGCGGCCGCGGGGTTGCGGGCCAGGTAGAAGTCCTGGTAGCGCTCGCCCTGCCGTTCATGTTTTCCGGCCACGTACTGGAGGGCGGTGAGCAGCTTGTGGGGCGGGAAGTAGCCGTTGATGCGCAGCACCACCCGGCCCTCCTCGTCCAGCAGGAGCAGGGTGGGCGTGAACTGTACCTTGAGCCCTGCCGCGAAAGCCTTCTCGGTGGTGGGTTCGCCGAGGAAGCCGGTAACCTCCCGGTCGCCCCACAGGTTGATCGCGATGGTGTCGAACCCGCCGCGGGCCGCCTCCACGATCTCCCGGTCGGCGAAGTTCTCCTGCAGCAGCTTGGCGCAATAAGGGCAGCCGTCCTGGTAGAAATAGAGCATGACGCGCTTGCCGTCCGCCGCCGCCTCTGCCACGTCCTCGCGGATGTCGAGGAACGACTGCTTGAACCATGACGGCTGCTCGTGATGGCCGGGATTGACCAGCGCCGGGTCCAGGGCCGCCTCGCCGGGCGGGGTCGCGGCCCAGATCCCGGACGCCCAGAGCGCTAAGCCGATGAACCACCAGAGCTTGTGCATGGTCGGAGCTCTCACCAAATGCAAAACAGCGCGGCTGCCGTCTCTGAGACCAAAGCTAAACGGCGGGGTGAGAAATGCAACCTTTCGCGCAATCGGTCTTTACGCCTGTCGCCCTGGCGGTGGGAAGTCCCGGAACACATCGCGCACCAGCGGCGATGTGGCAAGAAAGGTCAGGAACATCAGATCGAGGGCGACGGATACCAGCAGTGCCTCGTTCAGGGTCGGCAGGTGCCAGTTGTGCGCGACCCCCAGGTTCGCGAGCCACAGGCCGAGATAGGCGAGGGCGGAGCCCGACAGCAGGAACCGGCCCTGACGCCACAGCCCGCGCATCCACGGGGGAGAACCGGGTCTGCGCCGCAGCGCCACCAGCAGCACCGGAGCGGCGAGCGCGTCGGCGAACAAGAACGCTGGTTCGACGACGTCCCGAAGGTAGCTCATCGCATCGCCGACCCGCGGCAGGAAGGTGAGCCCGAGGAACAGCACATGCCGCACCAGGAACAACATCGCCGACCACAGCAGCAGTGGGACCTTGAGCACAAGGTCGTCGTCGTAGTAGCTGGCGGGATAGGCGTTGGGGACGGGCACTGCTCGTCAGCCGCGGAGTTGCATTGGAGATGCCACGGTGGATCCTAACATGCCGCCCACCCTCTACTACGTCCACGACCCCATGTGCAGCTGGTGCTGGGGCTTCCGTCCCGCGCTGGATGGCCTGCTCGCGGGCTTGCCCCGGGAGGTCCGGGTTGCGCGCCTGCTCGGCGGGCTCGCGCCGGATTGCGACGAGCCCATGCCCGACGCCATGCGGGCGCAGCTGCAGGAGACCTGGAGGCGGATCGAGGAACGCATTCCGGGCACCCGCTTCAACTTCGAGTTCTGGACCCGTTGCGCGCCCAGGCGCAGCACCTGGCCTGCGTGCCGCGCGGTCATCGCCGCCCGCCGGCAGAGCCCGGCCTTCGACCGGGCCATGACCGCCGCGGTGCAGCGCGCCTATTACCTTGAGGCCCGCAATCCGTCGGACCGCGAGACCCTGATCGCGCTCGCGGGTGAGATTGGCGCCGATTCAGACCGCTTCGCTAGGGATCTCGACGCCGAGACTACGCGCCAGGCGCTCGCGGACGAGATCGCCAGGGCGCGCGGCATGGGGGCGGACTCCTTCCCCTCCCTGGTGCTCGAACGTGCGGGCAGCCGCTGGCGCATCCCGTTGGAGTACACGGACCCCTCGGCCATGTTGGAGGACATCCGGATGCTGGTCTGAGCGGGCCGATCGGTTCGCGAGAGAGGCCGCGCCGCTGAGCTTCAGACCTTTCCGAGACCCGTTTCGAGCGGGAGCAATACCCGGAACTCCGCCCCCGGTTCGCGGTTGACCAGGTCCACCCGCCCCTTCATGGCCAGCGTGAGCTGGCGGACCAGGGCGAGACCGATGCCCGTGCCCACGGTCTCGCGGGTGAGCTCGCTGCCCGCCCGGTAGAAGAGGCGAAAGATCTTCTTCCTCTGGTCCGGCGGTACGCCCGGGCCGAAGTCGCGAACCGAGATCCGGATCTCGCCTTCGCTCGCGCGGGCGCACCCGACCACGACCTCGCGCCGCTCGGCGTCGCGGGAGAACTTGAGGGCGTTGTCCACCAGGTTGATCAGGATCTGGGTCAGGAAATCCTCGTCCACCCGCGCCACGCCCTCGGCGGCATCGGGGCAGTCCATGCGGAGCGTGAACCCCGCCTGTTCCGCCTGCACGGCGAGCCTGGGCAGGATGTCCTCCATTAGCGCCCGGATCGGTCGCGGCTTCAGGTCCACCGCCAGCTCGTTGCGGGTGAGGCGCGCGAGCTGAAGCACATTGTTGATCAGCCGGCTCAAGCGCTCGCTCTCGTTCAGGATGAATTCGTAGTAGCTTTGCTTGCGCTCCTCCGGCGCCCAGCCCTCCCGCAGCATCTCGCCGTACATGCGGATGGAGGTCAGGGGGGTCTTGAGCTCGTGGCTGACGGCGGAGACGAAGTCCTGCTGCTGGCGGGTCAGCGCGATCTGGCGCAGCCCGAGCCGGTAGAGCAGGTAGAAGCCGCCAACCAGCGCTGAGGCCAGGATGGACGCGAGCCAGCCCACCACCGACGCCCCAGGTCCCGCCGGCAAGCGGCTGATGCTGAAGAGGAGCTCCAGGTCCCCCGCCGGCGCGGAAAGCCGCAGCCGATGGAGCAGGGCGCCGGTGAGCTCGCCGGCGCTGGTGAGATAGTCGCGGCCGGGGCGGGCGCCGTAGACGGCGAGGACCGCGCCGCGGTAAGCCACCGTCAGGTCGCTTACGCGCGACAGCGCGGTCTCCGCGAAGGTGTCCGCGATCAGGCCGCGCAGAAAGGCCTCCTGGGCGATGACGGCCCCTTGGATGTACCGTGCTCCCTCGCGCCAGACCTTGCGGAAAAGCACGAAGTGGCCGCTGTCGAGCAGGCTCAGGGCGAAGGGGTCGATCTCGCTCTCGAACATGCGCACCCGCCGCCCCGGGTCCAACTCGTTCCCGCTGGTCAGCCCGGCGGGCGCGGCGTCGCCTTCGACGCGAGAGGTCGTCCGTTCCTTTTCCGCCGGTGCGGGCGCGGCGGGGGCTGGGGACCTCTGGGCGGCCTGGCGCTGGTAGGCCAGGTCGAGCTTCAGGTCCTCCACCTGGCCCAGGCTGCGCGCCGGCGCCTTCTCGCGCTTGGCGGATCTGGGCGCATCTTCCTGGAGCTGCAGGCGGTCGAATGCGGCCTGGCCGCTGACCCAGCTCTCCCCCTCGTCGGCGGCGGCGAAGGTCTCCTCCGCGCGCGGCTCCGGGTTCTGGTCCGGAGTCGTCAGCCCGCGATCGGCGTCCGCCGGCAGGTCCACCAGCCGGTTGCGGGTGAGGACGCCGCGGATCTCCTTCGCGATGGCCTCGCGCTGGACGAGGTCCGGGACGCCCTGGACCAATGGGGTGCCGTCGTCGCTCGGCAGCAGCGGGGTGCGGAAGGTCCCGTCGGCGTCGACCTGAAACCAGCCGATCAGGCCGGGTATGTCGGATCGAATGGGAAGCAGCGACAGCGGCGAGGGCTGGCGATAGCCGGTCTCCGGATCGGCGCCGGCCAGGAATCCGTAGTCGCCGAAGGGACGCGTCTGCTCGGCGGCGATCAGGGCCGCCAGGCGGCGGTCGATGCGCGTGCCGAGCTCCTCGGATTGGGTACGGAACTGGTGGAAGACCTCCCACTTCAGCTGATCGTAGGCCTTGTAGACCAGCACCGCGGTGGGCGCGGCCAGGGCGAGGAAGAACAGCCCGAGCACCAGGCGCAGGCGGCGGGCGTCGGGTCCGATCCGTTCCGAGGCCACCGCCCTCAATCCGCGAGCAGCCGGTAACCCGCGCCGCGCACCGTCACCAGGTAGCGGGGGTTGGCGGGGTCGGGCTCGATCTTGCGCCGCAGCTTGGCGATGTGGATGTCCACGGTGCGGGTCTCGATGCCGAGGGTCCGCGCGTAGCCCCAGACCTTCGCCAGCAACTCCTCGCGGGGGACGGGGCGTTCGCCGTTCGCCTTCAGGTATTGCAGCATCTCCATCTCCCGTCGGGTGAACGACAGGGGCTCGCCTCGACGCCGGCCGCAGAGGTTGCGGGTGTCGACCTCGACCTCGTCGCCCAGGCGGATCGCGTGCAGGTCCTCGACCCC
This sequence comes from uncultured Chromatiaceae bacterium, assembly GCA_964395315.1. Classification (GTDB taxonomy): domain Bacteria; phylum Pseudomonadota; class Gammaproteobacteria; order Chromatiales; family Chromatiaceae; genus CAVORB01. Next base: position 8,469 of record CAYNBI010000072.1, on the reverse strand, counting down.
GACGCGGGCGCGCCTGAGCACCGCCTGCACCCGCAGCACCAGCTGGGCGACCGAGAAGGGCTTGGTCACGTAGTCGTCGGCGCCCAGGGTGAGGCCGTGGATCACGTCGTCGTCCGTGCCCTTGGCGGTCAGCATGATGACGGGCTGCTCGGGGTCGGCGGCGCGCACCCGGTTGCAGATCTCGAAGCCGTCGATGCCGGGCAGCATGACGTCCAGGAGGATCAGATCGAAGGTCCCGCCGAGGGCCTTCGCGAGCCCGTCCCGGCCATTGGCGGCGGTCTCCACCTCGTAGCCGTGGTAAAGGAACACGTCGGTCAGGCCCACGCGGATGGGTTCCTCGTCCTCGACGATCAGGAGCCGGGCTTTGCGTTCCATGGTTGGCGCCGCCGTCAGTCGCTTCGCGCGCGCACCGCGGCGGGAAGCGTCGATTGTTCGGGTTTCTACATGCTAACAACCCGGTACCGGCGCGACGTAAATCTTTTGTAAATCCCTGCCCCCGGCTTTTACCCAAGTCTGTCTACGCGGCTCGGGCCTACCTCCCTAATCTGGAACTGCGCCCATCGGCCCGCCCGCGGCTGGCGGCGGGGCAACCGCACGACCCGTTCGCAACCTGAAATCCGGAGGTGACCAATGACCCTGATCAACCGTGTATCCCGGCTCTTCCGGGCGGACCTCCACGCGGTTTTGGACCGCGTGGAGGAGCCGGACCTGCTGTTGCGCCAGGCGGTGCGCGAGATGGAGGACGATCTCGCCGCTGACCGCCGGCGCCTGGCTGGGCTGGCTGAAGGCCGGCGCGCCCTGGACGCGCGCCTGGCCGAGCTGGAGGCGCAGGTCTCCCGTGTCGCAGCGGAGCTGGACATCTGCTTCGCCGCTGGCAAGGACGACCTGGCCCGGGCGCTGATCAAACGGCGTCTGGAGGCCGCTCGGCTGGGTGACTTCCTGCGCGCCAAAGGCGCCGACCTGGAGCGGCAGACTGCCGGCCTGGAGTCCCGCATCGGCGAGAACGTCGCCCGGTTGGAGGCCATGCGCCAGAAGGCCGAGCTGCTGGCGTCGCGGGACCCCTCGGAGCCGCCGGAAGTGTCCTGGAGCGCGCCGGACTGCCGGGTGCGGGACGAGGACGTGGAGGTCGCCTTCCTGCGCGAGCGTCAGCGGAGGGCGGAAGCATGAGACACCCGAGCTTCCTCGAAGTGGCCGGCGTGGCCCTGGCCGTGGCCATGGCGGCGGGTCTGGGTCAAGCTGCCCTGACGCTGATCATGCCCGCTGGAACGGCGCTGCGGCTGCTGGCGGCGCTCGTCTCCCTGGCCTATCTCCTTTACCTGCTGCGGCGCAGCCCGGAGCGCGCAGGCCGGGCGGTCACCATGGCCGCCTGGACCGTGTCCGCAGGCCTGCTGTGGCTCGCCGCGCCATCCCTGTCCCTCTATCTGTTCGCCCACCTGTTGCTGCTCTGGCTCGCCCGCTCGCTGTACTTCCATCAGGGCCCCCTGGCCGCGCTGGCGGACCTGGGGCTGACCGGGCTGGCCGGGACGGCGGCGGTCGGCGCCTGGCTGCACAGCGGCAGCCTGTTCCTGGCAGCCTGGTGCCTGTTTCTGGTCCAGGCGCTGTTCGTGCTGATCCCCCGTGGTCGGGGGAGCGAGCCGTCGCCAGAGCCGGATCGCTTCGAGCGGGCCCACCGCAGCGCCGAGTCTGCTCTGCGCAAGCTCTCCACCTATTGATCGCTTTCGAGGACCCCATCATGAACGCCAAAATCACCGCACTCGCACTCGTCCTGTCGACGACCGCTGCAGTAGCCTTTTACCCCAGTCTGCAGAAAGGCTCTGCCGACCCGCCAACCGTTCCCGCCCCGCCAACCGAGGCCTCCACCGGCAGCCGCCCGCGGGTCGAGGTGGCCTTCGTGCTGGATACCACCGGCAGCATGGGCGGGCTGATCCAGGCCGCAAAGGAGAAGATCTGGGCGATCGCGGGCAGCATGGCCCAGGCCCAGCCGGCGCCGGAGATCCGCATGGGCCTGGTGGCCTACCGGGACCGCGGCGACGAGTACGTGACCCGGGTCGTCGACCTGTCGCCCGACCTGGACTCCATGTACGCGACCCTGATGGACTTCCAGGCCCAGGGGGGCGGCGACGGACCCGAAAGCGTGAACCAGGCGCTCCACGACGCCGTCCATCGCATGTCCTGGAGCCAGGGTCCGGACACCTACCGGGTCCTGTTCCTGGTGGGGGATGCGCCGCCCCACATGGACTACCAGGATGACGTCAAGTGGCCAGACACGGTGCAGGCGGCGCAGGCCAGGGGCATCCGGGTCAACGCGATCCAGTGCGGACGGGACGGGTCTGCGGCCGACGCCTGGCAGCGCATCGCCGACCTGGGGCAAGGCAGCTATTTCCAGGTGGAGCAGGCAGGTGGCGCGGTGGCGATCGCCACCCCGTATGACGAGCGGCTAGCTGCGTTGTCCGCGGAGCTGGACGGGACCCGCCTCTACTATGGCGATGCGGAGGACCGCGAACGCCAGGCGCGCAAGCTGGAGGCGACGGACAAGCTCAATGCCTCGGCCTCGGCGTCAGCCAAGGCCCGCCGCGCCGCCTTCAATGCCTCGGAAAGCGGAGAGGCCAATCTCCTGGGTGGCAAGGACCTCGTCGAGGATCTGGCCTCCGGTCGAGCGGAGCTTGCCGATATCGACTCCGACGAGCTGCCGGCGCCTCTGCAGGTCTTGTCCGCCGCGGCGCAGAAGGCCGTGATCGAGGAGACCGCCGCGCGCAGGGACGCCATCAAACGCGAGATCCGGACCCTGGCCGAGCAGCGCGACGCCTACCTGAGCAAGGAGGTCGAGGCGGGCGGCGGCGCCGAGGGCTCGCTAGATCATGGCATCTATGACGCCGTGCGGGAGCAGGCGGCGGGCGCCGGGCTGCGCTACGAGGCGGCGGCGCCCCTCTACTGACGGGCGGGCGGCCGGTTACTTTGTGCTGCGCCATTTGGGTGGCGTGCTGATTTTGGCCAGGACGGCCAATAATCAGCATCCGCTTATATTGAGCAACGCCCGATTGCCGTCAATACTTGGAAGTGAGGCCGAGAGCAGAGGGCTCTCATCAGCCGTCAAGGCGTGACGAGGAGGGAAGACGATGACGCGCAGTAACTGGTCTCTCGTGACCATACTTACCCTGGCCGCCGGCACGGTTGCCGTCGGCGTGATCAATGCCGAGGTCGTGGCACCGGGCGATCAGCCGCCGGTGGCCGTGGCCCCGGAGCCTGCTCCGGTCTCCACGCAGGTCCCCGCGGCCGGGCCGGCGCCAGTCCCCGCGGCGACTGCGGAGGCGCAGGCAGAAGTCGCAACGGCGCCGGCGGAAACCGCGGAGCCGGAGGTCGCCCCCGAGGAGCAAGGGACCGGGGACGGCGCTCCCGTCGTGCTGCCGGTCCTGCCGCCGCGCAGCCTGCAGACGGTGGTCGACGAGCGGCGCGACCTGCTGCGTCAGCGGCGAAACGCGACGTTCGATGCTTACAGCGGCAGGGGCGCGTCCATGCCTCCCTGGATGGCGGCCTATGACGACGCCGTCGAGCGCTATCGGGACGCCATGCGCCTTAGCTATCGCCAGCGCAGGGACTACAACATGGCGCGGCACGACAGATGGATGGACGCGATGTGCCCTTGGTCGAAGCCCCAGCGAGACTGGTCGAGGCAGCGCAGCGTCCAGATGCAGATGGAGCAGCTGGATCGCCGGGCGGCGCGTGACGCCTGGTGGTACGGAGAGCCCGCCGCGATCGCGGGATCGGCCCCCCGGTAAGCTCGTTCCCGCGCGCGTCCGCGCTCAGCGCAAGCCGTCGCCCCGGCGCTTGAACCAGCCCGTGATGCTGATGCGCTCCCGGCGGGCCGGCATCACCTCGTGCAGGAAGCGGGCGCTGAGGAAGGTGACCAGGGTGCCGCCCAGAGGTTGGATCGCCTCGTAGCGATCGGGGTCCTCGGGGTCGGTGTACAGGCGCAGCTCGCCGCCGTCCCCCTCGCCCCAATCGAGGTTCAGATAGAGGCTGCAGGTCAGGGTGCGCAGCGCGACGCCGCGGAACTGATCCAGATGCTTGCGATAGTAAGTGCCCTCCGGATAGACCGCGAGGTGGCCCTCGAACTCGAACAGGCCGAGCAGCAGTGTCCGGTTGACCTCCTGGCGCAGCCGTTCCAGGGTGTCGAGATACAGGCGTTGGGCGCCCGTGCAGCTCTCTGGGTCCAACCAGAGTACCCGGTCCGTGCGTATCTCGGTGCGAACCTGGAGGTCCGCCCCCCGGCCGACCCCGGCGTGACGAAACTTGCCCCGGCGCCACATTCGGAGCGCCTCGTGGCGCAGCTGGGCGACGTGCAGCGGCGTCAGGAAGTCCGGCGTGACGCACCACCCCCTGTCGGCGAGACTGAGCGCGATCCGCTCGCACGGATCGATCGGTTTGAGGAGCGGGGCAGCGCTGTTTTCGAGGGACATGAGGGTCGGCTCTCGGTTGACCGTAACCGGCTGAGAATCCGCCAAAACCGCGCTACTGTCGAGCCTAATCTCTTGCCCTCCAGCCAGGGCATCGCGGCCGGCCATGCGCGCGCCCCATGCACCCGGTGCGGGATCGCGCGAGGACCGCGCTCGAGCGATGCCTTGAACCCGCCGGAGTGCTTCTCCAGAATCCTGGGTATGGATGCCAAGACCTGCAGGCGACGGTTGCTGAATGCCTTCCACGGCGTACTGCAGGTTGTCGCTGTACGCGGTGGCGCGGCCGAGACCTGCGACAGGCGGCAGTGGAAGCGCTGCGGTGCGGACGAGGCCATCGTCAGCCTCGCCCGGCTGTCGGAGATCCAATACGGCGCCTGGACCGCGAACGGCGGCGAGGCCCGTGCCAGGGTCCGTGGAACCTGCTGCTCCAGCCTCATCGAGGAGACCGGGGAGCCCCTGATCACGGCCCTGGAGTCCGATGCGACGCGTGTCCCGTTGCGGGCGCCTGACGTCGGCGAGCTCTGGCTGCTGGATGCGGGTGGCGGAATCCCCCTGGCGCTGCCGGAGACCGCCGTGGATGCGGCCCGCGAGAGGCCTCTGGCGACCAGCAAGGCCTTCCGGCTCTATCCCCGTATGCTGGACCGGGAAGGCCTCAGGCCCGCCCGGGTCAAGGCGCAACGGATGGGTGGTGCGCGACGACCAGAGAGGCTCGCGGAGCCCTTCTACCCCTTGTACATCGAGTGATCACCGGCGCCGGTACCGTCATGGCAGGTTCGGGCTTCAGCTCCCAGGACGCGGCGGAATTGGTTTCACGCCTGGATACCCTGAGCGCCCCCGACATCGCCGGGCGGTTGCGTGCCGCGGAGGCTGACCGATCGCCCGCCCTGGAATTGTCCGGTTCGCCCGGCAATGAGCCGAGACCGGCGGCGGTTCTGATCCCCGTGTTCCGGGCGGGTGAGCGCTGGCGGCTGCTCTACATCCGCCGCTCCGTATACGACCGTGACCGCCACAGCGGCGAAGTCGCCTTTCCCGGCGGTCGCTGCGAGCCCGGGGACGAGGACCGGGTCGCCACCGCGCTCCGCGAGGCGCGGGAGGAGATCGGGCTGGACCCGCGACGGGTGGAGCTTCTGGGCGAGCTGCGTCCGTTCGAGACCGTCAGCAACTTCCTGGTGACGCCGGTGGTGGGGCTTCTGTCCCAACCGCTGGCGTTGCGTCCGGACCCGCTGGAGGTCGCCCGTGTGTTCAGTATCCCGCTGGCCTGGCTGGACGATCCCGCCAACCGCCGCGTCCGGGCGTGGCCGGGGCCCGACCACCCGCAGGTGCGGCAGGTAGTGTTCTACGACGAGTTCGAGGGCGAGCGTCTGTGGGGCGTGAGCGCCCGCATCACGCTGGATTTCATCGACTGCCTGAAGGCGGGCGGTTGAGGCAGCGGCGTACCGCGGCGGCGATTGTCGGGTTTCGTCGCGCGCGGCGCTTTCTGTGATAATCGACCGATTTGCGGGAGCGCGTCTCCTTGGCCTCGATTTCGGGCGCCGCCGCTCAGGTCGGCGGCAACACCTTGCTCTCCCGCGTCCTCGGGTTCATCCGCGATCTGGTGATCGCGCGGGTGTTCGGGGCGGATGCCGCTACCGACGCCTTCTTCGTCGCCTTCAAGATTCCGAACTTCATGCGCCGGCTGTTCGCGGAGGGGGCCTTTTCCCTGGCCTTCGTGCCCGTGCTCATGGAATACAGGTCGAGTCGGGGCCAGGCGGAGCTCAAGGGCTTCGTCGACAATCTGGCCGGAGCCCTGGGCCTGGTGCTGGCGGGTGTGACCGTCGCTGGCGTGGTGGGTGCCCCCATCCTGGTCCTGGTCTTCGCACCGGGTTTCGCCGCCGATGCGGATCAGCAGGCGCTGACGGCGGAGATGCTGCGCCTCACCTTCCCGTATCTGCTCTTCATCTCGCTGACGGCCTTTGCCGGGGGCATCCTCAACGCCCACGAGCGCTTCGGGGTCCCTGCCTTCACGCCGGTGCTGCTCAACCTGAGCCTCATCGCCTGCGCCCTTTGGCTGGCGCCGAAGATGGAGCGCCCGATCATGGCACTGGCCTGGGGGGTGTTGATCGCGGGCCTGGCGCAGCTCGCTTTCCAGATTCCCTTTCTGATCCGCTTGAAGCTCCTGCCCCGTCCGCGGATCAACCGCGGGGACGCGGGGGTGCGGCGCATCGTCCGGCTGATGGTCCCGGCCCTGTTCGGGGTCTCGGTGGCCCAGCTGAGCCTGCTGCTCGACACCGTGCTGGCGTCCTTCCTGACCACCGGCAGCATTTCCTGGCTCTATTTCTCGGACCGGCTGATGGAGTTTCCCCTGGGAATCGTCGGGGTCGCCCTGGGCACCGTCATCCTGCCCAAGCTCTCGCGCAGGCACGCGGAGCAATCGCCGGAGGCGTTCTCCGAAACCATCGACTGGGCCCTGCGCTGGGTGCTGCTGCTCGGGCTGCCCGCTGCGGTGGGGCTGATGGCGCTGGCGGGCCCGCTGATGGCGACCTTGTTCCATTCCGGCGAGTTCACCGCGCACGACGTCGAGATGGCCGCGCGCAGTCTCACGGCCTACGCCGCCGGCCTCATGGGCTTTCTCGGGGTGAAGGTGCTGGCGCCGGGCTACTATGCCCGGCTCGACATGAGGTCACCGGTGCGTATCGCCGTCATCGCCCTCGGCGTCAACATCGTCGTCAAGCTGGCGCTCATGGCTCCGCTGGGGCACGTGGGCCTGGCCTTGGCGACCACGGTGTCCGCGCTGGTGAACGCCTGGCTGCTCCTCCGTGGCCTGGTGGGGGCGGGGATCTATCGTCCACCCAGGGGCTGGGGGAGCCTGCTGTCGAAGGGCCTGGCGGCCTGCGCCGTCATGGGCCTGCTCGTCTGGTGGGGCAGCGGGCCAACCGCCGCGTGGATCGGGATGGGCGACCTCGAGCGGATCGGTCGCCTGTGCGGCTGGATCGCGGCCGGTGGCGTCGCCTACGGTCTGGCCCTGCTCGTCCTGGCCGTTCGCCCTCGCGATTTCCGGCCGCGCTAGGAGGTACAATCGGTTCCTCCCTATAATCTCGACCTTTTTCGGCCCGGAAACGCGACATCCATGAGGGTCATCCGCGGATTGCACAATCTTCGACCCGGGCATCGGGGCTGCGTCGCCACCATCGGGAACTTCGACGGGGTGCACCTGGGGCATCGGGCGGTTTTTAAGCGCCTGCTGGCCAGGGGCCGCGCGCTTGCCGTCCCGGCTACGGTGATTACCTTCGAGCCCCAGGCAATGGAGTATTTCGCGCCCGATGCGGCCCCGGCGCGGCTCACCCGCCTGCGCGAGAAGCTTGCGGCGCTGGCTGCCTGCGACATCGAGCAGGTGATGCTGCTGGAGTTCGGTCCGAGGCTCGCGCGGATGGAGGCCCGGGACTTCGTGCGCCGTCTGCTCGTGGAGGGGCTGGGGGCGCGTCATCTCCTGGTCGGGGACGACTTTCGCTTCGGCCGCGGCCGGCAGGGCGACTACCATCTGCTGGAGGTCATGGGCAGGGAGCATGGCTTCGAGGTCGAGGACCTGCACACGGTCACCCATGGCGAGGAGCGGGTGAGCAGCACCCGTATCCGCGAGGCGCTGGCCCGAGGCGAACTGGAGCTGGCCCGCCACCTGCTCGGCCGGCCCTACCGCGTCTGCGGACGTGTCGGGCACGGCGACAAGCGGGGTCGCACCATCGGCTTTCCGACCGCCAACATCAATCTGCACCGGCGGGTGAGCCCGCTGCGCGGCGTCTACGCGGTCATGGTCGATGGTGTCGCCGACCGGCCCTGGCCCGGCGTGGCGAATATCGGCGTTCGCCCCACGGTCGGCGGCGAGCCTCGCTACTTGCTGGAGGTGCACCTGTTCGACTTCGGCGACGACATCTACGGCCGTCACGCCGAGGTGGAGCCGCGGCTCAAGCTGCGGGACGAGAAGAAGTTCGGTTCCTTCGCTGAGCTGAAGACCCAGATCGGGCGGGACGCCGCCGCCGCC
>CAYNBI010000071.1:6977-20168 GCA_964395315.1 uncultured Chromatiaceae bacterium | reverse complement strand
CTCCGGTCACCGGCGAAGCCCCCGAGGCCGTCGACGGCCACCACACGGTGGCACGGGACCACGATGGGACAGGGATTGGCCCTGCAGGCGCCCCCAACCGCACGGGCGCTGGTGCCGAGCGCCGCCGCCAATTCGCCGTAGGTCGTCGTGGTTCCAGGCGGGATGGCCTGCAGCGCCTCCCACACCCGACGTTGGAACGGCGTGCCGCGCAGGCCCAGGTCGAGGTCGAAGCGCGTTGACCCGTCCTGGAAGTAGGCCGCGAGTTGACCCCGGACCGCATCGGGCACATCCGCTGGCGTTTCCAGGACCCGCTCGGGCTCCAGGTCGACACCGACGAGGACCCCATCGACCCAGGTCACGCCCACCGCGCCCATCGGCGTCTGCATCACCCCGCTCTGTTCATGCATCTCGGCGATCTCACCTGTTTGTTTGGCAACCCATGGCGACGGGCGGCTTGTGCCGGATTATAGCTTCGCGCCCACCGGTGTATAATCCGCGCTCCGAAGGATGGCGGAGTGTTCGTTTCTCCATCCTCTTCATTCCCGCCCCTGCCGGGCCACGTCCCCTCCATGCATGACGCCGACGACCGATTCTGGGAGACCGTTCCCCTCTCCGCCATGACGCGGCATCAGTGGGAAGCGCTGTGCGACGGCTGCGCCAAGTGCTGCCTGGAGAAGCTGGAGGACGAGGACACCAGGCGCATCGTCTACACCAACGTCGCCTGCAAGCTGCTGGACCCGGATAGCTGCCGCTGCGCCGACTACCCCAACCGCTCCCATATCGTGTCGAACTGCGTGACCCTGACACCCGCAGTGCTGGAGGACCCCTATTGGCTTCCTGCCACCTGCGCCTACCGGCTCGTCGCGGAAGGCAAGCCACTGCCCGACTGGCACCCCCTTGTCAGCGGCGATGCGGTTTCAGTGGTCGAGGCCGGCCACTCAATTGCCGGGCGGGTCATCAGCGAGGAGGACGCGGGTCCCCTCCTGCATCACCTGATCGAGTGGGTCGAATAGGAAGACAAAGACAAGCGCGGATCAATTCAGCGCTTGTCGCGGCACGCGGATGTGACGCCATATCTTCAACCGCGTAAGCGTCTCAAAGAATGAAGCCATCCAGAAACCACGCTTCTTTCGTGGCGTGCTGATTTTGGCCAGGATGGCCCATGATCAGCGTCTCCCGGGCCTTCCCTGTCCGGGGAAATCTGCAATGCTTAAAGCAGGAGTGCGATAAATCCCGTCACCGGGGTTGGGACGGCACTCCCGGCCGAGGCAATGGATCGCCTGAGGCCCTGACCTGACAGATAAGGCCGCTGGACCCGGTGCTGGCAGAGCCCGGGAACAGCGATGGCTACTGGTGAGGCCTGGAAATACATCCTGGTGTGCCTCGCCGCGGCGATCTTGAGTGTCGCGGTCAAGAACTATGTCGTTTACCTGTTCTACGACACCACCTTCTGCACCTACCTCTGCCCCTCGATCTTCGGCGAGCGCCCATTCGAAGCTCCGCTCCTTCTGGAGCAGCTGTTCGGACTTCAGACGGGGATACAGGAGTGGGTGCAGGCGGGGTTCAAGACGCTTTGGCCCGACCCCTTCTGCCTGTCCACCGCACTGCTGGTGGCGCCCGTCCTGGAGGAGACCTTGTATCGTGGCCCCCTGTATCTGAGCAGGACCTTTTCGAGCGGATGGACCTGGTGGATCGCGGCGACCTTGCTCAGCGTGCTGTTCGCGTTGAGCCACGGTCGGGCGGGCCTGTCCCTGATGCCGCTCGTGGTGCTCGGAACGGGCTCCGCCTGGCTGGTGATGAGGACGCAGCGCTTCTGGCCGAGCCTGGCGCTGCACACCCTGTTCAACTTCTACTTCGCCTCGACCCTGCTCTGCTCGTTCCTGTTCGCGGGAGACTGAGCGACGCGAGGGCTCAACCGGCGAACCCGGGCGGTTGTGCGTCGGAAACCGCCTGGAGGCCAATAGGCGCCGGAGGGGAGAACGGGCGCTGAGCAACTCGTCCGTGGGCCCGTCGGCGCAGCGCAAGAAAAGGCCCCGTCTATTGCGGATCCTCCAGGGACATGTTGGCGGTTTTCGGATTCAAATAGCCGGCAAGTGCTCCGATCCCTCCCTTCAGCACGTACGCGTTCTCGAATCCGATGTAACGCAAGCCGGTGCACGCCGCCGTGGCGCGGGTACCCGACTTGCAAACGACGAGAACCGGCCGATCCGTTGGAATGCGATCAAGGTTCTCGGGCAGGAACAGCTGGTCGATCGGAATGGCCAAAGTATCCGGCATGGTCATCCCATGGAAGCCGGACTCCGCCGGCGTCCGCACGTCAAGTGCGACGATATGCTCGCCCTTCTTGACGCGCTCCACCAGCTGTTCGGGCCTGATCATATGCAATGCCTTGCCCGCCTTGACACCACGCACGGGCTCGAACATCTGCGCGAAAGCGCGCGCAGACTCCGCGTCGTAGGCCCAAGTCGTCTGTGCCAACAGGAGCGCTGCGAGGGAAACGAGCAGAAAGATGCAGATCCGTTTCATGTTACACCTCCTGGTCCGATTCGGGCGTGGAGAACACCCACCACGCGGGGCATCCTTACCCTCTCGGTTTTAATTCTAGTACTGATTCACTAGGAAATTGGTGGTATGGAAGCCGTGGTCCAGCCGCGGGGGTAGCCGAGGCCTGTCGGGGCTCGAAACGCCCTGATCGGCAACGGATCCGAGGTCGATGAGGGTGCAGCCTGAACGATTCGGCACCTGCGGCAGGGTTCCCGGTCTTACAGCACCCGCGTCAGCAACCCCATTCCGCAGTCCGCCATCGGTGACGGGATGCGCACGATATGACCGGCTCCGGGGGCCACGCCAACCGGGTTTCCCTCGAGGTCACACATGCGATCGAGGCGAAGGCGCCGGTTGCCCGCCGGGGTGATGAGCTCGAGCTCGTCGCCCACCCCGAAGCGGTTCTTGACCTCGATTTCGGCCCAGCCGCCCTCGCTCGCGATCACCTCGCCGACAAAGATTTGGCGCTGGTTGTCCGAGCTCCCTCGCTCGTAATTCTGGAGCTCGGCAGGGGCGTGACGGCGGTAGAAGCCCTCCGTGTAGCCCCGGTTGGCGAGCCCCTCCAGGTCCGCGAGCAAACCCCTGCGGAAGCAGCGGCCCGCCAGCGCGTCGTCGATGGCGAGGCGATAGACCTGGGTGGTGCGGGCGGCATAGTAATGGGACTTGGTGCGGCCCTCGATCTTGAGACAATCCACGCCCACGCGTACCAGGCGCTCGACGTGCTCGACCGCGCGCAGGTCCTTGGCGTTCATGATGTAGGTCCCCTGCTCGTCCTCGAACACCGGCATGTACTGCCCCGGACGCTTCGACTCCTCCAGCAGGTAGACCTCGTCCGCGTCGGGATGGCGTTCCTGCCCGGTCGCAGAGGTTTCGGGCGCGCCCACCCGGTATTCCCAGCGGCAGGAGTTGGTGCAGGCGCCCTGGTTGGCGTCGCGGTGATTGAAGTAGCCGGAGAGCAGGCAACGCCCGGAGTAAGCGATGCAGAGCGCGCCGTGGACGAAGACCTCTAGCTCGACATCAGGGCAGGCGTCACGGATGTCCGCGATCTCGTCCAGGGACAGCTCCCGTGAGAGGATGACCCGAGCGATCCCCCGTGCCGCCCAGAAGCGCACCGACTGGGCATTGACCGTATTGGCCTGTACCGAGAGATGAATCGGCGTGTCCGGCCACCGCTCGCGCACCAGCATGATGAGCCCGGGGTCGGCCATGATCAGGGCGTCCGGTCCGAGGGCGATGACTGGCTCCATGTCGGCGACGAAGGTGCGAAGCTTGGCGCCGTGGGGCATCAGGTTGCAGGCGAGGTAGAAGCGGCGGCCGAGGGCGTGCGCCTCGGCGATGCCAATGGCGAGATGCTCCGCGTCAAAATCGTTGTTGCGCACCCGCAAGCTGTAACGGGGGAGCCCCGCATAGACCGCATCCGCCCCATAGGCGAAGGCGTAGCGCATGTTCTTCAGGGTGCCCGCCGGGGAGAGAAGCTCGGGACGCCGGGCCGGATCCGGCAGGCTCAATGCAGCTCCACCTCGAAGCGCAATCGCTGGTCCGCGGTGATTACGTGCTTGCGCAGCACTTCCACCGGAATCTTCTGTCCCGGCCGGCCGCCGAGGAGTGAGATGCGCACGTCCGCATACGAGTTGATCTCGTCATCCCCGACCTTCACGATGCGGTCGCCCTCCTCCATACCGGCGGCCTTGGCCCCGCTGTTGTCGACGAAACCCTGCACGCCGACGCCCTCGCCCGCGGATTCCAGGTCCAGAAGGACCCCGAGCAGCCCAGGCGCGGGCAGCTCCACCCGCCGCGGATAGAGCAGGAAGTCCGCGATACCGGGATCCAGCTCACGCGCGGTGCCGTTGAGCACGATGGCGGACTCCGACGGCACGCGCCGCAACAGGCGCTTGGGGATTCCCTGCCCATGCTCGACGTGGCCCGCGCCCGCCAGGATGACCATGGACTTCGACGGGTTCTCCCGCAGGTAGCGGGCGGCGCGATCCGCCATGCCCTCGTCCCACAGCAGCTGCACCTCGAGGAAGTGCTCGAAATCGGCGTTGTCCTTCTGCGGATGGTGCTCGAATACCGCCAGAACCCGCCGCCGATAGGCCGGATCATCGCGGTCGATCTCCGCGGGGATGCGCGCCCGCTCCTCCGGGTTCAGGGACTCGATCCCCCCGTCCCCCACCTTCTCGGTGATCTCGCGCTCCAGGTTGAGAGCGACGACGGGGATGCCGTGCTCGCGCGCGAAGCGCAGGATCGGGCGGTAGAGCCGGTAGTCGTAGCGCCAGCGCTCGAAGTAATCGGTACGCCGCAGCATCTCCTTCTCCGAGATCTCCCCAGCGATAAAGGCGTCGAGATGGGGCTGGAATGGCTGCTGGAAGAATTCCATGCCGATCGCCAGGTCCTTGCCCTTTTCGTGCAGTCCCGCGACCACGGCAAGCTGGTTGAGGTGGTCCTCGTAGCGGTCGTGCTGCTCGCCGACGAACACCACGCGCTTGTCGGCGAGCCTGTCGATCAGTCCCTGCAGGTCCGACAGCCTGGAAAGGTCCACCACCGACGTGCGGGTATCGATGATCTCGTCGTCTCCCGTGTCCCCCGGTCGTGGCGCATAGCCGGCGGCAGACAAAACGGGCACGAGCAAGAGTGCCGTGGCGAACGCGGAGCTGAACAACAGTCTAAGCATGGATGGTATTCCCGAGATCATTGGCCGCCGCATCATCGGCGGGGCGACCGAGCATGGTTAGGGTCGGCGCGGAGAGTCCTGCGCACGCCTGTGAGCGCGTGTCGCTACACGGCTCTTTACTCTGGTCTCCATTCCCGACTTCAAGAAGTCGACGATTCCACGAGGGGCGGGACGCACGACGCCGGGTGGAAATAGGGTTTTCGCCCCCGCATTATGGACCAAGCAGCGCAGCACCGGCCATTCGCCGGGCGGACAACGGAGTTACGACATGAGCAGGTTCCTGAGGTTCCTATTCTTCCTGCCCCTGTTGACCGCGGTCGCGGAAGCCGGGTCCGAAGCCACGGTCGGACACCAGATCGACCTGATCATCGACCCAGGGCGCGGAACGCTCGTCGCGACCGACACCATGACGCTGCCCCCGGAGCGCGGCGCGTGGACCCTCTACCTGCACCGGGGGCTCGAACCCCGCGTCACCGAGGGAGACGCCGTCCTCACGCCTGGGGGGAAGGAAGGCCACCTGGAGAGATACCGGCTGCAGGTCCGCGGTCCAGGTCCGGTGACGCTGCGCTACGGCGGCAGCATTCAGCACGAGCTCGAAGACGTCCGCGAGGGCATGGGCCGGTCGCGCCAGCAGAGCCGGGGCACCATCGCCGAGGATGGCGTGGTGCTCGACGGCTATAGCGGATGGTATCCGCGCATTCCCGAAACCCTGCAGACCTTTCGCCTGAGCGTCCAGTTGCCCAGCGGCTGGAGCGCCGTCTCCCAGGGCGCCGGCCCCGAGGTCTCAAGCACCCGAGATGGGGTGCGCGTCGGCTGGCGCGAGGACCAGCCACAGGACGACATCTACCTGATCGCCGCGCCCTTCGAGCGCTACGCCACGCCCACCGCGAGCGGTGAGGCCCAGGTCTATCTGCGCGAGCCCGAACCGGCCCTCGCCGAGCGCTATCTGACCGCCACCGGCGAGTATCTCGATCTGTACAGCAGGCTCATCGGCCCCTACCCGTACGCCAAGTTTGCCCTGGTGGAGAACTTCTGGGAGACCGGCTACGGCATGCCCTCCTTCACCCTGCTGGGGCCGCGCGTGATCCGCCTGCCCTTCATCGTTCACACCTCCTACCCCCATGAGGTCTTACACAACTGGTGGGGTAATGGGGTCTACGTCGATTACGGATCGGGCAATTGGAGCGAGGGCCTCACAGCCTACCTCGCAGACCACCTGCTCAAGGAACGGCAGGGTCAGGGTGCTGATTACCGCCGCGACACACTCAAGGCCTATGCCGACTATGTGCGCGAGGGCAAGGATTTCCCGATCCGCGAGTTCCGCGGACGCCACGGCTCGGCCTCCCAGGCGATCGGTTACGGCAAGACCCTGATGCTGCTGCACATGCTGCGCCGGGACCTGGGCGATCCTATGTTCGTCGCCGGGTTGCAGCGGTTCTACCGCGATAACCTGTTCCGGGCCGCCGGCTTCGACGATCTGCGCCTAGCCTTCGAGCAGGAAAGCGGGCGGAACCTGACCGACTTCTTCTCCCAGTGGACCGGGCGCGTCGGCGCTCCCGAGCTGACCCTGTCGGACGTGACCGCCGAGCGGGCCGGAGACGGCTTCCGCCTGCGCGGTCGGCTCGGACAGACGCAGCAGGACGAGCCCTTCCCGCTGACGGTGCCTCTGGTGGCCCATCTCGAGGGAGGGGGAATAGCCGAGCACGCCGTGCCTCTCTCGGGGCGCGCGGCAGACTTCGACCTGACCCTGCCGGCACGTCCCCTGCGCGTCGCAGCCGATCCCCGCTTCGACCTGTTCCGCCGCCTCGTCCCCGGCGAATCCCCGACCACGCTGAGCGCCCTGTTCGGCGCCGAGGGCGGGCTGATCGTGCTGCCGAGCGCCGCGCCGAACCCCCTCGCAGATGGTTACCGTCAGCTGGCGGCCGCCTGGATGCACGGATCGCCGGGATGGGAGCTGATCGCGGACACCGAGCTGGAGACCCTGCCGGACGACCGCCCGATCTGGCTTCTGGGCTGGAGCAACCGGTTTCTCCCGGCACTCGCAGAGGCTGGTTCGACGTCGAGGCTCGACCCCGAGACGAGGTCAATCTCCCTCGCCGGCGAGAAGCTCGGCGGAGAAGATGCCAGCGTCGCGCTGGTAAGCGAACGTGAGGGCGCGCCCGTCGGATGGGTCGCCGCGGGCAACGCGGACGCGCTCCCCGGTCTCGCCCGTAAGCTGCCCCATTACGGCAAGTACAGCTATCTGGCGTTCGAGGGTCAGGCCCCCGAGAACCGCCTCAAGGGCCAGTGGCCGGCACGCGATTCCCGCCTCACGGCATGGCTGACCGACGAGAGGCCGGCGGTCGAAGTCCCGCCGGGAGACCCGCTCACCGCGCTGCTGGAGTAGCGCGCCGAAACCGGCAGCAGCCCTCCCGGTATCTGCCTGGTCCGGCGGCGGGAAGTGACTCAGGACACGCCCTGATAATAGAGGTTCTGCGGGTGCTGAGCCTCGGCGAAGAAATACCAGCGCTCGGCCACCAGCCCTAGGTACTGCACCAGGAAGGCCGCGAGCGCGAGGGCGGGTGACGCGAGTACATAGCCCATCGCGATGAGCGCGACCGGGAGAGGAAATGTCAGCAGCAGGAACAGGTTGCGCACCCCGCGCACCATGCTCTGCCGCCGGCCGTGGAAGAACTCGCGGGTATTGAAGGAGCCGCCGGAAGCGCCCTGGGCCTTCTGCGCCATGGCCTTGTGGCGTACGCCGATCGCCGTCTGCAGGGTGCTCTTGCGCTTGAGCTTGCGATTACGCGCCAGCGATGTACCGCGGGTGACGAGGCCTAGCGCCGTCGCGATGACGGCCCAGGTGCCGAAAAACACCACCAGCTGGTTGCCAATATAGGCCGAGTAGGCGGCGGCCAACATGAACCCTGAAGCGATTCCCAGGAAGGTGAAGTTGGCGACAGTCAGTGGCGAATGCCACTCCTGCAGGAACTTCACGCTGGCGTAGATCATGGCCGTGCTGACGAACAGGGCAAAGGCGACGACGGTGCCGAGCGCGCCGATCAGCAGTGTCGGGTCAACGGGCAGAATCCCTGCCACGGTGAACAGGGGCTGGGTGAGACCGAGGTAGTGGGCCGACCCGTAGGCAAGTACCAGGACCATCATCGCGGGCATCACCAGCACCTCGCGCGACAGCCAGGAGGTGCGCCATTTCGCCGCCGCCCGCCATGCCCGCTCGGGATGGCCGAGATGAAAGAACGAGGCGACCAGGCCAGCGAGCAGGAGCGTCAGGGAGATCAGGCTCCCGACGGCGTAGAAGCGCTCCGTCTGGGCCGGAAGCAGGTTGGCCAGGGCGTAGAGCTGACCCGTGAACAGGGCGAGGAATAGGCCCTGTCCGGCACCGATCAGGGTGGTCAGGAAGATGACGGAGAAGGCAGGATGCATGATGACTCTCGTTTCGCGGGACCGTCCCCGGCCCCATCAAACCCAGGTTGCCGCACGCGCACCGCCGCTACCAGGCCACGTCGTCCAGGGCCTCTTCACCGGTATAGGTGGTGAGATCCTCCTTGCGCAGCGGGTTGTCGGCCCGGACTAGCTCTTCCTCATCGATGTGGATGCGTGTCTTCCGGCGCGGCAGGTAATGGTTCGCCGGCTTGGTGCCCCACTCGGGCATGAGCTGATAGCCGCCGCGCTCCCGAATGGCGACCGATACCTCCGAGTCCGGGTCATGGACGTCGCCGAACAGCCGCGCCGTGGTGGGACAGGCGAGGACGCAAGCCGGTTTGCGCTCGCGTTCCGGGAGGTTGGCGTCGGTAATGCGGTCGATGCACAGGGTGCACTTCTTCATCACCCGCTGCTGCGCGTCGATCTCCCGCGCGCCGTAGGGGCAGGCCCAGGAGCAGTACTTGCAACCGATGCACTTGTCGTAGTCCACCAGCACGACCCCATTGTCCGGCCGCTTGTAGGAGGCGCCAGTGGGGCAGACGGGCACGCAGGGCGGTTCCTCGCAATGCAGGCAGCTCTTGGGGAAGTGGACCGTCTCGGTGCTCGGGAAGCTGCCTACCTCGAATGTCTGCACCCGGTTGAAGAAGGTGCCAGTCGGATCCGCGTCGTAGGGATTCTCGTCGGACATGGGACCGGCCCAGCCGGATGTGTTCCACTGCTTGCAGGAGGTCACGCAGGCATGGCAGCCGACGCAGACATTGAGATCGATGACAAGTGCGAGTTGGGTCATTACTGAACCTCAGGCGCTCTGCCTCCGGCTTGCGCTGCCCGGCATCGCGCCGGCGGCTGGAGATCGGTCGCTATTTCTTGAACATCCCCGCGACGTAGGCCTGCCAGCGCCCGCGGCGCTTTTCCTGTCCCGGCAGCCGCTGCTGCGGTTCGAACTGGGGCCAGGTCATGGCGGGCTCCTTGGGATCGGCCTTGTAGACCCGTACCCGCACGTCGAACCAGGCCGCCTGGCCGGTGACGGGGTCGGAGTTGGAGAGGTGCTCGCCACACTCGGTGGGCGGCAGCTCCTCCGAGATCAGGTGGTTGAGCAGGAAGCCCTTGCGCGACTCGTCCGCCCGCGGCGTAAGCCCCCAGGCGCCGGAGGCCTTGCCGATCGCGTTCCAGGTCCACACGGTGCCGGGCTCCACGGCCTCGGAGAAGCGGCACATGCAGCGGACCTTGCCGTGGGCCGACTCGACCCAGATCCAGTCCCCGTCGTCGAAGCCGTTGGCGGCGCCCACCTTGGGGTTCATGAACAGGTAGTTGTGGCTGTGGATCTGGCGCAGCCACGCGTTCTGCGAATCCCAGCTGTGATACATAGCCATCGGCCGCTGGGTGAGCGCGTTGAGCGGGTAGCGCTGGGTATCCGTGAGCCGCGTCTCGAGTGGCTCGTAATAGAAGGGCAGCGGGTCGAAATAGGTCTCCACCCGCCGCCGCAAGCGCTCGGGCGGCTGGCGTCCCGGCCACTTGCCCCGCGCGGCGAGCCGGAAGCGCTGCAGCACCTCCGAGTAGAGATTGAGAGTGATGGGCTCGGCGTAGCGGGTCATGCCGTGCGCCCGAGCCCAGTGCAGGTAGCCCTTATTCCAGTTGCGCATGTACTGGTAGGACTTGGGCAGCTCGTGGTGGAAGACGCAGCCGTTGTTGGCGTACATCTCCCACTGGCGGGGATTCGGCTCGCCCTTGAGGAACTTCTCGCCCCCCTTCCCGCGCCAACCCGCGAGAAACCCGATGCCGGAGCCTGGGGAGGTCTCGTAGTTGACGATGAAGTCGGGATAATCCCGGTACTTGCGGCTGCCGTCTTCCTTGACGAAGGCGGGCAGACCGAGGCGCGAGCCGAGCTCGATCAGCACCTCCTGGAAGGGCTTGCACTCCCCCTTCGGCGGTATCACCGGGATGCGCACCGAGTCCACCGGGCCGTCGTACTCGGAGATGGGCCGGTCGAGCATGGAGAGCACGTCGTGGCGCTCCAGGTAGCTGGTATCCGGCAGCACCAGATCGGCGAAGGCCACCGTCTCGGAGGCAAAGGTGTCGCAGACCACCAAGAAAGGGATCTTGTACTGCCCCTGCTCGTCCTTGGCGGTGAGCATCTTGCGCACCTCGACCGTATGCATGGACGAGTTCCAGGCCATGTTGGCCATGAACAGGAACAGGGTATCGATGGGGTATGGATCGCCGCGCCAGGCGTTGGTGATGACGTTGTGCATCAGGCCATGGACCGAGAGCGGGTGCTCCCAGGAGAAGGCCTTGTCGATGCGCACGGGCTCGCCGCGCTCGTCGACGAACAGGTCCTCCGGTTTCGCGGGCCATCCCAGCGGCATCCCGTCCAAAGGGGTATCCGGCTGCACGCACTCCGGCCCGCTCGGCGGCTTCGGGCAGGGCGGAATCGGGCGCGGGAAGGGCGCGCGGTGGCGGAAGCCGCCAGGCCGGTCGACGGTGCCCAAGATGGTCATCAGGATGCCCAGCGCCCGAATCGTCTGAAAGCCGTTGGAGTGAGCGGCCAGTCCGCGCATGGCGTGGAAGGCTACCGGATTGCCGGTAACGGACTGGTGGTCGTTGTCCCAGCAGTCGGTCCACTGAATCGGCAGCTCGATCTTCTGATCGCGGGCGGTGACGCCCATCTCGTGGGCCAGGCGGCGAATCGTCTCTTCCGGGATGCCGGTGATGCCGGCGGCCCACTCGGGGGTATATTCCTCGACCCGTTCCTTCAGGAGCTGGAAGCCCGGCTTGACGCAGGTGCCGTCGTCCAGCTCGTAGGTGCCGAGCAGGCGCGGTTCGGCCCCAGGGGTGTGGGTACCGACGGCGCCGATGTCGGGATCCCACCAGAGCTTGTTCTCGGGATCGAAGCAGCCCTCCTCGACGTGCATCTCCACCCGGTAGAAGAGCCCGTCGTCATCCCGCTCCGGGTCGTTTATCACGAGCTCCGCCGCGTTGGTGTACTGGACGAGGAAATCGCGATCATAGAGGCCTTGCTTGATGATTTCGTGGATGATCGCGAGTAGCAGGGCGCCGTCGGTGCCGGGCTTGATCGGTACCCACTCGTCGGCCACCGCGGAGTAGCCGGTGCGGATGGGGTTGATGGAGACAAACTTGCCGCCCTTGCGCTTGAACTTCGAGATGGCGATCTTCAGCGGGTTCGAGTGGTGGTCCTCGGCGGTGCCGATCATCACGAACAGCTTGGCCCGATCGAGATCTGGCCCGCCGAATTCCCAAAAGGACCCGCCAATGGTGTAGATGAGTCCCGCGGCCAGGTTCACCGAGCAGAAGCCTCCATGGGCGGCGTAGTTGGGCGTGCCGAACTGCTTGGCGAACATGCCCGTCAGGGCCTGCATCTGGTCGCGGCCGGTGAACAGCGCAAACTTCCTGGGGTCCTCCGCGCGGATCGCGCGCAGACGCTCTGTCAGCGTGGTGAGGGCCTCGTCCCAGGAGATGGGCTCGAACGCAGACTCCCCGCGTTCCTTCCCCGCCTTGCGCCGCAAAGGCTTGGTCAGGCGAGCCGGCGAGTACTGCTTCATGATGCCGGATGAACCCTTGGCGCAGATCACGCCCTGGTTCAACGGATGGTTCGGGTTGCCCTCGATGTAGCGCACCTCGCCGTCACGCAGGTGAACCCGAATTCCGCAACGGCAGGCGCACATGTAGCAGGTGGTTTCCTTGATCTCGACCCGGCCGATCGCGCGGTCGGAAATAGGTTCCTGCATGGCGGACACCTGGACGCTCGGAGCACTGGCGAATCGCTACATTCTAATATTCCCGTCTACTCAACCGCAAACGGGAAGCGAAGGCCTTTATGGCGAGAGCCGCCGGCACAACGAACAAAGGGCCGTTGCCGGCCCTTTTGGTTTCGAACCCACCCCACGCTCGCGGGGAGGGAGGTTAGGCGTTTTGCGGGAAGACCTCCGCGATGCGATGGCGCTCCTGGCTCACATCGATGTCGAAGAAGTGTCCCAGCACGCCCAGCGCCTCATCGAGGCTTTCGCAACCCCATTCGTTCATCACGATGTGGTTGGTCCAGTCCTCCACGTGGTAGCGGCGGAATCCACGCCGCTGCCCGTTCCGCTGGTCGAAGCGCAACCTGAATCCGGTTTCCGTGCTCGGATCCCACTTGTAACGAATCACGTTGTTCTGCTCGTCGAACATGTCTGACCTACCCGTTCCCTAAGTCTTGTGCCTGAAGAATTGCCGGATCTGCTCCCCTGTTGCCGTTCTTGAGCCCCCGCATACCCCTTGACTCGAAAAGAACGCTTGACTTCTTGCGCAGATCCTCTCGTCGACCTAAATCTTAGACCTCTCCGCAACAAATGGCAAGGACGCACACCAAACATAAAATCCTGCCCTAGTTCACATTTTTCTTAAAAATCTTAAGAAAACGACCTCTGAACGAAAATTGTGCAACACAGCATGAGTCTATTAGACTTTTTTGCAACACAGATTCCGAACAGACTTCCACGGTATGCCATGGCCATCCAAGCTCGCGAGGGCTCGGAATCAGCCTGCGGATCAGGCAG
>CAYNBI010000071.1:0-6877 GCA_964395315.1 uncultured Chromatiaceae bacterium | reverse complement strand
ATGCCATGGCCATCCAAGCTCGCGAGGGCTCGGAATCAGCCTGCGGATCAGGCAGAAGCGGACGAGAAACGGGACGGCAGGAGCGAATCTACCAGTCGAGGCCCAGGGGATCGCGCGGATCGACGCCATCCATGAAGGGCAGTCTGCGGTCGCTGTGGGTGAGCTGGTAGATCTTGCCCACCCAATTGCCGACGACACCCTCGGCGGTGTCGTGCCAGGTGTTGTCGAGTCCGGTGGCGATTCGGTCCTCCGGGAACTCCGGGGACGTGCGTCCGCTGTCGAGCGCCGCCAGAATGCGGTCGCGATGCTCATCGAGAATGGCCCGGTCCCGCAGGCGGACGTAGTTCTCCGGAATCGGCGGGTAATCCTCGCGCTGCCCAAGGGCGAAACGGTTGACCTCGCGCTTGTACTCCTTGAGCAAGGAGACGGTGTCGTACTCCGGGTGCCCCTGGAAGAACACCAACCGAAATCCATCCTCACTTACCGCTAGGTGCACCCCTGCCTGCTCGCTCTCGACCAGCACGCGCAGGCCGGCGGCATCGAACTGATCGCGCCCGATTTCGTTGAAACGGGAATGGGGCACGTCGAACAAGGTGTTCACGTCATTGACCAGCGGATGCCGCTTGTTGACCACCCGATGGGCGTAGACGCCCCAGCGTTTGTCGGGCAGCGGATAGCGGCGCTGGCCGTACCGGAACTGGAGCACCGCATGGGTCGCGAGGCAAGAGCAAAGGGTGGAGGTGACGTTCTCCGCCGCCCAGTCGATGACCTCGATCAGCGGCTCCCAGAAGGGCTCGTCCGCGAGATTGGGGTGACTGACGTTGGCGCCGGTGATGATGAGCGCGTCCAGGCCGTCCTCGCGAATGCGCTCGAAGGGTTCGTAATAGCGCTCGATGTGATCGCGCGCGGCAGCGGCGCGCGGCAGCGCGTCCAGCGTGAAGGGGTGGACGAAGAACTGGGCGATCTGGTTGCTCTCGTTGATCAGCCGCAGGAACTGGCGTTCCGTCGCCGCCAGCGCGGCGTCGGGCATCATGTTGAGCAGCCCGATGTGGAGCTCGCGGATGTCCTGATGCAGCGCCCGGTCCGGGTCCAGGATGGTCTGACCCTCTTCGCGCAAGCGATCGAAGGTGGGGAGGTCGGTATGGGCGACGATGGGCATGGAATCAACCTTTTCGGGCTATGGCCTGCTCCAGCAGTTGCAGGAAGTCGCGCTCGTCACGCACCTGGGCCACCTCGGTGGAGCCCACCGTGTAGCCGTGCGGCCGCGCGATGGCCTCGTAGCGCGGAACTCGGGAGTGGAACAGGCGCGGAAAGACCCAGCGGGTGAAGTCGTCCGGATCGATCTCGGCCACGTATTCCAGCCCCC
This sequence comes from uncultured Chromatiaceae bacterium, assembly GCA_964395315.1. Taxonomy (GTDB): domain Bacteria; phylum Pseudomonadota; class Gammaproteobacteria; order Chromatiales; family Chromatiaceae; genus CAVORB01. Next base: position 5,511 of record CAYNBI010000071.1, on the reverse strand, counting down.
GCGTCTCCAGATAGTCCTTCGCCGCCGCGCTAAGGAACTCGGGTCGATAGTACAGCGGCTTGGGATCGGCCTGAGCACGCTGGATGAGCTTGATCTCGTCCGCCTCCGGCACCTGGATGTAGAGGATCAGGCTGTGGCGCGCGAGCAGCTCGATCACGCCCGGGTCGTCGAGCTCGCACAGACTCCCGCCCACGTCGTTCACCAGATTGTCGTAACCGTAGATCTCCTTCGCCTTGCGGACGAACTGGGGTAGGTCCTTCATGGCCGCGATCTCGGCCTCCCGGTACAGGGCCTGGCGGCGGTTGAACTCCCGCAAGGGCAGCCCACCGAGCTCCGGGTTTCCGAGCTTGCCGACGAAGCTGAGCACCGGGCCCAGATCGTCCACCTTGATGTTGTTGCGGATGAAGATCCAGTCCCGCCGCAGCAGGTCCGCGAGAAACGGGACCTGCATGGCCTGGCTCTTGATCAGGTCAAGGATGTGCTCATCGAGGTAGCGCGTGCCGATGCGATAGTCGCCCGAGTAATGGAACCAGTCCTGACGCCGCAGCAGGGCCGACAGGTACGTCTTGCCGACCCCGGACATGCCGAGCAGGGTGACGCATTTGCTGTCCCAGGCACGGAATTCCTCGACGGTGAACTTCAAGACGGGCGCTCCTCGATCGTCAGGGCTGAGGTCGAGCGGCGAATACTAAGCCATGTCGGCGCGGACAGGCCAGACCGCGTGCGGGTGGTGACGAGATGGCGTTGCTCCCGCGCCGGCGGCCAGGCCAGAACCCAAGGGCGTCAGCCGGACTTGAGCTCCTCGAGGGCCTCCCAGCGGGCGTAGGCAGCCTCCAGCTCGGTCTCGAGCGCGGCCAGCCGTTCCCTCGCGACGGCGATGCCGCCACCTGCCTGCTGATAGAAAGCGGGGTCCGCCATCCGCGCGTGAAGATCCGCCTGCTCCGCCTCCAGGGCCTCGATCTGCGCCGGCAGGGCCGCCAGCTCCCGCTGGTTCTTGTAGCTCAGCTTTGCGGGCGCGGATCGGGTATCCGGTGAAGGTCTCGGCTGCGCGGCCGGGCGCGGCGGCCTCTCGGCCGCAGCAGGGAGAACGGCGGCGGGGCGCTGACGCACCCAATCGTCGTAGCCGCCCACATATTCGCGCACCCTGCCCTCTCCCTCGAACACCAGAGTGCTGGTCACCACTGCATTCAGCAGCGCGCGGTCGTGGCTCACCAGCAGCAGGGTCCCGTCGAAACCGACGAGAAGGTCCTCGAGCAGCTCCAGGGTCTCGGCGTCCAGGTCATTGGTGGGCTCGTCCATCACCAGCAGATTGGCTGGCTGCGTGAACAGCTTCGCCAGCAGCAGGCGGTTGCGCTCGCCCCCGGACAGCGCGCTGACCGGCTGACGGGCGCGCTCGGGAACGAACAGAAAGTCCTTGAGGTAGGAAAGCACGTGCTTGCTCTTGCCGTCGACCGTGACCTTTTCGCTGCCGCCGGCGACGTTGTCCTGAACGCTCTTGTCCTCATCCAGACTGGCCCGCAGCTGGTCGAAGTAGGCGACCCGCAGATTGGTGCCGCGGCGGATGCGCCCGCTGTCCGGCTCGAGCTCGCCCAGCAGAAGCTTGAGCAGGGTGCTCTTGCCGACGCCGTTCGGTCCCACGATTCCCACCTTGTCGCCGCGCAGGATCAGGGTGTCCAGTGCGCGCACGACGGGTTCGCCACCCCACGCGTAGGTGACCCCCTCGGCCTCGACCACCAGCTTTCCGCTGCGCTCCGCCTCGCCCAGGCGGATGCGCGCCTGCCCGATCTGCGCGCGCCGCTGACCCCGCTCCTCGCGCATCGCCTTGAGGGCGCGCACGCGGCCCTCGTTGCGGGTACGGCGGGCCTTGATGCCCTGGCGTATCCAGACTTCCTCCTCGGAGAGCTTGCGGTCGAAACGGGCATTGGCGACCGCCTCGGCATGCAGGCGTTCCTCGCGCCGACGCAGGTAATTGTCATAGTCGCCGGGCCAGTCGGTGAGCCGCCCGCGGTCGATCTCCAGGATGCGGGTGGCGAGCCGGCGCAGGAAGACCCGGTCATGGGTGACGAACAGCAGGGCGCCGGGGAACTCGGGCAGAAACGATTCCAGCCACTCGATGGCGTCGATGTCGAGATGGTTGGTGGGCTCATCCAGCAGCAGCAGATCGGGCTCGCACACCAGCGCGCGCGCGAGAAGCACGCGCCGTTGCAGTCCGCCCGAGAGCTCGATGAACTCGGCGTCGGGGTCCAGGCGCAGGCGCGAGATGATGCGCTCGGTGCGCTGCTCGATTTCCCAGCCACCACCGCTCTCGAGCTCGTGCTGAACCACCGACAGCCGCGTCAGGAGCCGCGGGTCCGGCGCCCGCGCCAGACGCCGGCCGAGGTCGTGGTACTCCCGGACCAGATCGCCCATGTCGCCGAGGCCCCCGGCCACCACGTCGAACACACGACCGCGGGTGTCCGCTGGTATCTCCTGCGTCAATCGGGCGACCGTGACGCCTTCGCCAACCCGGACGGTACCGCTGTCCGGCTGGATTTCCCCAATGATCAGCCGCAGCAGGGTGGACTTGCCGGCGCCGTTGCTTCCCACCAGGCAGACGCGCTCGCCGCGGTCGATGGCGAGGTTGACGTCCTCCAGCAGCGGGGGCAACCCGTAGGAAAGGGTGACGGACTGTAGGCTGATCAGGGGCATCGGTTCGATTCCCGCCGGGGCGCAACGCACGCCGCTGAAGCTACACTGAAGACAGCGCCGATGGTCCCGAAAGGCCGCTCATGATATCGCGAACCGTCCCGTTTCTCCTTGCCATCGCATGCGTTCCCGCGCAGGCGGCAAGTCCCGAGCGCGGCCGCCTGCTCTACGGCAACTACTGCTATCACTGCCACCTGGCGGAGATTCACTTTCGGGTCAACAGCAAGATCGACAGCCCGGACGCACTGCGGCACACGGTCCAGATCTGGCAGGGGGCAATGGGCCTGGGCTGGAAGGACGAGGAGGTGCGGGACGTCGCGAGCTATCTCAACGCCCGCTACTACCGGCTGCCAGAAGCACCCGCCGCCGCGGATTGACGGGCGACCGGCGGCGCCGTCACTCGCCGATGACGGGTGGGCGAAAGTGAAAGCCCTGCCCCCAGTCGATCCCCAACTGGCGAAGCAACTGCAGGGTGCTCTCGGACTCTATCCCCTCGGCGACGGTGATGACGCCCAGGTCCGCGGCCAGGTCCTGAATCCCGCGCACGATGGCGCGCACCCGGGGCTCGGATTCGATGCGCCGCACCAGCGAACCCTCGAGCTTGATGAAGGACACCGGAAGCTCGGCGAGATACTTGAGCGAGGAGTAGCCACCCCCGAAGTCGTCGATGGCGATCCGCAGCCCCATCTCCGCCAGCGGCTCCAGGGCCTGCTTGGCCTCCGCCATGTTTTCCATGAACTGGCGCTCGGTAATCTCGATGACCAGTGGCTTGATCTCGCCGACCAGGTCTCCGCATTGCTCACACTTCTGCTTGACGGTTTCGACAACGTCCGCAACCAGCTCCGGATGACGCAGGAAATCGGCCGAGAAGTTGACGAACATGGCCGAAAGCGGCCGCTTCTCCATCATTCTCTGCACGCAGTTTCTCACCGCGCCGTGGATGATGCGGTGATCGATCAGGTGCACGAGATGCAGCTGCTCCGCGGCGGGAATGAAGTAGGCCGCCTCCATGACCTGGCCGTCATCGAGCCGGATGCGCGCCAGGGCCTCGGCGCCGCTCTCTTCCCCCGTCACCAGGTTGAATACCGATTGGTACGCGGGCAGGACCCGTTCCTCGCGCAACGACTTCTCGATGATGTTGGCGAGCGCGAAAACGTTGCCGGTATGGCGGGTGACACTCTGGATCCGGTTGCGGCCGGAACGCTTCGCCTCGTACAGGGCGGCGTCGGCTTTCGCCAGAAGGGCATCGGAGTGGAGCCCATCCTGAGGGTAAGTCGCAACGCCGATGCTCGCGGTGACGCGGATCTGGCGGCCCTGGAAATCCACCGGCTCCTTCGCGAGACCGGACCGGATGCGCTCGGCAATCTCTTCGGCCATACCAAGGTCGACCTGAGGGAGCAGGCACAGGAACTCCTCCCCCCCCCAGCGGCCGACCGTATCGATCTCCCGCAAGTTGTGCACGATGCGCCGTCCCACCTGGGCCAGCACCTGGTCACCCGTCGCGTGCCCGAAGCGGTCGTTGATGATCTTGAAGTGATCGAGATCCAGCAGCAGCAGACTATAGCCGGCGCACTGCGCCTCCGCGCTGCGGTGCAGATTGCCCAAGCGCTCCTGCAGGTAGGTGCGATTGGGCAACCCGGTGAGCGCATCGTGGCTGGCACGGTACGCAAGGGAGCTGCGCTCCCCAGCATCGGCCGCCGTGCGCATCAATATCAGGAGACTGCTGGGACCGAGCACCACGAGCTCGCATGCAAGCTCCAAACGCCGGCCGTCCTCGCGCACGAGCACGCACTGGTCCCACGCGTGGGGCACTGCCCGCCGTTCCCGGAAGCCGGCGAGGAAGCCCTCGTCCACCTGAGTCCCCCCTGGCATCTCCAATGTGAACAGGGACAGCATGGGTCGACCGAGGACGAGACGGGATTCGAGGCCCAGAAGGCGCTCGGCGCGCGCGTTCAGGTAACCGACCGCGCCGCTTTCGTCGCAGACGATCAAGGCGTCGGGGAACTCCCGCGAGAGAGCGCCGCGGGTATGGTGCCAGGATAGCGAGGGTTCTTCAGAAGCGCTCGGATGGGGCACGGTCTGTTCCTATAGGACAAGACATAAACTGCAAGAATCTTAGTCCAGGGTCGGCGGGTGTTGCGTTAGGGCGGGCTAAGCCAGGCCCGCCGGCGCCAGGCGCCCGGCGAATCAGCTCGCAGCCCCCCGACCGTTTTGGGTTAAACTCTTGAGTTCGTCGCACCCGCCGGGCTCGCGCAGGGAAAGATACACGAATTTGCGATGGCGAAAAACGTCTCACTGCGGGAGGCTTGGTCCGGCGAGGCCGACTGCCTCAACTGCTCGCTGCGTACGTCGGTGCTGTTCGCCGGTCTCAGGGAAACCGATTTCGAGCGCATCCATGACCCGATCGACCAGTATGTGCTCAAGCCGGGCACCACCCTCTATCGCACGGGTGATCCCGGGAACTACATGTACACGGTGCGCAGCGGCTCGCTCAAGCTTGTCCAGTTCCTGCCCGACGGCAGCCAGCGCATCGTCCGCCTCGCCAAGCGTACGGACGTGATCGGCCTCGAGGCGCTGGTGGACGACGGGTACCAGCACCACGCTATCGCTCTTCAGCCCACGGAGGTCTGCCGCTTCCCCACCCGCGTCGTGCGCACCCTGAGCGACGAGAACCCGGCACTGCACCACGAACTGATGGCGCGCTGGCAGCGGGCGCTCAAGGAGGCGGACGCCTGGCTGACCGAGCTCTCCACCGGTTCTGCGCGTCAGCGTGTCGCTCGCCTGCTGCTGCGTCTGGTCCGAGACCGCGAGAGCAGCGAATGCGAG
>CAYNBI010000070.1:0-20200 GCA_964395315.1 uncultured Chromatiaceae bacterium | reverse complement strand
AAGAAATCCGCCCCCTTGCCGCGACACCCTCCGCGCTTCTCGCCGTTTCCGGGGGTCGGCCGACGGCACGTCCTTGTACCGGCGACCGACGCGCGCGATCCCTCGCGCGCCCCTTCGGGCTGTTCCCGCAAACGGCTGCGATGCTCGACGCGGCAAAAGGGAGTAAAGCCGCCGCTCTGCTGGACACGACGGGCATTCGGCGCAATACGCTACGCTATTGCGCCCTAAGAGGTTGGCGGCTCGATCCCCTCCCCTTCTGTCTCGCCGAGCATCGCAGGGATTTCCGGTCAGGCCCGCAGGGGGCGCGCCGGGAGGGCGCGCATTCCATCTTCGGCACAGGGATCGTGCCGTCGATGGAACCCCGGAAATCCCGAGAAGCGCAGGGGTCGTCGCGACAGTGGGGCGGCCTTTTCTTTGGTGACTTTCTTTTGGCCGGGCAAAAGAAAGTCACTCGGGGCCGCGCAACGACCATGATCGGCGCGACCGGCTCGAACGCGGCCGCGAAACGCTGCGTTTCGTTCGACGGGCTCCGAGCTTCGGCTCACCATGCGCCGTGGACAGCCTGAGCCCCGCCCTGCTGTGGGACGTCCTCAAGCACATCAGGTCCTGGCTGGCGAACCTGAGCCGCGCCAGGACCGCACGCAAGGAGGAGTCGAAGAAGGCCCTGCGCGGTGTCGTCGCGGCAGCCAGGGAAACCGCGGCCTACATGCGCCGCATGCAGGACACCGGCAGCCGGGACCACGCGACGGAGGGGCGGCTGGCGGTCCTCTGGACCGAGCTGGGCTTCGCCCTGCAGGATCTCGGCATCGCGAAGCTCGCCAAGCGCTGCCAGATCAGCGGCAAGCAATGGTCCGAGCCGGGTTTCTACGACGAGGCCTTTGTGGAAAAGGCCGACATCAGCCTAGCGCGCATGGAGGCGGTGGCGATGGAGATATTGCACCAGATCGAAGACTGACCAGACCAGCGCCGCACCAGTGCGGCGGGCTGCACGAACAAGCGAGGTGACCAAGGACATGACTGCACAGCAAGACCACATCTACCAGGTGAAGGTGACACTGACGGGTTCCTCACCGCCGATCTGGCGGCGGCTCCTCGTGCCGGGCCAGATCTCGCTCGCCCAGCTCCACGACGTGCTGCAGATCGCCATGGGCTGGACCGACTCCCACATGCACCAGTTCGAGAAGAACGGCCGCCTGTTCAGAACGCCGCTGCACGACTGGGACTTCGAGCCGGTGCTCGACGAACGCAGCACCCGGCTGAACAAGCTGTTGCGGCGCGAGAAGGAGTGGCTGCGATACGAATACGACTTCGGCGACGGGTGGGAGCACCGCGTGACGCTGGAAAAGATGCTGCCCTACGACCCCGGCGTCGCAACACCGATCTGCATCAAGGCGAGGGGCGCCTGCCCACCGGAGGATATCGGCGGCCTTTGGGGCTACTACGCGGCGCTGGAGGCGTGGCAAGACCCCGCGCACCCGGAGCACGCGGAGTACCGGGCGATGTTCGACCGGGACACGCTGTTTCCGGGAGACCCTGACGTCGCGGAGTTGAACGGGCTGCTGAGCACCTGTTTCGAGCAGGCGGCCTGAGAGCCAGGAGGCACTCCGCAACCGGGGTCACCGGCACCAGAAGCGGTGACGGGAAGACAAGAGACCGAAAAATCATACGAAGACGAAGAGGTGGATGACGATGGCTGACGCGCAATTCGATTTGATCGAGACCTACGACACGGCACCGCAGAGCGACTGGTTCCACTACTGCCAGGAGACCGCGAAACCCTACGTGGTGGTGCGCACGGGCGAGAACACCGCCGACGTGATGTGGGACTACGTCACCCTGCCCCCTGCCTACGACCATGTGCTGTTCGAGAAGGGCGGGCAGATCCAGGAGCAGGCCATCGCCATCTTCGAGCGGCACGCGTCCAAGGATTCCAGCGTCCGCGCCAAGCCGACCGTGGTCTTCTTCGACAACCTCCCGATCGAGAAGGCGAAGCTGGCCGCCAACGAGCTCTACAGCCTGATCGAGTCCCTGTTCAAGGGACGGGAGCCCTCGCTGCAGTAGAGATCCCCGCACGCCGGAACAGCAACAAGACAGGCACGACGACAGAGGTAGATTCGAGATGCTGAATTGGGACGACCCCCTCGCCACCCCGACGCCCAACGCCAAGGCAAAGCCGCAAGCGAAGCCTGCGGATGAGGACGCGCATTGGTTCCAGCAGGAGTCCGCGCCGCGGCTCCAGCGCGCGGTCCGCGCCCATGACCCCGTGGAGCAGGTCCGCCCGAGGCGCGGAGTGGTGGCCAACGAGGTGCTGATCGCCACCGCCGGGGGCGCGCCCGTGGTCGATCCCAATCCCACCCAGGTCCAGCCGGACCTCGGCATGGAAGACCCGGTCTTGCCGGCCAGGACACCTCCGGCGGCGGGGCACCAGTTCGACGAGCATGCCGAGGGCGGGGCAACCGGTCTCGAGCGGCTGGAGATGGGAGCAGGCCGGGTGCGGGTGGACGACAAGAAGATCATCAACTGCCGCGCCGACCTCAACCAGCTGGTTCCGTTCAAGTACGACTGGGCCTGGCAGAAGTACCTGGACGCCTGCGCGAACCACTGGATGCCGCAGGAAATCAACATGAACGCGGACATCGCCCTGTGGAAGAGCCCCGAGGGGCTCAGCGAGGACGAACGCACCATCATCAAGCGCAACCTCGGCTTCTTCTCCACCGCCGACTCCCTGGTCGCCAACAACCTGGTGCTCGCGGTCTACCGCCACATCTCCAACCCCGAATGCCGCCAGTACCTGCTGCGTCAGGCCTTCGAGGAGGCCCTGCACACGCACGCCTATCAGTACGTGGTCGAGAGCCTCGGCCTCGACGAGGGGGAGATCTTCAACATGTACCGGGAGGTGCCGGCTGTCGCCAAGAAGGCGGAGTGGGCCCTGCCCTACACCCAGTACCTCGCGGACCCCCACTTCCACACCGGCACACCGGAGAATGACCGGAGGCTGCTGCGGGAGCTGGTCGCCTTCTACCTGATCTTCGAGGGCATCTTCTTCTACGTCGGCTTCGTGCAGATCCTGAGCATGGGCCGGCGCAACAAGATGACGGGCACCGCCGAGCAGTTCCAGTACATCCTGCGCGACGAGTCCATGCACATGAACTTCGGCATCGACGTCATCAACCAGATCAAGATCGAGAACCCGCATTTGTGGACCGAGTCCTTCAAGGGCGAGCTGGTCGACATGATCCGCGACGCGGTGGCCTTGGAGGCCCAGTACGCCCACGACACCATGCCGCGCGGTGTGCTGGGGCTGAATGCCCCCATGTTCGAGGAGTACCTGCACTTCATCGCCAACCGGCGCTGCGCCCAGATCGGACTGCCGGAGCAGTACCCCGGCGCAACCAACCCCTTCCCCTGGATGTCCGAGGTGCTGGATCTCAAGAAGGAGAAGAACTTCTTCGAGACCCGCGTGACCGAATACCAGACCGGGGGCACCCTCAATTGGGATTGATCCAGGGGATGCGTCCAGGCGCCGCGAAGAGGCAATGGGAAATGACGGGGCAGGAAGAAGACAAGGGCGCGGCGGGATGCCGATGCAGACGAAGGCGAATGTCGTTGTCGGCTTCCCGCTCACCCGCGTCGTGGCTGGCGCCACGCCCGGCACCGAAAGCTCTGGAGGTCCTCAGCAGATGATGCTCAAACTGGTTCGCGAAGGCCTAGGGCGGGCCCTCGTCCTCGTCGATTACCTGACCAGTCCCCGGCCGATGCAACGCGGCAAGGAGGAGCAGATCGCCGCGGAGGAGGCAGCGCAATCGCTTGCCCTGTACCATTACCACGCCTGCCCCTTCTGCATCCGCACGCGCCGGGCGATTCGCCGGCTGAATATCCTGATCGAGCTGCGCGACGCCCAGAACGACCCGAACCACCGGGCGGCCCTGCTGGCCGAGGGCGGCAAGATTCAGGTGCCCTGCCTGCGCATCGCCGAGCCGGACGGGACGCGATGGCTGTACGAGTCCAGGGATATCGTCGGCTTCCTCAACGCCAGGTTCGGCGCGGCGCCCGACGCGACGGATGCGCCGGTCAGGGAAGTCCCATAGGGAGACGCCGCTGACCGATGATGCTGGCCAGAATCCGCACCAACCTTTGTGCCGCGGCAAGCGCCGAATTCATCAGCGCTCGCCCAGAAGCAGCGAATCGGGCAAGCGAACGACGTGCGTCAATGCGCTCGCTGGTGGGCGTGGAGACAATGATTGCTCCCAAGCGAGCGCGAATCCGACTAGACCTGAGCAGGAAAGCAGTGCCTCGACGAACGATCGATGACCCATAAACGGGGGCCGACCCATGCGCCTTGAACCGAATCCGAATACGCATCCGCGACTGCTACGCAAAGCGGCCCTTCCGGAAGAGCTTGCGGTCAAGCCGAAGCCACCGTCCAAGGCCGGCCAGAAGCGCGGCTCTGCGAAGGCAGCGGCGTCGCTCAAGCCACCTGAGGCCATCTCGGCGGAATCCGGCCAAGGTGGCCGCGACAGTCGCTTCATCGACCCCGTGCACCTGGATGAACGCCAGAAATCGGAAATCTGCAAGGCGCTGAAGCGAAAACAGGTCGGGGACGAGATGGGCCGGCAGATCTTCGTCGCCGCAGTCGAGTACCAGCTGAGCGCCTTCTCCGATCAGCTCGTCCGCAGCGACGGCCCCGCACCAACACCGGCGCCTCCCGAGCGGGATCGGGGGCTTGAACAGGTTCTGCTCGCTGTCGAGGAGCAGGCGCGCATGCTCTCGGATCTGCTGCTGCAGATTCCGCAGCCGTCCAGACCGGGCCTGGCTCGCGTCCTCACCGCGCAGGACGAGGGCGGACGCGTGTACGACGAGCACTACCTGAGCGAGATGGTGTGCGAGATCGACCGTCTGCGGAATGCATGCGGGACGATGAGCACAGCAACCGAGACGCCGCAAGCCGCGCCAGATCCGGAGAGCAGCCGAGGCTTCGTCCGCCAGCTCTCGGGCGTTTTCTCCGAGTGCTTCGAGCAGGCGCCGACGGCGGCGGAAGACGGTCCCTTCCGCGCCTGCCTGATGGTACTCGAGGAGTACACCGGCTTGTTGATCGGACACGACCCAGACTTCATTGCCCGCGCCATCGATCCGGATTGATCCTGGCAATGCCAAAGAACAGCCAATCGACACCACTCTACCGTAGGGGAAAAGCGACAATGTACTGTACGCGCTGCCGGAGCCCGATGATCCTGACCGAACGCACTGACCAGCCCGGCTCCGTCCAGACCTGGTACCAGTGTCCCGTCTGTAGCGGCCAACGCCTGGTGTCAGTCGACACGCGCCGTTCTTCGCTCGGCAACGGCCGTTCTCGGCGATCAGCACTTGCCATGCATTCCTTCGGGGAGCTTGGCGCCTGAGAGGGACCTCGAATCGTCACGGTGTCTTCAAGGGGTCATCCTGCTCGCAGGGATTCGCCTTACGGGCGAGACTGGAGAAGCTCCGTCGGGCGCAGGCGACAGTTTTTCCTCTGTCACGTCGAGCACGTGCCCGGCTTGTCAGCGAAATCAAAGTCTTTGATTTCTGGCCCGATCCTTGTATGTCTGTTGTCACGTGCGTACTGTCCGGGCCCTCCGGATGGGGCGCACGTGAGTCCCTCGCTTTGAAAGCCGCCTGCTCCCAAGGGAACAGCGGCTTTTTTTTTGGCTCTTCGAACGTACGTGGTTTTTTGTGACCCGATTCACAAAAAAACTCGCGGTTGCGTCTCAATATGTAACTCGACGCTCGCACTCAGGGATGGCGTGTCTCTGGTAGGTCTCAACCGACGATGGGACCGGCTACCGCGCCAATCGCGGTCCAGACAGAGAACTCAAAGCGAGGGACATCCGGAATAACGCCAACAAAACGTAACGCAGAAGTTCGTCGCCGGGCCCGAATGGCCCGGCGATTTTTTATTTTCCCCCTTTTTCCAGTCTCGAAAGCTCCCTAGCCCGACGCTCGTCCACAAGCGGGATCGACCGCGCGCGTCTGAAGCGTCTGCAGGGTCTCGTAGAGGGCGGTGCAGATCCGCGCGACGAAAGACGCCGAGGCATGAGCGGGCTTGTGCTTCAGCACCCACGCCAACTCCGAGCGGATCCAAGGCATCGGGAAATATACCTCACCGGCATACCGAGACCCCATGACTCCGGCATGCATGGCGCAACCGCAAGCCGCACGGGCCCCGGAGTCCTTTCCGATTCGGTGCTCTCGGTCTCGGTACTTCGTCTCCCGTCCGTGGTGTTGGACTTCCAGCGACGCGCGGTGCTCCGACACGATGAAACCCTGTGACAGCGCTCACGGCAGAGCCACGGCACACGTCTGTACACTGACCCCAAGGAATACGCTGGCGGGGGTGCGGCGGCGGTTCCCGGCGAGGGTTTCACGACACATCCGCGCGGTTCGCCCGCAGCGACAGCACGAAGAGGAAGTCCCGATGATCGACCATCTCGGCATAGCCAACCACATCGCGCAGCTCGGCGTGTATATCTCAGGCGCCGAGGAGCCATGCAGCAGGGCCTTGGTCTACAGTGTCGGACGGCACCAGCGAGGTTGGGCCGAGCTCGCGATGCGCGTCGGGTCATGGCAGGATCGGGAGCTGGCCAGTGGCGTCCTCCTGTTGCTGGCCTACGAACCGGTGCGCGCCGGCGACCGAATCGAGTTCTGGCCGGGCGGACCATCATGGACTGCGATGGATCTGCGAGACGAGCCCGAAGATGCCCGCCCATGCCTCGACGACGCCCATGTCTACTATGGGCACGACGTTGAAGTCTTGGTCTTGGTCTCCGAGATCGAGCTGGCCCAGAAGGAGCTTCGGGAGAACAACCATCGGATCATGTAGCAGGCGGCGGCGCGGAGACGCCTGACGCCTACCTGCCGGGAACGCAGCGCTGCCTCAAGGCCGAAGAATCCGGCCGCCGAGCGGCGGCGAAGGAGAACAAACCGCCGACTCTCGACACGCCTAGCGGGGGGGAACGCGGGACACGGGGAATTGAGTGGTGGCTACGGGTAGACTCGAACTACCGACATCAGCATTATGAGTGCTGCGCTCTAACCAACTGAGCTACGTAGCCAAATAGACCGCGAATACTAGCGGGCGCATGGTCGAGCGTCAAGCTCTGCGCTCAGACGTTGAAACGGAAGTGGATCACGTCGCCGTCCTGGACCACATAATCCTTGCCCTCCGAGCGCAGCCTCCCCGCATCGCGTGCACCCGATTCACCCTTGAAGGCGACGAAGTCCTGGTAGGCGATCACCTCCGCCCGGATAAAGCCGCGTTCGAAGTCGGTGTGGATGACCCCAGCCGCCTGTGGCGCCCGCGCGCCCTTGGCGATCGTCCAGGCCCGAACCTCCTTGGGGCCGGCCGTGAAATAGGTCTCGAGCCCCAGGAGGCGATAGCCGGCACGGACTACGCGGTTCAACCCGGGCTCATCGAGGCCCAGGTCGGCCAGAAACTCGCTGCGCTCGTCGTCGGCAAGCTCCACGATCTCCGCCTCGATGGCGGCGCACACGGCTACCACCTCCGCGCCCTCCTCCGCAGCGAGGGCCGCGACCGCCTCCAGGAAGGGGTTGTTCTCGAAGCCCCCTTCGTCGACGTTGGCGATGTACATGGTCGGCTTGGCGGTGAGGAGAAACAGGTCCCTGATCTCCCCGCGCTCATCCTCTCCCAGACCCATCGCCCGCACCGGCCGGCCCGCGTCCAGCTGATCGCGCACCCGCTCTAAAAGCTCCTTGCGCGCCAGGATCTTCTTGTCGCCGGTCTTGGCCTGGCGGGCGGCTCGATCCAGGGCCTTGTCGACCGACTCGAGGTCGGCGAGGGCCAGCTCGGTGTTGATGACCTCGATGTCCCCCAGGGGGTCCACCTTGCCGGATACGTGCACCACGTCGTCGTTCTCGAAACAGCGCACCACATGGGCAATGGCATCGGTCTCGCGGATGTTGGCGAGGAACTTGTTCCCCAGCCCCTCTCCTTTCGAGGCCCCGGCTACCAGCCCGGCGATGTCGACGAACTGCATCGTGGTGGGCACGACGCTTTTCGGCTTGACGATCGCGGCAATGGTGTCGAGACGCTCGTCCGGCAGGGGCACCACGCCGACATTGGGATCGATGGTGCAGAACGGATAGTTCTCGGCCGCAATGGCGGCCTTGGTGAGCGCATTGAAGAGTGTGGACTTGCCGACGTTGGGCAGGCCCACGATACCGCATTTGAAGCCCATGATGATTGCGACTGCCGGGAAAAAGCGGGAAGGATACAGGAACCCGGGCGCCCGGGGCCAGCGCAGCGCCGGTTCAGCAAGCGGCCCGACGCGAACCGAGCACCCGCCGCCCGCCGAGGAAATCAGGTCTCCCCGGGACCTCGGTTGTAGACGTCTTCGAAGCGCACGATATCGTCCTCGCCAAGGTAGCTGCCGGACTGGACCTCGATGATCTGCAGCGGGATGGTACCGGGATTCTCCAGCCGATGGCTGGCGCCGACCGGGATGTAGGTGGATTGGTTCTCCGTGAGCAGCTTCACCTCGTCCCCGCAGGTGACCCGCGCCGTGCCCGACACGACGATCCAATGCTCGGCACGGTGATGGTGCATCTGCAGCGACAGGGACTCGCCGGGCCGCACCGTGAGCCGCTTGACCTGGTAACGGTCGCCCTGACCGATGGACTCGAAGGTACCCCAGGGCCGATGCACCCGCTGGTGATGTCGAAGCTCGATGCGCTGCTCGCGCTGCAGAAACTGGGTGACCGCCTTGACGTCCTGGGCCCGCCCCTTCTCGGTCACGAGCACGGCATCCGGCGTTTCCACGACGATCAGGTCGTTGACGCCCACCGCGGCCACCATACGGCTCTGGGCCACCAGGAGGTTATTGTGCGCATCGTGGACGAAGGCATCTCCGCCGAGCACGTTTCCCATCTCGTCCCGATCAGTCACCTCCCACAGGGCCGACCAGGCGCCGACGTCCGACCAACCGACGTCGAGGGGCAGAACCAGGGCGGGCGTGTCCTCCCGCGCGGCATCGCGCGACAGCCCCTCCATCACCGCGTAGTCGATGGAGTCGGCGGGGCAGGCGCGGAACGCCTCGCCATCGAGCCGCAGGAAATCGCCATCGGCCTCGCCCTGGATGAAGGACCGCTCGCTTGCCTCGGCGATTTCCGGTCGGTAACGCGCGATGAGTCGCAGCCAGACCGAGGCCTTCATCATGAAGATGCCGCTGTTCCAGAAAAACGCTCCGGTGCCGAGATAATCCTGGGCGGTGGTCTCGTCCGGCTTCTCGACGAAGGCGCTGAGGAGGTAGGCCTTGCCAGCGGTCCCGGCAGATGGGAAAGGCTCGCCCCGACGGATGTAGCCGTAGCCGGTCTCGGGCTTGTCGGGCATGACTCCGAAGGTCACGACGGCCCCGCCTTCAGCGAGCTGAAAGCCGTACGCAACGGCCTCGCGGAAACCCCGTTCATCGCGGATGGTGTGGTCCGCCGGCATGACCAGCAGCACCGGGTCACGCTCACCCCGTACTGCCGCCAGCGCCGCTACGGTCAACGCGGGAGCGGTATTGCGACCCTTCGGCTCCAGTAGGATCGCCGCAGGGTTGCGCGCGATCAATCGGAACTGCTCGGCCACCAGGAATCTGTGCGCATCGTTGCACACGACGATAGGGTCGAGGACGCCAATCGCCACGCGCGGGTGCTCCTCGTCCAGCCCGTCCAGGCGCCTCACCGTCTCCTGGAGCATGGTGCGCTCGCTAGTGAGCGGCAGAAACTGCTTGGGGTAGGCCTCGCGGGAGAGCGGCCAAAGGCGGGTTCCCGATCCGCCGGAAAGAATCACGGGCTGCAGGGACATGATGTTGGTTCGTGAGCCGGGACGAGCGCGGATTGCGGCGAGCCATTACAACAACTCGGCTGGGTAGCGTCAACGAATCGCCCAGGAGCTTCCTGCGCCCAGCGGCGGCGACGCGGGGCCTCCCCGCCCCGCCTCTACATAGCGCGGATGCCGGGCGTCGGCTACAGCGCGAGGAAGCTGTCGGCCCGGGCGAGGAAATCCTGCCGCGGCAGGAGCTCCGAGCGTGGGAAACGCACCAGGGCGCCGACCCTCGGCTCCGTCGCTGCGATCCGGATCTCCGTCAGCGCAACCTCGTAGCCTGCATCCTCGGAAGGCCCGTCGAGCTTCACGCCCATTCGGTTCATGCGGATGGCGCTCGAGCGGCTGCTCAGGTATTGCGCCGGGTGCCCGAGCACATCCGCCACGTAGTCGAGATGATCCTCCAGGGACGAAAGCCGCAAATCCTGTTGCGCGAACTCCTTCTCCAGCGTGTCGATCTGGGTCAGCAGGCGCTCGCGGGAATCGTCAACGTCGTCCGCGGTCGTTTTCTGCAAACGCCCGCGCAGCGATTTCAGCCGGTTCTCCAGCTCCGTCGCCGTCGCCTTCGCCGAGTCCGCCCGTTTGTGCAGGAAAGACAGCAGGCCATCGAAAATGCAGCACTTCAATGTACGCCGGGCCTCCTGCTCGGTGCGGCCCGGGGAGAGAAGCTGATGGTCGGTGAAACTAATCACCGTCTGCATGACGTCCTTGCGGACCGCATCACCGACCACCGACATGCCCGGCTGTTGCCGCTCCTCTTTCCGCATGCACAATAGGGCCCAGCACTCGTCCACGTCGGGGTGGGTTTCCAGAAGCCCGCGCAACTCCGCGCTTTCGCTGAATACCTCCTGCATGTGCCTGGGGTCCACAAAGAAGGCGTTGACGCGGGGGTCTTCCGTGAACCGGGAGCGGCTACAGAGAATCGGCTCCGGCACACTCTCCACTAGTTGATCGATGTAGCAGAAGGTATCGAAGACCGGTCCCTGCAAGCGCTTCGCGTAGCCCGGAATCGCGCGGAATCGGCTATAAGTCCGGTCCACCACATGCTCGACGACAGCAGGCAGGACACCGCTGCACAAGCCGCTCGGTTCGTTTTCTTCGGGCAGGGGAGCAGGACCCCCGCCGAAGAGGCGAAACACCTCTTGCACAAAGCCCGACATTGCCCACTCCTCCAGAAAGATGCTCTTTTTGTGACGTGTGCCCCAACAGCGCCCGATGCTGGATGCGCTTGGGATTCCTTAAAAGATAGCGAATTCTGGACAAAGTCAACTCGATTTTTGCGGGTATGCAGGGCTTGTAGCGGTGTGAGCCTAACCGCCGGATCGGCCATCCATCATCTGCATCCGGCGCCAGAGCGCCGTTACGCCCCAGAACGCGCCGACCAGCCCGAGCAGGCCCAGGAGCCACCACCAGTCGAGCGCTTCCGGTTGGGAGACGGTCCCTTGGGTGGGGCGCATGATCGCGGCGGGCCTCCCCGTGGTCACAAGCCCCGTATCGCGCAGTTCCGTCGGCGAGAAGATGCGCTCACCCGCACCCGCCGAGGACGTGGCCAGCACCGCGAGCTTACCGCCGTTCACGCCCATGGCGTCGAAGTAGGCTGCGGTCTCCGCAACCGATCGCTGGTTTGCGGCCCAGACCCCGAGCCCATTCGTGACCAGCGCCGGGCGCAAGCCCACGCGCGCACCTGCCTCCACGGACCGCGAAATACCGGCGGCGAGAATGAAGGTGCATTCCGACAGGCACTGACCGCCGGCCTCGACCTTGGCCGCCATTCCAGCCGCGCGCACGGCATGACCGATGCGTTGCGCCTCCACGGCAAGGCCACCGGTGGAATTCAGCACCAGACCTTCGGGACGCTGACGGCGGATGGCGGCGATGATCCCGTCATCGGTCGCTTGCGTGATCTCGCCCGCCAGGGCGATCCAGTCTCCGCCGTCGCCGGCCGGTGCGCAGCGATCAAGTTCCGTCCAGGCCGCCGAGGTCCCCAGCAGACTGAACCCGAGCACATGATCGCCACCCGCGTAAACCGACATCCAGTTCTTCGCCAGGAAGGGCCCGACACCCCCCTGCAGCTCCACCGCCCCACCGATCTGTTGGCCACGCCAGGTACGGCTACCGACATCCACCTTGATCCGCGCATCGTCCGCCACCAATCCGGCGGGCAGATACAGGAGAATGCCATTCGGCGTGCGCGCCACAGAGACCGTGCCCTTCGGGGTCTCGCGAGTCAGCTCGCACCGGTCGTTTAACGTCCAGGCGGCGCCGAGGGAGGGGAGGAGCAGCAGGGCGACGAGCGCGCGCAACATCAGGCGCCCGCCGGCGCGCGGGCGTAGAGCCCGTGCGCGGACGCCTCGGATACCGGGACTTTGGAAGCACTCACGCGCGTCTCCCTGCGTTCTCTAGGAACCAATGCAGCCCGGGCGCAGCCAATCAGAAGCGCCCGTCCCTGGGAAAAATTCACGGCATCTGCACGCTCAAGGGCCCGTAGACGTGATCCCCGCCCGGATCGCGAACTTGACGAGCGCAGGAAGATTGTCGATGCCGAGCTTGAGCATGATGCGGCCGCGGTAGGTCTCCACCGTCCTGGCGCTGATCCCCAGGTTCTCGGCAATGGCCCTCGCCCGCTGGCCGTCGACCATCATGCGCAGCACCTCGAGCTCCCGATCGCTCAGGCTCGCGCTTGCGAGCTCGGGTCTCGATGGCAGGGTCGAGGGATGCGAGCGCATCGGAACAGAACTGACGAAACGCTCGCCGCGCAGGGCAGCCTCAATGGCGTTCACCAGGTCGTCCACCGCCTCGTTCTTGAGAACGTAAGCCGATGCGCCCGCCTCCATCATGCGCTGCTGATGATAATCATCGCCGTACATGGACAGCGCCACGACCCGAGTGGACGGGGACGCCTGGACGATTCTGCCTGCCGCCTCGATGCCGTCCATGCCGGGCATCTCCAGATCGAGCACGGCGACCTCCGGGGCCAGGGCTTGAGCCAGACGAACCGCTTCCGCTCCATCGGCGACCTCGCCGACAACCTCCCAATCCGTCTGCTCACGCAAGAGATGGGCGAGCCCTTGGCGGAAAATCACATGATCGTCGGCGAGCAATATCCTGGTCGTCATTGCATCGACTCCCGCCGGTCGGATGGGGAAACCAGCCGCAAGTGCCTTCCAATGGGTACCCGCGCCGCCACCCGACTACCCGTGCCGGCCGATCCGACGTGCAAGGCGCCGCCAAGGAGATTCAGGCGCTCGCGCAAGCTGAACAAACCGTACCCGCCCTCGTTGGAAGACGCCGGTTGCTCTCCGGCGGAAGGAAAGCCCTTGCCGTCGTCACTCACCGTAAGCACGACTTCGCTGTCGCCCGCGTCAAGCTCGATACGCCCGCGGCCGGCCTCGGCATGTTTGACCAGGTTATAGACCAACTCGCGGGCGCATTGGAACAGAACGACGATCGTATCCGGCGGGAGGTCAGGCAGCGAGCCCCGCTGCGCGAAGGAAAGGTCCACGCCGAAACGCCTGCTTGCGTCCGACGCGAGCCAGCGCAGCCCTGCCGCCAGCCCCTCCCGATAGAGCGCGGGCGGACTGAGCTCGAACTGCAGCGAGCGCAGCTCCTGCAGCGCTTCGCGCATCAGCTCTATGCCCGCCTCCAGACGTGCCTCTGTCTGGTCGTCGTTCTGCCGCGCCGCCGCGGCGATCTGCACCTGCGCCAATGCAAGCTTCTGCATCGGGCTGTCGTGCAGCTCCTCGGCCAGTCGTCTGCGCTCGCGCTCCCCGGCAAGAGCGACCTGCATCGTGAGCCGGCGGAGCTTGGCGTTGGCCTCGACCAGCTCCCGCGAGCGGTCGGCCAAGGCCGACTCGAGATTGTTGGAGAGCAGGCCCAGCCTCGCGTGGGTCCTCACCCGCGCCAGCAAAATGTCCGCGTTGAAGGGCTTGAGCACGTAGTCCGCACCGCCGGCCTGGAACGCGCGCACCACGGTTTCCGCGTCATCCTTGCCGGTGAGGAAGATCACCGGCGTGTTGCGCAGTTCCTCCCGGCGCTTGAGCCGGCGACAGGCCTCGATGCCGTCCATGCCGCCGGGCATCCGCATGTCAAGAAGAATCAGGTCGATGCGCGTCTGCGGGGCGACGGCGTCCGCGAGGTCGAGCGCGCGCTCGCCGCTCTCGGCCACCAGCACCTGGTAGCCGTGCCTGGTGAGGATTGTCCCCAGCAAGCGGATGCTTCCCGGGTCGTCGTCCACCGCGAGGATGGTTCTGTTCAGTCCTTTCATTTCCCCTTCACCCCGCACCCGCGGGTCGTATTATAACCCTATGTTTCGTCAGAATTATCGCCTGTCGCGCCAGTTCGCTCCGCCAGGTGCCTCAGCGCGCGCACGTCGAAGGCGTCGGCCGCCACGGCGATCCGCCGCGCCAGGACCGGGTATCGGCCCTCTCGCGCCAGATCCCCTGCGAAGACCTTGATTCCGGCGATGTCACCGATGCGAACCAGCCGCGAGAACCGCGCCGCAAGTCGGTCGGGCAAGGGTTCGAGCTCGGGCGTAAGCGAGGTGTCGTCCACTTCCTCCGCGACGACCCACTCCAAGGGCAAGAGGTCTTCGATGATCTGGAGGAGCGACTCCCTCAGCACCGGCTTGGCCAGGTGCCGGTCGCACCCCGCCTCCAGTGCGCGCTCGCGGTCCTCATCGAAGGCGGCTGCCGTCACGGCGACGATGCTCAGCTGCTGCGTACCGGGCAGCGCCCGCAAGGCCGTCGTTGCCGCCAGCCCATCCATCCCCGGCATCCGCAGATCCATGAGCACGAGATCCGGCATGCGCCGCTTTACCCACTCGATGCAAGCGCGGCCCGTCTCGACCTCGCTCACGTCGAAACCCAAAGGCGCGAGTATCAAACGCAGGATGGCCCGGTTCTCGGGCTCATCGTCAACGATAAGGACACGCAACGCCCCCTCGCCCGCGCGCCTGCGGTAGCCGATCGCACGTGGCCCAGGCGACGCCAGGATGCGCGTTCTGCTCGGGTCCACACGCGCTTCCGCGGGTATCTCTACGCTGAACGTGCTCCCTTGCCCAGGCTCGCTCTCGACGGAAATCGCTCCGCCCATGCGCTCGACGAGTTTGCTGGTGATAGCGAGCCCGAGACCTGCCCCCTGCCCCCGGCGCGCGGCGCCGGTCACCTGCTCGAAGGGCTCGAAGACCGCCTGCAGACGGTCCGGCAGGATGCCGATGCCCGTATCCGTCACCGCGACGTCAAGACACCCGTCGCGGAAGCCGGCCCGCAGGGTCACGCGGCCCCGGTCGGTGTATTTGATGGCGTTGTCGAGCAGGTTCGCCAGCACCTGATTGAGGCGCTGTGCGTCGCACAGGAGTACGGGAGGCAGCGCCGCCTCGACCTCCAGCGCAATGCCCTTGTCCTCCGCGCGGGGCCTGAAGATCCTGTCGAGCTCGCCCAGCAGCTCGTGGCTGTCCCATTCCACGGGCATCAGCTCGAAGCGGCCCGCCTCGATCTTCGCCAGATCCAGCACCTCGTTGATCAGCCCGAGGAGGCGTTCCGCACCCCGGCGGATTCCCTGCAAATGTTGCCGCTGCAAGTCTTCGAGCCGGTCGCCCTCGAGCACCTGGGCGAACCCGAGGATGGCGTTGAGGGGGGTACGCAGCTCATGACTCATGTTCGCCAGGAACGTGTCTTTGGCGCGGTTGGCGGCCTCCGCCGACTCCCGTGCCTGACGCAGGGAGTCCTCCAGGGCCTTGTCCCGGTCGATGTCGTCGACGATCCAGATGGAACCCATGGCCGGGTCGTTCGGGTCGATGTACTGCCCGATCAGCCTGCCCCAGAAACGGCTGCCGTCCTTGCGCCGGAGGAGCCGGTCCGAGCGGTAGGTCCTGCCGGTCGACATCTGCGCGTAGGCCTCGCGGCCCACCTCTTCGAATGACGCACGATCGGGGTAGAAACACTCGGTGGTGACGCCGAGCATTTCGTCCTCGCCCCAGCGGAAGAGCTCGAGAGCCCGCGGGTTCACGCGGACGACGCGCCGCTCGACGAGGTGGATGACACCGAGCGGCAGGGCCTCGAGGATCAGCCGCTGCTCGCGCACCACCCCGTCCAGGCGGCGGGTGCGCTCCTCCACCAGCTGCTCCAGGTGCGAGCGAATCTCCCGGAGGTCGCGCTCGTGGCGCTCGATCTGATCGAGCATGGTGTTGAAGCCACGATAGAGTGCGGCAATCTCGTCGTCCGATTCCGGCTCGGTCACCCGCACGGCATAGTTGCCCTGCTGCGAGATCTCCCGTGTCTTGGCCGCAAGACGCAGAATCGGCTCCGAAACCCGCCGCTGCAGACGCAGCGCCAGAAGCAGCGACATCACGAGCGTCACCAGAAACACCAGTCCCACCACCCCGGCGTAGCGCCGAAGCTGGGCGGACAACTCGTCCATGCCGGCGTGGATGAAAATCTTGCCGACGGCGCGCCCGTCGAAGATCAGTTCCCGCACCACATCGACACTGCCCGTCCCGAGCCAGGAGGTGTCGAGAAAGACGCCCTGCCCGGTCCCGGTCGGATCCCGTATGGTCACCTCGTCGCCCCGCCGGTACTGCGCGAACGCCCGGCCCTCGGCGTCGTACAGGACGGCATAACGGATTTGGTACTCCTGGCGCAGACTGGCAAGGTTCTTCTCGGCCGTCTCGGGAGCGTCGAACACCAGCGCCGACAGACAATTGTCGCCCACCACGACCGAGAGAACCTCCAGGTCCCGCACCATCTGGCTGCGCAGCATGCGCACGTCGTTGACCGCGAGCAGGCCACCGGCCACGACCAGCGCGAGCAGGGTGATGGCCGCCGAGATGAGTAACAGCCTTTGGCGGATCGAGGTCGCGCGCGGCAGGCTCACTCGAGCACCTCCGCCACGTCGTAGAGCTGTGCCGATACCGTCAGTCCACGCCCCTTGAGCGCCGCCGGGTCGATGCGAAAGCGCAGCCGCTCCGACCTTCGGAAGACGTCCGGCTTGCGGAACAGCTCAATTGCCACGCCGCGCCCCACATAGCCGGGGGTATCGCCGACCAACACGGTGGGCTTGCCGGCGGTGCGCCGGACGATGGCGCCGAGCCGGTCCGAGGCCGCCGCGCCCACGAAAAGGATCTCGCACGGACCGATTGTGTCCGGTTCCCGATACGCCCTCACCGCGATGGGCCTGCCGTCTGCCCGCTTGCCGTCCTGCTCCAGAACCCGCAGCCCGGCCTCCATGGCGGGGTCGCTGATCACGCCGATGCAGAAGGGGCGCCCGGCCGGCGCCTCCGGCCAGTGGATGAAACGGGTGAAATTGTAGATATAGGCGACCTTGAGCTCGGTGAGGAGATCGGCGCCATCCGCACCCCGAGCCTGCGGTACGACCAGCAGGCAGAGCAGAAGGGCGACGACGCATGCTCCGGCGCGAGCGCGTACGCCGCGTCGGTCGCGCGCCGAAGGGAAAACCGCCGTCAAAATTCCCAGCCGATCGTCGCTGTGACGACGCGTCCGGGCCCGATCAGCCCCCGGTAGAAGTCGGCCAGCTCGTTGGCGGGATAGCGGATCTCGGCGTCGAGCAGGTTCGAGACGTTGAGGTCGGCGTAGAACCCGTTGCCCGGGTGGCGGTAGCGCAGGTTTGCGCCCAGGTTCCAGTAGGCGTCGACGCGCTCGCCGACGCGCTGGGTCGCGCCGGGCTGCAGCGCACCGACGAAGTTCCAGTCCGCCTCCATGCCGCTCACATAAAGGGCGTAGGCGGCGTAGGTCACGGGCCCGTGCGTGTAGTCCGCCCTGAGCTTCGCCAGCAGCGCCGGTGAGTAGCCGGGGTCGATGCCCGTCTTGCGGTCCTCTGTGTGCTGCCAGGTGGCGCTCGCGCTCAGGTTGAGCCCCGGCAGCGGCCGCAGCTCCCCGATCAGCTCAACGCCGTTGGTCGTCCACTCCCCCGAGTTGTCGTCGACGACCTGGTAATCCCCATTGGCGGGATCGACCCGCTGGATCGTGCGCACGATGTTGGACGTCTGATTGCGAAACAGGCTGCCACTCAGGGTCCATCCAGGCCGGGTCTGCACATAGACGAGCTCCGCAGTCTCGATGCGCTCGGGCTCCGGGAACTGGATCTGATCGTTGTCCTGGGCCGCGGTGCCCCAGATCAGCTTCACCACCTGCTGACTGTCGAGACTCCAGAGGGCGGCGACGCGGCCAGTGAGCAGGTTGCGATCGTCGACGGGGACTTCCTCGTCGGTGCGAATGCCGGCCAGAAAGTTGTCGCTGGTGTAGGAATAAGAGCTCGGAAGGCGCGACAGGCGCACCCCGCCGACGAACCGCAGGCGGTCGCTGGGCTTCCATGCCAGCTCGGCGAACAGGTCGTGCGTCGCGAAGGCGCCGACCCGGTTGGTCTGGTCGGCCAGAGGCGGTATGGTGGCGGCGTTCTCCACGTCGTCAACCCGCCGGAACCGGTACCCGGCGAGCAGGTTGAGGTCTGGCTGCGGGTCCCAGACGAGGTCCAGCTCCAGGTCCCAGCGCCGGTAGTGCATTTGCTGACCGCCGTCGATGGCGGGAGAGATGAAATCGATCTCGTAGAGGTTGACGCGCTCTTCGCTGACGACCGCGCTGGCGCGCAGGCCCAGGTTCTCCGCAATGGCATGCTCCCAACCGAGCGCCGCGTGCCAGGTGGTCAGCCGCGCCTGGTTCCCGTCATCGAAGCTCGGCGTGAAGAGATAGACACCGTAGTCCTTCTCCGTGTAGCGCAGGTCCGCCGTCCATTCGCCCCAGCCCGCGGACAGGTCCAGGCTCACATCCCGCTGGGGCACGTCCCCGTCCAGGCTCGAATGCATGCCCGGAACCAGCCCCGCGAGCTGATCGGGGCCCATCATGTCCGCGTAATCGGCGTCGAGACCGTCCGTTCGGTAGCCGCCGGCATTGAGCACGACGAACCCGCGATCGCCCTCCGTCCCGAGGCGCGCAAACAGTCGGCCGCTGTCGCGGCTGCCGTAGCTCGCAGAGACCCGCGGACCGTTGCGTCCGATCTCGTTGGTCACCACGTTGATCACGCCGAGAAAGGCGTTGTTGCCGTAGATGACCGACATCGGCCCGCGGATCACCTCGACGCGGTCGATGGACTCCACCGGGATGTTCATCTGGGCGATCTCGGGGATGGTCAGCGCCTTCTGCCGGGTCTGGTGCTGAGGGACCCCGTTGACCAGGAGCTGGACGCCCCCGCCCACGGTCCCGCGGCTGCCGATTAAGCGCTCGTCGATGGTGTCCAGGATGAAGAATCCCGGCACGTTGCGCAGCAGCTCCTCGAAGGTGACCCACCCGTAACGCTGGATCTCCTCGCGGGTGAGGATGGTCACGCTGGCCGGGATATCGCGGATCTGCTCCTCGCGCTTGCCGGCGGAGCGGATCTGCACTTGAAGCAGGTCCGCGAAGGGCAAGGCCAGCAGGTCGCGCTCCCCGGCGGCGCCCGCGATGGCGGCAGGCGCAAAGGTGGCGAGGCACGACAGCACCCAACCGCACAACCGAAACACGCCGGTCGCATGCGGACCGGGACCAGCCACCCGCCGCGGCCACGCAGAGAACCCCACATCTGTCGAACCGTCCATCTCGAACAACAACCGAAAAAAAGAGTCTCGCCCGTCCGGCAATTACACCACATCAGTCGGCGCGCTCTGTCCGGAATTCCCTTACACGCGATGCAGGCTTGGGCAGGACAGGCGGACGATCCGAAGCCCTGTCCGCTCGACGTTGCCCGACCCGAGTCCGCGCCGAAGACCGCCTGTCCGGGAATCCCGTACGGAAAATTCTGTACGCTAAAAAACGGATTTCAAACCCTTTTTCCGATCGCTATTGTGCATGCTCCGTGGAGGGACACAACGATGGGAACGGGCCACCGCCACAGCCGTTCGCTGTCGCTGCCGCAGGGAAGACAACGACCAAGAATAGGGAACCCTGATCAGGTCAGCGACGCACCGATGCACCGCCGCTTATGCGAAACGGAAAAGGGGCCAGGCTCGCTTTCCGCTCGATTGCCCTACCCCCCTAGCCTCCGATCCATCAACAGAAATTACGCTATTAAGGTGATCATGCCCATGCGAACCACAATCCAACTCTCCATGACAGCCGCGCTGCTCGGCGGCGCATTGCTCACCGGCTGCGTCGAAAGCACCGGAGGGAGCCGCTCCTCCACCGCGGCACACTCGGGCGCCCGTGCCCCCGAGAACGCCGCCGAGCGCGCCTGCACCCAGGCCCTGGCCAGCCAGTTGGGCGGCGGCGTGCGCGCGGGCGACCTCTCGATCATCAGCACCGACATGTCCCAGGGCGAGCTCTGGATCACCGTGCACGTGCCGAGCGCCGAGCAGCC